>JACRFA010000035.1 GCA_016218065.1 Ignavibacteriota bacterium | reverse complement strand
TATGATTTGTGTGAATTGACATCAGACCACCTTTTCCGATTACCTTTGCTTGATGAGAGGTCAAGTCGTGTGCCAGAATCGAGCAGTCGGTCGGCCTGCCTGCCGGTAGGCAGGAATCGACGAAATCGACGAATCCGGCTCTCATTGGGGAAATTTCGCGGTGTTGCGGCAACGCTGGAAATGCGACTATTGCGGGAAAACGCGAGAGAAGTGCGGGAACGAAACTTATCCGGCACTGAAGGTCAGAAGTCAGAGGTCAGACGCCAGAAGTCAAAGACGCGAAACTTGAACCCTATTCTAAATGCCACACGCGGCGGTAGCGAGCCTCGGCGGCTTGCTCAAGGTAGGAATGATATTTCTGCGGCAGGTTTTTCATCTTGGATTTGAGAAAAGGCTTCAGCACCTCCCACGGACGCGAGTCGCTTACTACTTCGGAGATGTTGGCAAGATACTCCTGAATTTTTTTCCGCACCCGCTCGTTGACGGCAGGATCGGCAGAGAGGGAGATATAGCGAACCGTGACGTCGAGATCATACGTATGCTCGACGAACGCCTTCAGGCACTGGCCGCGGAGGTACTCGGCGACGGTGCCGCGGTTGATGCCTCCAAGCTCGGTCGCAGTCTCGGAGATTGCGCTGCGGGAAAATCCTTTCTCGCGCAGCGACTCAAGAATCTGATCTTCAAGCGCAACCGCGCTCGTTGATGCAGCGACAATCTCTTCGGCAAGATCTTTCATCGTGATCATCGTCCGCTTGTCGGCTTTGGCAAGCAACACGGCGCGCGTGATCACGCTTTCAAGCTCGCGAATGTTTCCGGGCCACGCGTAGCCTTGCAGATTGTCAAGAACATTGCGCGACATCTTCATCTCGCCGTCCTCCTTGCGCAGGAAGTGCGTGATCAGAATCGGAATGTCGCCTTGCCGGTTTCTCAGCGGCGGAAGCTCGATCGCCAAAACGTTCAACCGATAAAAGACATCCTCGCGGAATCGCTTCTCGCTGACCAGTTGCTTCAGATCTTTGTTTGTCGCGGCGATCACTCTGACGTTCACTTTGATCGTCTTCGTGCCCCCGACGCGCTCAAACTCGCCTTGCTGCAGAACGCGCAAGAGCTTCAATTGAAATGACTCGCTCACCTCCCCGATTTCATCCAGAAAAATTGTTCCGCCATCGGCAAGCTCGAAGCGTCCGAGTTTATCTTTGATTGCTTCGGTGAATGCGCCCTTCTCATGCCCGAAGAGTTCACTCTCCAGCAGATTCTCCGCCAGCGCTCCGCAGTTCACGGCAACAAACGGTTTCGCCGGTCGTCCGCTGCGCGTATGAATACTGCGCGCGACCATTTCCTTTCCTGTGCCGCTCTCTCCAAGAATCAACACGGTCGCATCGCTCCCGGCAATCTTCCCCACAAAATCCACAACGGCCTGCATCGGACCGCCGCGCTCGAAGACGATTCCCTCGAACTCACCCGTTTCCTCCGACGACGATGCGTCCGCGATGTGAGCTTCCTCCATATCATCGCGTCGTGAAGTCAGCTCGTGAATCTCTGCTTTGTACTTCCGAATCTCCTCCAGCAGCTCATCTGTTCTGTCGGGTGTACGTTGCGCGCTGGCATTCATCAGTTCACGCTCAAGCACGGCAACTTTTGCTTCTCTATCGCTGAGTTGCATAGCGATCTGTTCCTTCTCCGACAGAGCCGTACGCAGCTGCGTGCTGACGTAGCGATGCTTATAGTAGAGCGAAGCAATAGTCGAGAGTATCCCTACAACAAGAAATGGAACGAGCGGCAGAATGACTGTCGCGACGATGAACAGAAGAAGCGAAATGCCAACGACTCCGACCAACAAGACCGGCGGAAAGATTTTGTTTGACGGCGATTGCAGCACCAGTCCGGTCGAGGCGCAGGCGAATCCCAGCAACGCGGCGAGCAGAACGGCAAGCCACTGCGGAATCTTCGTGACGAAGCCTGAGCGGAGCGCGTTGTCGAGGAAAACTCCATGAAGTCCCAGAACGGGAAAGCGCGCATCGAACGGCGACGCGATTGTTTTTGTCTCCGTCGTTCCTTCGGCAATTACGCCAACGATCACGATCTTGTTTCTGAACTGCTGAACATGAATCGACGGCGTGCGGCCCGCACGAACCGCATCGTATGACTTCAGAACTTCGAGAAACGGATACGCCGCAAACGATGTCAGCCGTCCCGGATAGTTCAGGTCAACAGAGCCGTTTGTAGCGCCGATCTCGATGAGCTTGCCGCCCCTCTTCAGCGTCATGACCAAACCGTTGTAGCTGACTCCCGCGCGTTCAGCATCGCAGAATTCTCGCAGCAACTCAACGCCAAAATACGGCACGACGCCCTTGCCAAGTTCGACGAATAACGGGAAGTCAGTTTCCTCCTGCATGTTCACCTGCCCGACTCCCCGCGTTCCCTCCCTCAGCGATTCAAATGGAGCGTGAAAACCAGAACCGGTGAGTTGGAGATTCGCGACCTGGGGATAGGAAAATGCGTCGGGCTGCTCGATCGCCGCATCGTTCATCGTCGGCGCACGGGTTAGTGAATCGAAGTACGAACTGAGCACAACGCGCTGCGACGCGCGGGCGACGTGGACAAGCAGCTGATCGTACTCGGGATATTCGAAGCTGGGCTTCTCGAACACAATATCGATCCCGATTACTTTCGCTTTCATCTCCGTCAGCGCGTTGATCATCAACGCATAGAAGCTGCGCCTGACCGGATAGCCGCCAAGTTCGCGGATCGCTTCGCCATCAAGATACACCAGCACGATATTCGTGTCGGCGCGTTGCTCGCCGCGGATACGGTACTTCGCCGAGGTGAGCGTTTCTTCGAGCGGAGAAAGCAGCGGACTGACTGCCAGCGCGACGAGAGTGGACGCGACTGCAAGAATAAGCGGAGCACGAAAGCGCTTCATCTGCTGAGCCAGAGTTCTGGATTTTGTTTTTCGCGTTCCTTCCAAAGTTCAAAATGGAGGCGCGGACCATCGATTGCTTCGCCGCTTGTTCCGATCCGATCGCCCTCCTTCACTTTTTGTCCCTCCGCCACGAGGATCTCGGCGAGATGCGTGTACACAGTGCGAAAACCGTTGTAGTGATTGATAATCAGAAGATTGCCGTACGACGGGTACCAAAGAATCGTCGAGATCTCGCCGTCGGCAACCGTTGTCACGGACGAGCCTGCTTTCACTTGAATGTCGATGCCCGTGTTCATTGTCACTGTTTTCAAACGCGGGTGAACTTGATTGCCGAACTTCGCTACCACAACTCCTTCAGCGACGGGCCAGCGGAGCTTTCCTTTTTTCGAAGCGAAGTTGCCGCTCACTGGCGGCGGTTGTACGAACTTCCCCTCTTTCACGTCAGCGTCGCGCTTTTCCTTCTTCAGCCGGTCTGCTTCAATCAGGCTGGCGATGACGTTTTCCAACTCCTGGGCAGCCTTGCGTTTGCGCTCGATTTCTTTCTGTGTCGATGATTTGTCTTTGCGGATGTCGGCAAGAACACGCTTCCGGTCTGACGAAAGAGAAACGAGTCTATCCTCTTCAGCGCCCTTTTCCGCGATCAGCCGTCGCTCCTCGGCGAGCTGGGTCTGCAATCTGTACTGCACGGACTCGACCTCGCCGCGCTTCACATCAATTTTTTCCGCATCACGCTTCCGCTGATCGGTGAAGCGACGCAGGTAATACGAGCGAATGTAGAGTTGATTAATGGAACGCGCAGAGAGCAACAGCTCGAGGTCGCGCACGCGGCCCGACGTGTACACAGCCTTTACGTATCCGGCATAATGATGCTTCAAAAATTTGAGCTGCGCGTCAAGCTGTTGCATGGTGTAGCGCGTCACCCCGATCGTATCTTGCAGGGCCGACTCCGCCGAGCGCAGTTTCGTGATCAACCGGCGCACGAGCGTCGCCTTGCGATCGTACGAGTCGAGCAGCTCCAGTGTCGCCTTCTCTTTCGACGACTGCTGCCTGATCTTCTGCTCGTACTCTTGAATCTGCTTCCGGATGGTCTGCAGCTCGGACTGATGCTTCTTCAGCTCGTCCTGATCCAGGGAAGCCGCGCCGGACCACGCGCAGCAGAGAAGTATGGTTATGATCGTTCTGCGATAATGCATCACGAGCTATCGGTCGATTCTTCGAGCGCTCGGCGGAATCGTGAACTCGAAATCCGTATCGGGCGAGTTCAGGCTGAGTGAATGATAGACAATCGAAATCTGCCGGCGCTGTTGTGGAAACTTGAGCGAAATGCGCCGCGCCGCCGCAATTCCCTCCTGCTCAATATACGACGACGATGACGCCACGACGGTAAGCTCATTCTGTTCGTTGCGCATCTCGTAGCGCGTCACAAGCAGGTACAGGGGATCGATCCAGTACGTGCAGACATTCCTGCCGCACGCACTCGTCAACACAAATTCGTCATCTTCCACGCGATAGTCGTTCACTTCATTCTCCGCACCCGGCGCAGAGAAGATGCCGGCAAAGAGATTCTGAATCTGATCGTATGAAAGATCAAACGGAAGAACAGCACGCACAGCGCGGCTGTTCGGATCCGCCGTCATGACGGTGTTCTCCATGCTATTGTACATGACGAATTTCTCTCGCGTCATGAACAGCGTACCGAGATCGATACCGAACGGTCCCTCGATGACAACCAGCAGCGAGTCCGGCTTCTTCATGTTCGATTCGAACGAAGCCGTGCCGGCCATCTCGGGGCTATCGAACGTGACGGTACCGTTGCCCACCAGCGATGACAACTTTGCGCCTTGCTCCCTCACACGGCTCAACAAAGAATCGGGCGGCGTTTCTTTTGTGTTCAAAGTAATGTCGGCGCGCTTCGGCGCACACGAGCTGAGCACAATGGCGCAGACACACAAAAGCAGACAGAAGCGACGAGTCATCGGGTAGTTGAGCGTTGGATTTTTTCTCTCAGGGCTGTGTTGTTTGCATCAAGCTTCAAGGCAATATTCCATTGCTCCAATGCTCGTTCTGTGTCGTTCATCCGGGCGTAGATGTCGCCCATGTGTTCGTACAGCACGGCATTTGCATTCCCCTTCTCAATCGCCTTCTTCACATACTTTTCCGCTTCGCTATATATGCCGAGTTTGAAATAGATCCAGCCAATGGTGTCGAGGTACGATTGGTTTTCCGGCTGTTGCTCAATCGCCTTCTTCGCCATCTCCAGCGCGCGCTGCAACTGAATGCCGCGTTCAGACATGCTGTAGCTGTAATTGTTCAACGTCAGATGGTTGTTCGGATCGATCCGCAATGCTGCTTCGTACAACGAATCCGATTCGTCATATCGCTTCAGTCCGTCGTAGATCAGAGCGAGCTGCGTAATGGTGTTGAGATCTTTTGGGTCGATGGTGCGAGCACGCTCGAGGACACGGATAGCGTCTTCCGTTCGTCCCAACCGGCTGTACGCGATGCCGAGAATGGAATTCACGCGCACATCATCGGGCAACGTTTTGAGCGCAGACTCGAGCACGGTGACAACGGATTGAAAATCATTCCGGTCGAGGAAAACGGATGAGAGATACACCCAGCCGTCGGCATTCCAACTTGCCAGTTCCGTGACGCGGCGAAAGTTGACGAGTGACAGTGAATCGTTCTTCGTGATCGCGCCGATGGCCCCGATAAACCAGTAGGCGCGCCACTCCTTCGGATGTCGGCGACTGATGGTGTCGAACACCTTCAACGCAACAGGGGCGATCGTCGAGTCTTTTTCCAGTTGGCCAAAATACAATTCGCCAACGCGGAGCTTCGCTTCGACGTCGAGCGTGTCGTTGGTGAGTACGCGGTCGAATTGCTCGTTGGCGTTTGCGTACTCTTTTCGCGTCAGATACACGCCGCCAAACTCGGTTCGAAATTCAAGATTGTCGGGATCGCGCTCAATCAGATCCCGATACACCTTCAACGCCTCGTCCGTCTGGTTTGCCCGCATGTACGCCCGGCCAAGACTCTGCTGCAGATCAAGATTGCTCGGATCGATCTCCGTCATGCGCTTCATCGCTTCCGCAGCTTTCAGGAAGTTGCCGGTCGAATTGTGCATCTCGACAATTTGCAGCAACACCTCCCACTGCGGACCGAAACGATTGATGATCTCGTCGTAGGTTTGCAGCGCTTTCTCCGGTTTGCGCGCCTGGTAGAGCCGGGCAAGCCCGAACCACGAGTCGATTGAATTCGAATCGAGCTTTACGATCTGTTCGTACTGATGCAACGCGGAGTCCAGTTCGAAGATCTGCACATAGGAGCCGGCCAGCATACGCCGATATTCGAGGTTGTCGGGCTGCAGGCGAACGGCGTCGCGCGCAGCGTCGATGGCGAGCGTCTGCTTGTTGAGCGCGGCGTAGTTCTTTGCCAGCGCGAAGTATGCGCCCGATGATCTCTCGTACCGGAGCGCATCCTGAAACTCCAGCACGGCCTGTGCATGCTCTCCTTTCATTTCGAAGAGCGAGCCGTTGATCATGTGCTGTTTTGCCATCTCGTGCGCAGGGCCGGACACAGCCTTCTGCTCTTCATGCTGCGCAGCCGAACCGGAACCGGCTTCCTTGCTCCCCGAACATCCGAGAAACGCCGCGACACAGAAAATTGGAATGGTTACGACGAGTGTTTTCACTGAACCCCTAAAGTTGCAAAAAATATATTCATAACCCCTTTAACAAGAAAGGGCTATTGACAACAACTGCAAATTTTCCGTAAGTGTTCCACATGAAGACGCCGCTTGCTGACTTGCTGAAAAGGAAACGACCCGCCATTCTCTCCGGCGCAATGGGTACCGAGATCGAGCGGCGAGGCGTTTCGATCGCGCTGCCGTTGTGGTCCGCTGCGTCGGTTCGCACGGCGCCCGACGTCGTGTTGCAGATTCACCGCGACTACATCGAAGCCGGCGCAGACATTATCGTGACGAATACGTTTCGCACCAACCGCCGCGTCTTTGCGGAGGCGCATCTTTCCGACGAGTCGCTCGCGTACACATCGAAGGCAGTGGAACTGGCGATGAAGGCACGCAGTGAGTTCCACGGCCGCTCGGTGCTCATCGCCGGATGTCTCGCTCCGGTCGAAGATTGCTACCAACCGGACATCGTACCAACTGCTGCGGACTTGGATTCCGAGCATGGTGAAATGGCTGCGCGGCTTTCGACGGCGGGCGTTGACTTCTTCTTGGTGGAGACGATGACAACGATTCGCGAAGCGTATGCGGCATGCGCAGCAGCTATGCGGACAGGCAAAGAAGCGATCGTCAGTTTCACGTGCAAACATGATGGCACACTCTACGGAGGCGAGCAACTTACTGATGGCATTCGCGCTCTCGCCGGGTTGCATCCCGCGATCTTTTCATTGAACTGCATCTCGCCGCGCTATCTTACACCACTTCTTCAGGCGCTGAAGTCAACGCTTGCGGAATTGAAGCTCGAGACGCCATTCGCGGTGTACGGCAATATCGGCAAGCCGGATGTTCGCGACGGAGTTTTTGTTCGTGATGTTGATGAACGTGAGTACGCGCAGTTTGCACGCGAGTGGAAAGAGTTAGGTGCAGCCGTCATCGGGGGATGCTGCGGAACAACGCCGGCGTACATCCGTGAGCTTGCGCGAGTACTTTGATTGCACGCGTGCTTTTTCGGATGTATATTTGCGTCGTACAGTCACTCACTATCCGGAGTACTACATGGCAAGCACACTCTCAACCATGTTGCCGCTCGGCACGCCGCTGCCGGAGTTCACACTGCCCGACGTCGTCTCAGGAAAACTGATCACGCCGGAAACGTTCAAGGACAGTACGGCGCTCGTTGTGATGTTCATCTGCCGTCATTGTCCATACGTCAAACACGTGGAGGATGAACTTCCCCGCCTTGCGAAAGACTACGCGGCGCAACGCGTCGGGTTCGTCGCGATCACGTCGAACGATGCGGAGAACTATCCCGAGGATTCGCCGGAAAGCTCAGCGGAGATGGCGAAGGAACTCGGGTTCACATTCCCATTTTGCTACGATGAAGATCAACTCGTCGCTCAGGCGTTTCAAGCAGCGTGTACACCTGAGTTCTATCTGTTTGACTCGGCGCGAAGACTCGCGTACCGCGGCCAACTTGATGACAGTCGTCGCAGTAACAGCATTCCCGTCACGGGAAAGGATCTTCGCGCGGCGATTGACGCAGTCCTTGCCGGCGCGCCCGTCAGCCAAAATCAGATTCCGAGCATTGGATGTAACATCAAATGGAAGCCCGGCAACGAACCGGCGTATTTGAACCTCACAACCTAACGTTCTCACAACCACGAAGCCCCCATGAACCACGACAGATTTATTGTTCCCCCCGGAAAAAAAATCTCCTTGCGTGAGTACGATCCCGCGTTCACCGGCAAGTATGAATCGAAAGAGGAAGCGCTGCAGAAGCTGCAACTGGATATTGAGCGCAAGGCAGAATTGCAAGGTATGCTGTACGCAGACGATACGTACTCGGTGTTGCTGATCTTTCAAGCGATGGACGCGGCAGGCAAAGATGGCGCGATCAAGCACGTGATGAGCGGCGTGAACCCGCAGGGGTGTCAGGTCTTCAGCTTCAAAGTGCCGTCTTCAGAAGAGCTGGATCACGACTTCCTCTGGCGAACGACGAAAGCCTTGCCCGAGCGCGGACGGATCGGCATCTTCAATCGCTCGTACTATGAAGAAGTGCTCATCGTGCGTGTGCATCCCGCGATACTTCAAGCACAACGAATTCCTGACGGCGAAAAGAATGACGACATCTGGAAGAAACGCTTTGCTGCCATCAACAACCTTGAACATTATCTCACACAGAACGGCACGGTGATTCTGAAATTTTTCCTTCACGTTTCGAAGGAAGAACAGAAGAAGCGATTCCTCGCACGGATCGATACGCCGGAAAAGAATTGGAAGTTCTCGCTGGGCGACGCAAAAGAACGCGCACACTGGGATGACTACATGAAAGCGTATGAAGACGTGTTCCATCACACCAGCACGGACTGGGCGCCGTGGTACATCATTCCCGCCGACCGCAAATGGTTTACGCGCGCGGCCATCGCCGACATCATCGTTGCGAAACTCAAGTCGCTTGATCTGAACTATCCGACGCTCACAGAGCAGCATAAGAAGGAATTATTGAACGCGAGGGAGATGCTGGAGGGTGAGAAGGCGTGAGAATGCGGGCATGAAAGAGCGAATGGGAGAATCGAACTGCCGACGTCAGACGTCTGACCTCAGACGACTGATCTCTGACCTCTGACCTCTGGTCTCCTGCACTTAGCAGGATGTTGAAAAACTGAGGTCAATGTCATTCCGAACTCCGACGCTCTTTGGCGGGGTGAGTGCCGAAGGCATTCCTTCGGAAGAATCTGATCCAAAGGGAGAGAGTCCACAGGCGCTTCGCTCCATCGGAATGACATGAGAGCCTTTTTCACCAGCCTGATAGTAGCGTCTTCGCCGCGTAGTCGTGCCGCCGAGTAGGCCACCGAGCAAGCCGCGCACTAACTGTCGACCAACCTGACTCCCGACTGCACGCAACGTACTTTTCGCTACCGCTTCGAACATCGTGTCCGATCTTCTGCCCTGCACACGTTCTTGCGCCGCGGCTTGTCGTGTTTCCTCAGCCACCTGCTTCTCTTGCTGGAATCGTGACGTGAGCTGCTCATACGCTGACTCGCGATCAACAGCCTTCTCGTAGTGCCCGGCGACGATCGAAGTGTCGATGATGCTTTGGCGCTGGTCGGACGTGATGGGACCGATCTGGCTATAGGGTGGAAGAACGAAGGCGCGCTGAACAATCCCCGGCGTCCCCTTCTCGTCGAGACATGAGACAAGCGCCTCGCCGACGCCGAGTTCCATGATCACTCTTTCGATGTCAAGTTTAGGATTGGCGCGGAATGTTTCCGCGGCTGCCTTCACCGCTTTCTGATCGCGCGGTGTGAAGGCCCGTAGCGCATGTTGCACGCGGTTGCCGAGTTGCCCGAGCACGATGTCGGGAATGTCCAGCGGGTTTTGAGTAACGAAATACACGCCAACACCTTTCGAGCGCACAAGTCGGACGACTTGCTCAATCTTCTGCAGCAAGTTCGACGGCGCGTCGGAGAACAACAGGTGGGCCTCGTCGAAGAAGAAGACGAGCTTCGGTTTCTCCAGATCTCCAACCTCAGGCAATCGCTCAAACAATTCCGCCAACATCCAGAGCAAAAACGTCGCGTAGATCATCGGCGACTGAAGCAGCTTATCAGCGGCAAGAATGTTGATCACGCCGCGCCCCTTCGAATCCGTCTGCATCAGGTCGTCAAGGTCAAACGCAGGCTCGCCGAAGAATGACTCCCCGCCCTGTTGTTCAAGCTGCAGCAATCCGCGCTGGATCGCGCCGATGCTCGCAGCCGACACATTGCCGTAGCGCGTCTTGAACTCAGCCGCGTTATCGCCCACGTGTTGCAGCATCGACCGGAGATCTTTGAGGTCGAGCAGCAGCATGCCGTTGTCATCGGCAATCTTGAATACCATGTTCAACACGCCGGCCTGCGTCTCGTTCAGGTTCAACAAGCGACTGAAGAGCAGCGGGCCCATTTCAGAGATTGTTGCGCGCACCGGATGTCCCTGTTCGCCAAACACATCCCAGAACGTCACAGAACTTCCATCGAACGCGTACTCGCCGAGACCAAGCTGCTTGATGCGCTCTGCGACTTTCGCGTTGCTGCCGCCCTTCTGGCTGATGCCGCTCAGATCGCCTTTCACATCCGCCATGAACACAGGCACGCCAATCGTGCTCAGGCGTTCAGCAATCACTTGCAGTGTTACTGTCTTTCCCGTTCCGGTCGCGCCGGCAATGAGACCGTGACGGTTCGCCATTCTGGGAAGCAGGTACAGATCGCTCTCGCTTTTTGCAATGAGAAGGGGTTCAGCCACTGAAGACTCCTTTGAGATTCACTCTGAAATAAAAACGACGGGAAGCCGACAACCAGCGATTCAAGATAACAAGAGAGAGCGGCAAATCAAAGAAACAAGGTGCAAACTAAGCACTTGGCGTTGTAACGCCCGCGCAATAGTCAACCATCATCGATCAATGACCAATAATCTCCGCGCGGAGATGATAGACATTCTCCGGACGCACGATGTTATCGAAGATTTCTTCGTTGTGTGAGATGAGAAGAATGCCCTTGCCCGCCTCCTGCTTGCGCCGCAGCATCGCGATTACTTTGCCTGCGCTTTCGAAGTCAAGCCCATTCAGCGGCTCGTCGAGAATCAGCACGTCGGTGTCGAGCGCGAAGCCGCGCAGAAGATTCAGGCGCTGCTTCTGTCCGCCGCTCAGATGCTTCACCTTCTTCCGCAAAAAGCGTTCATCAACATCGAACAGCTCGCGCAGCAAGTTCATGAAGTATGCCTCGCCCTGACCGCGCGACGACGGCAACGCTGCCAGTACACCCTTGACCGTCGATTCAGGATTCAACGCTTCATCCGCGTGCTGAAACACCATCGTCATCCGTTTGCCCCAGATGTGTCGTTGCCAAAACCGTCGGTGCGTCGCGTAACTCAGCGCTGCATCTCCGACCTGCGCTGTGAGCCTCTCGCTGCGCAGCAAACCCATGACGAGCTTGACCAGCGTGGTTTTTCCCGTTCCGCTTGCAGCCTTGAGGTAGAGAAGTTCTCCGTTCGTCAACTCCAGCGGCGTCGGCGCCCCGTCTCTCGACCGCGAGAGAATCAATCGTCGCCCGAACACTTCGGCGCCGCTCTCAACGTGCAGCAAACGTCGTCCCTGCGGAACAGTCTCCGATGGACGAAGTCCGCCAAGCCACTTCAGGTACGCGCCAGTGTCGAACTCTTCTTGAACAACAATCTCACCTTTCAGCACAACTTCCTTGAACGACATCTCGCTCACCACATCTGCATGACTCTCGAAAATCTTTCCGATCATTGAGTAATCATGCGTGATCAGGAGACACGTGAACTTCATTCTCCGAAATCGATCCAACAACATCGCAAGAAAGATATCGCGATACGCGTTGTCGAGGCTGCCGGTCGGTTCATCAAATACAAACAACTCCCGCGTCGCAACTCCGCGCTCGATGAGCGCATCGATCTTCTTGAACGCCATCGCGAGCAGCATGCGCTGCTTCTCGCCGCCGCTGGGACGGTACGGCTTCGGATACACCTCGAGCAGATGCGCGAGGTCCGCCGGCGCGCCGCTCCACAGTTCACTGAGTATTGCAGCTTCGTTGGGCGCCGCAGATAAACTTCCCTCGTTCAGTTGCGACTTGAGCGTGAGGAGTGGATTCAGATGAGTCGAAGGTTCCTGAAAGACAAAGAAGCCGTTCTGTTGAAGCTCCCGGGGTTCCGCTCGCGTAAGATACTTCGCAGAATCTTCGCCATCAATCCTCACCGATAACTCGTCGGGGTCAAGCAACCCGAACAGCGCCTTCGACATCAGCGACTTGCCGATGCCCGATTCGCCGAGAAGGAGCGTGATCTTGTTCTCGGGAATTTCAAAATTTTTGATCGAGACGAGCGTCCGGTCGGCTGCAGCGATGTGGATGGTATGACGAGTGGATGTCACAGCCGATGCCTTTTCACAAACGCGTTGGAGATGTTGTAAATGCAGATTAATGTGAACACGATGATGAACGCCGTGCTGACGCCCTGAAGATGTTCGAAGAAGAGCGCGCCGATGCTGCCGAAATCCGTGAACGCTGAACTGATGGCGAGAATGTCCTGTTTGCTGTCGAGTTTCGCGAGCAACCCGCCGAGCGTCATCGGGAAATTGCTCAAGCTGACATCGGTCGAAAGTCCGACCGAAACGATGAAGTCGATGCTGCAAAGGAGGAAGATCGTAATGCCGAACACCGAAATCATTTTGTGCAGAAGGTGCGCACGGCTGTTCTTGAAGAGAATATCGACGTTGACAATCCGGCTTTCCTTGATACCGCAGCAGAGCATCGCGTCGACGAAGTCGAGATTCTTGAAGTGCTGGATGCGTTCACGCACGAGATCGCTGATTTCCAGAAACACAAATACGCTGATGACGCTTCCCATCCAGATGAGCTGCGAAAGTTCCGAACGTAACACGTCGGCGCGGATCAGCAGCGTGAGCACCACGTAGCCGATCAGCACACCCACAATCTGCGGAATCGAGCGAATGAGATTGAACAGAAACGTGAGCACATAATACAAGAAGGTGTTCCTCGCCTCCGACAACGCGTGCAAAGTAATACCGCTCAACCAGCCCATCAGGCAGGAGACGCACACCACGAACGTTCCCACGAAGAGCGTATTCAAGACAGCACGACTCAGTCGGGCAAGCGCCGGTTGATTCAGGAATGCAAAGTCCCAAGCCCCCACAATGATCAGACCGCCGATCCAGACAAGCAGCCAGAGCAAATCCCGGCGGGCACGCAGTAACGTTCTTGGTAAGTGAGATTGATTTGTCATAGCGAGACATTTTCGTATCGTCGTGCGACGCGTTCAGTCCAAACATCGACAGCGATGTCCGTCAATTTCACCAACACAAAAATCCCGAGGATGATCAGCAAAACAACGTCATACTGCCGGTAGAGAATGTTCTTCAACATCTCGTAACTGAGGTGTCCCTGTATGTTCAGCGCCATCTCGATAATGATCAGCCCGGTGATCAGGAACGATGCATGTTCTTTGAGTGTGCGCTGAAACTGAATATGCGCATTGATGTAGATGTGATGGAACACGTGTCCGAAGAATTGCTTTCGCAACCGCAGCACTGCCGAGCGTCGAATGCCATCCGCCGCATCCCAGGCGTACGCTGCGTGCAGGTTCTTCACCGTCGCCGTCTCGACGTAGCCCTTCCGGCTTTCCGCGACGAGCAGCGTGTAGAAGCGGTTCGCGTAGTTGATGAGAAGTCCGTTGGAGACAACGCCAAGCACAATCATGAACGCGTACGAGCCGGAGCTGAACTCCGTCCTGATCGAATACGCGATCACATACGCGGGCGAGAAGAGAATCAGGAGGAAGAGGCCCTTGACGATTGCTTCGCCGACCAGCACGATGCTCTTGCCAAACAACGAGAGCCGCGAGCGATCGTGCGAAGACGACGACGCGCTGAACTGATCGACCAGCTCGGCAATATGCGACGACCGATGTTGCTTGAGCCGGATGAAGCGTACGACGCCGAGTGTCTGCGCGCCGTAGTAGCTCAACATCATCACCACCACATACATGATGATGAATTGAACGTACATGCCGCCGAGCTTCCAGAGTTTCTGTTCTGTGATGCCCCGTTCTTCTCCTCCGGTCTTGTACAGCTCGTTCGTGAACTGTTCTCTCCGGTACGCGTCGATTGCCTGCAAGAGTGAATCGCCGCTGACAGACGAACCCGGATGCGTCGCGTCGTACACTTCGTTGAAGAGCGCCCTGTCGAGCGGGTCGCCGAAATCGAGAAAGCGCCAGGAAAGATAATCGGCAAGCGGGGAAGCTTCATCGGCGTGCAATGAGGGGCGGTTGGAACCGAATTGCACGATGAGCGCGAGCATCGCTGCCGCGACGAGAACAACACTGAACGTATGCTCGAGGAGTTTTCGTTTCATCGTCGTCAGCGATTTTCGGTCCACCCGATCTCGATGCGGCCCGGCGAGGAAGAAACGACGAGATCGGTTCCGAGGAGAATTGTCTCAAGATTTTTTGCCAACAGCTGAGAGCTGCGTGCGAACTGCTCAACCGGAAGTTCGGACTCAAGCGTGCACATGAACTGCGCGGGACCTTCCTCAGCGTTCCATCGAGGCGGACGAGACGCAGCCGAACCGAGCCGCTTGAACAACTCGGCGAGCTTCTCATTCACTTCATTGAGTTTCGTCTTGATGGGGGGAATCACTTTGCGCAGTTGCTCCGAACGCGGAACGCCGGTTCCTTCAATGGACTTCCAATCTCGCCCCTTCGCAAGAGAGCGAAAGTCGATCCAGCCATACTCCTCACGCGAACCAAGAATTTCAACGTAGCTAAGCCCTTGAGCCACGAATATGCGACGTGCGAGTGTTCCGCTGGCTAATCGTGTGCGGCGACTCTTCGCTGGATCGAGCAACGTAATGGCGCCGGCAAGACATTCGACAGTATCATGTGTCTCCGTCGCGTTTCGGAAGTACGTGATGCGCCCCGCTGCACGTTCACCGGCAAGCGACCCGCTCTCATCGCGCAGCAGGAAGACGACGTCCCCCTTCCTGTCTCCCTTCAAACAGGGAGTGAAGCCGTCGCTCAATATGGTTCGTTCATCAAGAATGTTGATCGGTAGGAAAGGAACAAGCGCTCGCTTCTCATTCTCGGAGAGGAGTTGTTGATAACGATTGTAGATGACGAGAGCCTCAGGACGCTCGACGATGACGAATGATGCTCTGCCGTTGGCCTGAAGCGCCGTTGGCGTGAGCAGCGCCGCAACGAGACAAAGCAGAGCAAGTGCTGCGCGTATAGTCTTGAAAGTCACGTTCTCAGATGTGAGATTGTCCAGCTACTTCTCCCGCTCCCGCCACTTCTTCATCGTTGAGAGCTGCGATGCAACGCCGTACAAATCAACGCTCGAACTGTCGAACTGCGTTGTGAAGTACGCCAACGAGGGAAGCGAGAACATCCACGCGCCGAGACTCAGCTGCTGCTCAAGTGCATCGACCCGCCGGGCATACTCCTGCTTGTCGCCGATTTGCCGCGTCGACATGAAACCGTAGAGATACTCCAGAAACTGCAAAATGTCCGCCCGCTCCGCGGTGTTCAGATCAGGATCGAGCCGGAAGAAATTCTTCTCGGCTTTGAATGAGATCGGGTTGATACTGTAGTTCCCCTGCGCATCGGAGGTTGTCACAAGATTGATTTTGTACGTTCGCAAGTCAGGCTCGCGTAGGAAGATGTCGTACAGATCGAACAGGAAGTTGCTTCTGTAGCCGCTCATCGCAACGAGCAGTCCGTCGAAGTTGCCCGCGCGAATTTCTTCGTTCTGAATCGCGAACGCCTTCACACGCCCCCTCGTCACGGCGGGCGTATTGAGAACGTCGATCAGGTCAGCGTACTCTTCGCGGTAGCCGAAGTTCATGCAGGCGGCGATGCGGAGCGTGTCGGGAAGAACAGCAAGATTCACCGGCGACGAATCCACGATTGGCGCTATGACTTCTTCTTCAATGTAATATGACGTCGAGGGAAACACACTCCGGTTCACATAGTCGGAGTAGTTGTTCTTGTTCCCCTTGTAGTCGATGATGTTGCGCTGCTGTTCCGTCCCCACTTTGTAGAGCGCATTCATGATCTGCTGTCCGCTCAAGAGCTTGCGCGCTTCGCGACGCTGATCGCGATTCAAACGCTGCGTATTGAACAGCACGGCAAAGAACGTCGTGCTGACATTCGACTTGGTAAAATAGTCCGACGTGTCATCGAGGATCGGGGAGAGACTGCCGAACGGCGTATCGAGAAGAACGTTGATGTTGTTGTTTCTCAATTCCGTTGTGAACGTGCTGTTGTCAACAAACGGCGAGAGCAGCAGATCGGCGATGTTCGCTGTACCGTCCGGGCTCTTATGATAGTTGGAGACCCCATCTTTTGGCGGCAACATCATGAACGCAGCGGTGCCGTTGGTGTAATTCAGCGCGTTCATGTCCGAGCCATCGGGAAGAATCTTGAACGAGAGCACTTCTTTGATGTCCGTGTCCTTCCAGATGCGGTCGCCGCGGAACTTGAAGCGAATAACATTGCTCGCGTCGGGACCTTCGAACCCCAGCGGATCGATTGCCTGCGACACGAGAATGTAGTCGGGCGAGAGACTTCCCAGCGCCTGAATGCGTTTCAACGTGAAACCCAAGTCTGCGGCGGAAAAGAGATGATCTTGTTTCTTGTCGATGGATTTCAGCTCATCGTCATCCATCGTGATCGCATAGCTGTCGTGCCAGAGCTTGTTCGTCTTCAACCGGACCGACACGATGTTGTTCTGATCGATGCCGAGAAATTCTCCCAGTCCGTCTTCATATACAATGCCGCTCGGATTTGCGGAGACGTTGAACAGCGCATCGAACTGAATCTCCTCCAGCTTATCCGAGAGCGACGTCGAGGTCGGCAAGTGCGGATCAATCGTCGGCTTCTGGTGTGCAATGTAGGGAATGACAATCATGCCGCGCAGTTTGTCTCGCGTTAAGAAATAATACACCGCTCCGGCAATCAGAAGCACAATCACTCCCGCAAGAATAATCAGCGGCTTTCTGTTCCGCGGCTTTTCCTGCTTCGGGGTCCATGAGGGAATTGCCGTTTCCTGAGTTGTCGTGTCCATATCAGATTCCGTTTGTTGCTGATTCGTCGGGCTGTTAGTTTTTTCGGATGATGGGCACTTGCGCCATCGTGCTCACTTCATACACTTTGAACGTCGGCGCCTTGAACCGCACTTCGAGCACGTTGTTGCCCGCTTTGTCCATCTGCACGGGCGAGACTTGCGACTCGTAGTTGTTGTCTTCACGCGGCGCCGTGATCGTGAAGCGGCCTTCGTTTTTGATCGGCTTCTTGTTGATCGTAATCGATTGGTACCACGACTGCGAGCCGGCTTTCTCCGCTACTTCCTTCGGCAGCTTGATATTGATCTCATAGACCGGGAATTGTGCTTCCGACGGAATCTTCAGCAACACACGGAAGACATACTCGTTCGTCCCGCGCGGGTTCGTTGTCACCGGCAACGCGTAGAGTTTCCGGTAGTCTTTGGGTTTGATAATCCATTTAGCAACAGCCGGATCGCATTCGTTCACCATCGAGCGGAGCTGCTTATCATCGCCACGATAGTATTTTCCGTGGGCGACAATTGCTCGCGCTCGCTCGACGCCGCGACTGCTGATGTTCGCGGTGAGGTCCCGATAGATCGCCCGGATCGAAGCGGCAGGGAAGTCGCGGTACTTCAGATTGTCGATGTACTTCTGAATCTCCTCCCGCTTTCGTTGTGCAGCCGCTTCACCGGCAGCCGCAAATCCAATTTGATGCACAGGAATGAACGCCGAATCCAGATACAGCTGCGGCACATTATCAATCGATGCTTCGTTCGCCTTCACGAACGCATCGACGCGCTGAAACGAAAGCTGCTTCACACGATTGAAGAGTTCGTCCTCGAACGCACGAACAAACAGCCGACGCTCTTTCATAACAGCCGGAATCGCATCCGATGTCGCGTTGATCCGTCGCAGCGTTTGTTCTGCCGATGACCATTGATTCGCGTTCAGGTGTTGCACGTACTCTTGTCCCGATTGGAACAACACCTGCGAGGCATCGGCACGCGCCGCTGCATTTCTGACTTCGGCTTCGAGCAGCGAGGTGCAGGTGTAGCGTCCGTACTTTTCAAAATTCGGGGATTGCAGTTGAGGGAGATCGGCCTTGATATCGCCGACCTTTGCCACAAGATCTGCGTAGAGCGCTTCGGAGAGCCACGGCGGATTGGCGTCGAACGCATGATCGATTTGCCGAAACTTTTCGTTTGCCGACTGCACCGCGGCGGCCTCGACATTGAACCGATCGACGAAGGCGCTCATTCCGGTGAACTCCGCCGACGGCTGCATGCCCATCGATGCGTACAATTTCTTCCCGTTGTCCAATTGCTTCTTGAATGCAACCGGCTTTGCATCGTTCTTCGCGCGTAGCTGGTTGTCAAAGTAGGACTGCGATTCCGTGAGACGTTTCAGAAACATCTCTTTCGCTTTGTCAACGATCGGCTGGCGATATCGACTGCCATTGGACATGAAGTCCGCAAACTCAGGCGCGGCATCGAGAAACTTTCCGGGATTGCCATGCGAGTCCTGCTCCAGCTTGAACACTTTCAGAACCGTGCCGTAGTTCTCCTGGAACCGCAGCTCGTCAGTCGTCTGGTTTCGCAACGCCACAAAGTTCTGGTAGGCGGTGTCGCGTGAACTCGCAATACCCGGCGGAAACAGTTGCTCAAGCTTCACAAGGTCATTGTTCATGGAACGAATGCTCTTCGTCCGCGTCTCCAGACTTCCGATCTCTTCCGCAAAGCGAATGTTCGAGAGATCGAAGTTTTGATCAATCATGTTGTACGTCGTCCGGTCCACCAGATTCTCTCTGAGAATCCGGCTGTACTCAGCGTACTTGTTCTCGAACGCGAATCTCCATTCCGGAACGTAGCGATACTTCATCATCAACGTCAGATCCTGCAGCACGCTATCGATGACGAGATAATACTCCTGACCCGATGTGTTGATCGCGTACGCGCTCAGCGTGTCGTTCCCTTCCATCTCATCCTTGATACGCGCGAAGGGACCCTCGCCGCCGTCAAACTTGTCGGTGAGAAAATAGCGGAGATTGTTTTTTGAGTTGAACGAGAGGACGAGGTTGAAGCGGTCGCGTTCGGGTTTTGGAAATTTGATGAAATACTTTCCGTCCTTGTCGAGCGTGAAATGCTCCTCATCATTTTTCAACTCGACATACCCGCGTTCGGCAGGAGACAGCTCGGGGTCTGGACTCAGTTCTTTGTAGGCCGGGCATCCGTACATCAGAATAGACAACACGACCAGGGGGAATAATCGTCTCATACGTTGCTCTCCAAAGATATTCTGATGCGCTCAATATCAGCATCTTCTTTGGTACGGTCAAGAGCAACCGTGTTAACATCGTTTCATCTTAGTGAGCCTGAACAGAGAAGATCTGGATCGTGAGAGCTTGAATTTTTTTGGGGCTACAAGGGGAAGCAGAAGGGGTGTGTCGAATACAAGGTACGTCACACACCCCGACCGCTGAAGCGGTCACCCCCTCTCCCCAATGCGCGTGCCCTTGCTCAGAGGGGAATCAGAAGGGCGACCGCGCTTGAACCGAAGGCCATCACCCATTCACTCAATTCCAACAATCCAACACTCCATTAATCCAAGAATCCAACAGTCTTTCCCTTTCTCTTCATTTCCGTTTTGTTCATATTTGCTCATGCCAACGCTCGCAAACGTTGCACTGCCCGTCGCAGTCGATTCCACATTCACGTATCTCATTCCGCCGGAGCTTGAACACTCTGCGTGCATCGGTGTGCGCGTCCTTGTGCCGTTCGGACGAAAATACTCGACTGGCGTTATCGTCGAGTTGCCCGACTCCACAACGCTCACGTCGCTCAAGCCGCTCAAAGATATTCTCGACTCCTCGCCCGTCATTTCCGCCGAGCTGCTCAAGCTCTGCTCATGGATTTCGGAGTATTACTTCACGCCGCTCGGCGAAGTGCTGAAAGCTGCCATGCCTCACAGCTTCGCTTCGTCCGGCAAGCGCATGGTATCATTGAAGGTCGACGT
>JACRFA010000316.1 GCA_016218065.1 Ignavibacteriota bacterium | reverse complement strand
TTGCTTCCGATAATCGTCTCTCCGAGGCTGTCCAAGTTCTGTTACCCGAGGTCTCGTACAACGGATTGGCGGACAATTCTGAAGTGATCCATCTCGCAGTCAAGTTCTTGTACCGCTTACTTCCGGGAGACGAATTGAGAGATTCTCTTGAAAAAAGCATACTGTCAATCCGTTCAGAAGATGCGGTGGACATTGAGGGGTTCAAATTTTTCTACATCAGTTTGTTCGGTATGAAGATTCGCCTTTATCATGAGAAGGAATACTTAGCGCTCCTAGAGCCGAAGTACCGACAGCGTATCCAATCAATTCCAGAGTACCAGGAGAGCTTTCGGCGGTCGAAGTTTTGTCGGTTGATTATGAACTCAGCCGTCCAGTAATGTGCCAGCTAGCCAACGGATCCCCGATAGAAGGCATCGGGGTCCCGCTCCAGACCAGCGGGATGCAAAAAGCGCATTTCGCACAACACGCTCAACAAGAAAACCTGACCCCGACAAAATGCGTCGGGGCGGCGTACGATGCGGAGAGTTTTTCGTTGCCGCGGGTAGCCGGATCGTTAGGCAACCGCTCGATTGGCGTTTCCAATGGACAACAACAGTAGAATACCATCAGATACTGCGAAACCTGTTCGCGATCAGATTGATCGCTTTGACTCTCGCGAGAAGTTCAGCGAATACTTTCGAAGGCGTTTTGTTGCAATGGTCCCAACGCTCGTGGCTTTCTTTAGTGTGATGGTTCGTTCGCGAACTCTATACGTGGCTAGTCCCTCTCTCTTCTGGGGTGTTCTACTCGGAATTCCAGTCTCCGCGATTCTCTCATGGAGATACTTTTTCATTCGGTATTCGAAGCCGGGGTGGTTTGAGATTTCAGACGAAATGATTGTCCGTTCTGTGAATGGTCATGAGGCACGCTACATGATAGGCAGCTTACGGGAGGTTCAATTGGAAAGTAGCAAGGAAAAGGAGAATGGTGGCGACTACCTGTATCTTTATTTCGGGGACGGACGCGCCTTGGAGTTGGAGACATCGATTCCACATTTTCCTCGGATCAAGCACGCAATCATGAGGAGAATAGCGATCCATCCCGAATTGGATTTTCTCCGTAGGCGATTGTCACAACGGGCGGCTGCCTAACCATTGGCTCCCCGATAGAGGCATCGGGGTCCCGCAGAAGCGTGATGCGGAAAACGCATTTGCGTTCACTTAGAAAAGCAGCGGGACGCCAGCGGAAGCGCGTTGCGCGAATCTGATTTCCCCGCTCGAATAGAAAAACAAAAGTCCATAATAGCCAATGAATTCATAGGAACTCAAATGACAAAAACTATCGGCGCCGCAATTCTCCTGTTTGTCACATCACAAAGAACGCTGTTTGGCGTCAGTGTGTACTTCTAATCCGATCAAACGAAATGTTCATACGTGAGTCACCATGCACCTTCACCATTAAAGGAGTTGCCATGAAAGCACTAACAAACAGGTTTGTCATTCTCCTCCTGCTTGCATTCCTCGCTTGCAAGGATGAAGGCAGTGTCGTCACTCAGTACGATGTTGATGCGCGACTTGTGGGCGACTGGTTCTCTCTCGATACGCTCGGACTTGGTCAACCGTCGCCAAAGATCGCCCTTCGGGGCATGCGCATCAACGCGACTAAAATCATTCAGCAACTGGGAATCGAGTTTTCAACCGGAAGGCTCGCCTTGATCGATGATGGTCAAACCAAACAGATCGTGCATGCGGATGACGGCCTTCTCGTGGTTCAGTACTTTGCTCCTCCGGATATGGCGACGGACAGCATTCGTTATTCATTCGGGACCAACACGCTCGTACTTGCTCAAAACCATTCCACCACCATCTACAAGCGGACAAGCGTGGGTTCTCAAGTCGCAAATCCCGAGCAGGCGACGATGTCGGTTATCATCGACAGTGTGCTCGTGCGAAGTCCAAGCGTTGCTGCCGTTATCCCAGTCTATGTCACCAGATGGCAAAGCACCCGACTTCAACTCCGCTCAATTATTCCTGACGGTACGCTTCTCATCGAAGTAGATCACTTTGTCGGTACGGGCAGCTACACCATCGGCGCCGGGAAAGGAACTCTTATGTTCATTGATGGCGATGTTGCCATTCGTTTCGCAACAGACTCGCTGTCAGCGGGAACGATTGATATCGATCAGTACGACGAGACAGCCGGTCGGTGCACGGGAAGGTTCGCATTCACGGCGCGGCTTCCCCTTCCACCGAACTATCCGCCGAACATTCGTCGCTTGGCGAGCGGTTCGTTTTCGGCTCCGCTGTTTTTGCAGTAGCAAAGAGACTATTGATGGGACAACCTTCATATCTTTGATTCAATCCTACAGAAAAACCGTTGGAGTAACAGCGCGATGTCGGACGCAACAATCAAATACGAAATGCACGCGATAAGGATACTCGGCTCAGAATCCGCGTCTCCGCTTATCAGAGCTAGCGCGGGGAATTTGACCCTTGCGGGTGCGGTGATGGGAGGCACTTGGGTCTGGGCAGCATCCCAAGCCTTACAAATAGCCCCAATGATCTCTGTGTTGCTTGTCAGTGCGCTCGTGTTCGAACTCCTTCGACTCTACGCTGCATTAGTGGTAAGTGTTTGCACGAAGGAAGCCGCCATAGCAATTGTCTGTCCGCTGAAAGTTGCACACATTGCACTGGACGACATAGCGATGATCAAGATACGTCACCCTCGTTGGTGGTTTCGCGCAATGGTCATTCGTTTCCTTCGGACCTCAGGTTCGAAGCGCGAGACGTTTGTTCTTTTGTCTCCCTACGGTGATGAGCGAGTGATTTTCCAACGACTCGCTACAATGTTTGAAGCCGTTGGCGTAAAGGTTCAGAGTACATAGAGAAGAAAGAAACCGCATGCGCTTCAACAAAACTATAATTCTCATACTCTTGTCAAGTGTTGCACTACTCGATGCGCGTTCACAGTCCGGGACGGCAAGCAACTCAAAAGGCTTCGGCGTGCGCTTCCGAAGTGTCCAGGTTGAAGCCGGAACGCTGGTGTTTGTGAACACCATCAGCGCCGCGTGCGATCTCGATCTGGTGGATATTGGTTCGGGGTTCACTGCCGGCATTCGGGGAGGAGTTCAGCATGCATCCAAAAGGTCGTTCACGGTCGGCGGCGGCGGAACAATGCTCGGATCGCCTTACACCGACATTGACTTGCTCTTCCGGTTATCATCATCGGATGGGGGTTTGGCAGAGGACATTCTTGTGGGATACACGCGGCATCATGGTACGGCGCAACCTCCGCAAACGTATCAGGCATCCGGCAAATTCAAATTCGGCGGAGAGGTGAGGTGGCTTCTCTTCAAACCGGTCGGTGGACTGTTCGTCGGAGTGAATTCCACAATCGGCGGCGCTACAAAGCCCGTTACGGTGTTGGTAGTGGGGATTGTTATTGGATTGGGATGGTAGGCCCGAGAGAGATTCACACCGGCTCAACGCATCCCAAACAAAACCCATAGCGTACATCGCGCCATCGCGGTTGGACGAATACTTTGCACCGGAAGATGTGAACCGCAATGACGCAAAGGACGCGACAAAGCGGAAGAGAAGACACAAGGTTCATTGCAGTGCATCATGGCTTTTCGAGAATCATATCATCGCAAGTTAGGCAGCAGCTCG
>JACRFA010000318.1 GCA_016218065.1 Ignavibacteriota bacterium | reverse complement strand
TTAGAAAAAAATATTCTCCGAACTGCACGGCCTACAGCGTTACGCCATGGGTGTGCAGTCGAGAGGGTTTGATGGGAAACTATCAAGCCTCCCAACGGTGATACGTTCACCGTGCTTCGGAAAGGAGAGGAACATGCCGCGCGCTCGGTACACCCCGCCGACTGCCGTGCATGAACCCCATCCTTTCCGATGGGGTTTTTCATTTACACTCAATCAACGGATGCGATGGTGAAATCATTTGTTCGAATCGAACTCACGCAACAGGAATCGATCCATGCCGCGATCTTCGGCGCGCTGTGGGGAGCGATAGAGATCGTGATCGGGACGGCGCTGCATGCGGCGCGGGTTCCATTCCGGGGCATTGTGCTTTCGCTGCTCGCTGTGTTGGTGTTGGTATGTGCGAAAGCATTCGTTCGCCGCAAAGGATCGCTGCTGCTCATCGGAGCGGTCGCGGCGACGCTGAAGGGACTTTCGATGGGCGGCTTCGTCTTGACGCCGATGCTCGCGATTTTTGTTGAAGCGTCGGTTGCTGAGATTGCCTTTGCGCTGTTCGGTGTTCGGCGGTTTGCTGCGCTCATTGCAGGAAGTCTGGCGCTTCTCTACACGTTCAGTCACGGACTGTTGGCTCAGGGAATTCTCTTCGGGACGGATATCTACCTCGTGTACTTCGACCTGTTTCAGAGAGTGTTGGGAGCGCTTGACGTTCCACAGATGTCGCTTCTTGCGCTGCTTGGCGGACTCGCGTTCGTACACGCGGCATTGGGCGTTGTCGCGGCGTTGTTTGCCTGGAGCGTCGCACAACGAGCGAAGACGCTCATCGAGGAGACAGCATGAAGCGATTCACTCCACTCATTCTCATCGGCGTGACGATCGTGCTGCCGAGAGAACTCCTGCCGGCAGCGTGTGCGCTGACCATCGCGCTTTTCTGGTGTGTCGATCGTTCCGTCGTGTTTCGGTTGAAGCATGCTTCGTTCTTGATCATGGCGGGATTGCTGATTGTTGTGCAGCCGCTGCTTGTCGGCGAGCCTGATGCATCGGTGCTTGTCATTCGGTACTCAACTGCAGCACTGAAGAACGGCATCGCAATGACATTGCGTGCAGCGATCGTGATGATGACATTCGGCTCTCTGATGCGACAGCTCAAAGGTTCCTCGGTCACGCGTGTGTGGGAACGTGTCGGGCTTCAGGACTTTCCGTCTGTGTTCTCGCACGCACACACACAGCTGCCGCGCATGAAGTCATCACTCCAACAACTTGTTCGAACCGACTGGAAGAAGAACTGTCGCTTGCTTGTGCACCACCCTGTTGAACTCTGTGCTCGCGGACTTGTCGGTCTGCTGCGACCGCCGCACCATCCAACATCTCACTCACACAATGAAACATACTATGAAACTCTCACTCACATTGATATCAATACTCTTGACGCTCGCAGCGGTCGCGGGCAATCAACCCGACACGACGAAGACGTACAATCTCGGCGAGGTGGTAGTCACTGCTGAACACGACCGGCTCAGTCCGGCGGGAAGCACGATCGAAGTGTCATCAACTGCGTTTCGCCGGATGGACGCGGACAACGCGGCGGAGGCGCTGCGCATGAGCACGGGAGTGTTCGTGAAAACGAACTCGCGCAACGAAGCGCTTGTCAGCATTCGCGGCTTCGATCAACGACAAATTGCGGTCTTCTTCGACGGAGCGCCGATCTATGTTCCGTATGATGGACTGGTCGATCTCGGGGAGCTTTCCGTGGCGCCCATCGGAAAGGTGATCGTGACGAAAGGATTCTCGTCCATGCTCTACGGCGCGAACGCGATGGGCGGAACAATCAATCTTGTCACAGCCGAGACGCGCAGCGGCATTTCAGGAACGCTCCGCTTACAGGGCGGGCCTGCACGCAGCATCGAGCTGACGCATGGTGGAGCTGACGGCAACATCTATTGGTTCGCGAGCGGAAACTACGCGCGGTCGGAAGGCATTACACTCCCACGCAGCACCCCTGCGATGCGCAACGAAGATGGGGGCACACGCAACAATAGTCAGTTTGGCGGATTCAGCGCATTCGGGAAAGTCGGGGTTGAGTTCGGGGATCTTCATGCGGCTGTCTCCCTGTTTCATACGGAAAGCGATAAAGGGATTCCGCCGCAAGTCTCTACTACGCGCCCGCGCTATTGGCGGTTCACGGAGTGGAAGAAGTCGATTGCCAATCTCGCGCACCAGTGGACGCCCACGAACTTCCTCGTGCTCAAAGGAAATGTCTTCTACGAAAAGTATCGCAACGTTCTTGATTCCTACGACGATGCAACGTACACGACTCAACGCTCGAAGTCTGCGTTTCACTCGACGTTCGACGATCACTCGTTGGGCGCATCGTTGAGCGCCACGGTTGCGACGCCGTTGTTTGAGCCTACACGACTTGCCTTCCTGTACAAACACGACGTTCACACCGAGCAGGACAACGCCGGCAATCCGTTCAAGCGCTTCAATGCTTCGACGCTCACAATCGGAGTTGAGCAGGAATTAGAAATCGCCGGCGATCTTGTGGCGCTCGTCGGTGTGCATCATGATCGATTGATTCCCCTGTTCGCCAACAGCGCCGCGCTTCGCCCGTCGGAAGGAAGTTGGAACGCGCAAGCCGGGATGGCCTGGCGCGTAACGGAGGCTCTTCGCATGCATGCGCAGATCGCTCGCAAGAATCGCTTCCCGACATTGAAGGAATTGTACTCGGAAGCGTTGGGCAAGAACGTTGCAAATCCGCAGCTTGCTTCGGAGCGGAGCGTGAACACTGAGCTTGGGATAACTCTGCGGCTCGACTCGGCGGCAAGTGTTTGTACGAGCGTGTTCAACAATAACGTCGCCGATCTTGTTCAGATTGTGCAGCTTGGCGGCGGCAAGCAGCAGTTTCAGAATATCGGCACGGCACGCATGACCGGCGTTGAATTCGAAGTGCAGCACGAAACGCCGGTTGGCCTGGGTACATTGAGCTACACGTTCCTCGATGCCAAGAACACGACCTTCGCTGCTGCATCCAACAAGCTTGAATACAAACCGGAACACGTGCTGCATCTCGGGCTTACTGACTCATACGAGACTGGCCTTTCGTGGAGTGTCGAAGCCTCGTATGTCGCGAACCAGCATGCGGTCGATCCGGATTCGAGGAAGTGGACGAGACTGCGCGAGTATCTTCTGCTCGGCGCCCGTGCATCGCAAACGCTTCTGGGCAACGCAAAGGGTTTTGTCCGCATCAACAACATTACCGATACCTACTACGAGACTGAGTATGGATTCCCACAGGCCGGAAGAAACATTGTCTTCGGCATCGAAGCGACGCTCTGAGTTCGCCCCCGAAGTTGTGCTGATAAGCGGCGGCGTGAATTCGGGAAAGACGACGGCAGTTGTACGGCTCGTCGCCGAGTTGAAGCACGCGGGCATTCGAGTCGGCGGAGTGCTTAGTCATGGCGTCTGGAGCGACGGCAAGAAGGTCGGCATCGTTGTCGAGAACATTGCGAGCGGCGAAAGTCGTCCGCTTGCTCATGTCGATTCCGGCTCATCGGCGACACGGCAGGGACGCTACCGCTTCTTCGACGACGGATTGTATTTCGGCGTCACGGCGTTACTGGATGCAACGGAGGCACGCGTGATTTTTGTTGATGAAGTAGGACCGCTAGAGTTGCGAGAGGAAGGATTCGCCCCGGCGGTCCGAAGTCTCTTGCGAACCGCAACGGGACTCATCATCATGGTGGTGCGTGAAGGATTGACAGAGCAAGTCACGAGACACTTCGAGCTTTCGTCATCAACACGCGTTGTTCGTGCGGATGAGAGAGGAATAGAACGACTGCGGGGAATTGTTGATGGTTGTTGAGATGGTTTGAGTGTTGTTATGGATAAAAAATCACTTCTTCGTGATCCTTCGTGTACTTCGTGGATAAAGGATGGTCCACGAAGAGCACGAACGTGCACGAAGATGTTTTTTGATACAAACCAAAATCACTTTTTCGTGTTCCTTCGTGCCTGCGCCAGAGTGCCTGCCCGTCCGGCAGGCGGGCAGCGGTTCGGCATGCAGGCGTGTACTTCGTGGATAAAAGATGGTCCACGAAGACTTTTCGTTGATCGTAAAACACTTGCATTCATCACCGGCATTGAGTATCCTTACAATAGATTGTTCCTTCCAAACTGTACTCATCTACGTTCGACTCAAACGTGACGCGCCATGTGGGTTAGGGGAAGCAGCGTTTTGAGTTGCTTCACGTAGCTCTACCCCGCCGCTTTGTGTGGGGGTGTTTTTCAGTGTTTGAAATCTTCAGCCAGTTGATTCAACGATGGAAAGCGCCGCATCAAGATATCGACCAGAACCTGTACCGCAGCAGAACGGTACGCCAAAGACTATTTCACCGCCGCGGAATGCGCAAGCACAGCCAAAAGACTATCAAATCCTACCAAAGCTGTCTTCGAACCTTCGTTCAGTACATCAAACCCAAGCATCCGCGAGACGCGACCGACGCGGACATTCGAGAATTCCTCTTACATCTTCTCGATAGTGAAGATTACGCGGCATCAACAGTTAATCAAGTTATCAATGCTTTGCGATTCTTGTACGTGGAGTTGTACAAGCGTCCGATGGTGTTGGGGGACATTCCTCGACCGCTGAAGGAGAAAAAACTTCCTGATGTGCTCAGTCTCGAAGAGGTCGCCCAAGTATTCGATGCGACAGACAACCTCAAGCACAAAGCTCTTTTGATGGTAACATACGCAGGGGGTTTGCGTGTTGGAGAGGCGGTTCGACTGCGAATAGAGGATATCGATAGTGGTCGGATGATGACACACGTGCGTAAGGCGAAGGGGAGAAAAGAGCGTTACACATTGCTTGGTGAATCTGCACTCGCAATACTGAGAGAATATTGGAAAGTATATCATCCGCGAGAATGGTTGTTTGAAGGGCAACGGCGCCGAGGCGAGAGGAGTCCGACGAGGCATCTGAGCGTGAGGACAGCTCAAGAAGTTTTTGAGATGGCAACTGCGAATGCGCACATCGGCAAGCCAGTGTCGTATCACACTCTGCGTCACTCGTTTGCCACTCATTTACTCGAAGCTGGAGTAGACCTGAGATACATCCAGGAATTGCTGGGGCACAGCAGTAGCAAAACAACGGAGATTTATACACATGTGAGCAAGAAGAGAATGGAGCAGATTCAGAGTCCGTTGGACTTGATGATGCGTAGCAAGCAGAATGCTCGTGAGCCGCCATTGGCAAAATAAACGCTACGAAGAGACGCTACGACAGCGTCTATCGATGAAAAATGAAAATAAGCGAATGCGTTTTTGAAGTAGTTAAGTGCGATTGCGCCCTGAGAATTGGAAATGATGAACTTTATTGACCTAAGAAGCAGGCTCGCGTCAGGCGAATTCGATTTCCTCATCGGATTGGTCGAAGATGAACACTTCGATGCCAAAAGTGGCAAGTACGATCTCATCGGCGAATCTGGCAAACTTGAGTTGGCAAAAGATGTTTCATCATTCGCCAATCGCTCAGGCGGAATTATCGTAATCGGTGCCAAAACAACTGACGATCCTGCCTTCTATGGTAGACGTATCGATTCGGTAAGTTTGTTTCCATTCAATCTCATCAATCCAACCGACTATCACAACATCATCAAAGATTGGATTTACCCTCGACCTGAAAACGTCGACGTTGATTGGATACCTTCTAAAGACGAGTCTGATAAAGGTTTGGTTTACATTTTTGTGCCAGATCAACCAGAGAACCTTCGACCATTTCTGCTCAAGAAGGATGTTGATCCAAGTACTAATCGAAGGAGAAAAGAAATCCTTTTCGGCTATGCTGAGCGGGTGTCTCATAGCAGTGATCCAGTTACTGTCGAGGCGTTTCATTTGATGGTTCGGCACGGGAGAGAGAATCGCTGGAAGGAAGACATTGGCAGTCGGTTGGCTGCCATAGAAGCGAGACTTTCGGAATCTCCTGAAGAAAAAGAGAGAAAAAAAAACCTTGAGCAAATTGTTCTTCCGCGCGTGGGAAGATCAGTTGAGGCAGCGGGTTTGAAAGAGCATCGGACGTACTCGCTAGTCGTTTCACCAGTAGATTCGACAGAGGTTGAATCCATTCTCAGTTCTACACCAGACAGCATTGCTTCTCTATTGGAACAGCCTCCACCATTAAGATACGCTGGATGGGGAATGGAAACAGGTGATCGAGCAAAGCTCATTGGAGGCGAAATACGCCGTGTAAAGGCTGACGAATACAAAGTGTTGGATCTTTATCGAGATGGCACGTTGGTCTTCGCTTGTAGAGCTGACGAGGCACTACTCGGATGGGGCAACAGATTTGGCAAGACGCGCATTAATCCCGTTGCCCTGATTGAGACAACGTATATGTTTTTCAAGTTTTATGAGTTGGTACTCGCTAGGCTGGAACCTGTCATAAATGAAGCTCGGGTGTGGGTTCTATTTCACAATCTTCATTCGGGTGGCGAAATCACGTCACTGGCACCACATGGTGTTGATTCGACGAGCCAGATTACCGATTTCTATAAGCGCGACGCTCCTGAAAACGATTATGTGGGCAGAGTTCGAATTGAAATCCAAAACTTCGATGCTTCAAGAACAGCTGTACTCATTCTTAGAGAAATCTATGGGTGGTTTGGAATTGAATCTGATAAGATACCATACTTAACTACTGACAAAGCCGCGATAGATGTTGAGAGAATCAAGAAGCTTTCATTGTAGCAGACGGGCGCAACCGCACTTAACAAAACTAAGCACGACGCTCATTCATTTGGAAAGCTTGCCCACGATGCCATCGCTCGCTCAACGAAATAGAACTCGCTCCACCCCGCCGTCAATCATAGAACATAACGGCGGGGCGGCGTGCTTACTCGAACGTTATGCGGCATTTGCGCCGACCATGTTTGCAAGTGAAGGAAGGAAAGAAAACAGAGTTACGCCAACATGCGGGCGAGAGTTTTTCGAGATGCACCAAGAGCTAACAGTGAGCGGACGAGAAGATCAAGCGATACAGTTGGGTCTCCCGCTTCCATCTTTGCCACGCGGGATTGGCTGGACTTCAGAAGTTGCGCCAACTGCTCCTGAGAGAGGTTCTTCACTCGACGCGTTTCTTGAAGGCGCTTGCTCAATGCGAGCTTGACTTCAACGTAAGCGGCTTCTTCGGGGGAGAGGTTGAGAAAGTCAGAGGCGTTGCCAACTTTCCATCCTTTGGCTTCGAGTCGTTTTCGTTTTGTGGTGTTCATGGTTCACACTTTCTATTCTGAATCATAAAGTCGTATGCGACGTTTGCAGTTGTCAACAACTTCTTTGGGTGTCTTCTGAGTTTTCTTGTCAAACACGTCGAGAATAACAATGGCATCCTCGTCGATGCGGTACACGATACGCCACGTCTTGTTTTCATCGTTGATCCGAAGTTCATGACACCGAGAACCAATCGAAGGCATCGGTCGTGAGTGAGGCAATGACAACCTCTCGCCCATTTGCAGTTGGCGCAACAGGTAGCCGGCTTCAATCCGTGCCGCGCCGGAAAACGGCGGTGTCTTTACTTCACCGTGCAGCCATACGAGTGGCTTCTCAGTCGATTTCATCGAGAGTCAATATATGTCATATCCGACATGGAGTCAAATTGCCTGATATCGGCGCAAACGACCGCATAACAAACGGCACAACGACGTTCGTTCATTTGATAAGCAAACGCTCATGCCATCACACGCTCAACTTAATAGAACTCGCTCAAGCCCGCCACTCAGTTATATTGGCCGGTTGAGTGTCGGGCTTGCGTTGTGCCTGATACGTTATGCGCAAGCAACCAGGCGGTTCTTGCAGGATTGGGCATACAGCATTCATTTTACTTGAAAGCCGTGTGCGACAGACAGCAGTCGTTGTCACAATTGTGTACACATCGATAGGAGGTTTACAATGTCTTTTTGGAAAGCTCTTTTTGGGAGGCGGCCTGATGTATCGAAGTCACGGCAACAAGCCAGTAGAGTTGGCACAACCACAACTTCGAGAGACACACAAGTTTCCGACACTCACACATCTTTCGAGAACGCGAGTGTCGAACTTTGTAAACTGATTCTGCAAACGCAGAGCTGGCAACCGAAGGCAGTTGAGATTGGTCACCATTTGAATGAAGGGGGGGGCAGAAACCTCATGATGGGCGTTTTCGCTTATGTCGATTCCCAAGTCCCCAAAAGTGCTTCAAAAGTTCTGTCCGTTTGTTGGGACGGGATTGGTGGATGGAACGGAGCCACAGGTTCGGTCCAAGCTGGTCCTTCGACACCAATGACTGAAGTTGCTCAGCCAAAGGCCGAG
>JACRFA010000312.1 GCA_016218065.1 Ignavibacteriota bacterium | reverse complement strand
TGTTGAACGCCGGCAACTGGGTGGTGTACAAAACCGTGCTCGGACTTGAGAGCGAGACAGTCTCATCGTTCGCGCTGCAGATGTTTGTCATCGTTGCCGTGGCGTCCGTTCTCTTCATCGCAATCGAATTATGGAGAACGCGAGTGATCAAGCTGCGGCTGCGCTCGATTCTCTCCGGCATTGTCGTCCTTCTCGCGGCTGCGCTCGTAATTGTGGGAGTCAAGGAAGTGTTGTCGCGTTTCGATCCTGCGACGATCGGCAAGACGCTTCAGCTGTTGGTCGCTGCAGCCGGCGCCCTCGTGATCGTGATTGCCCTCGCCGACATCGTACGTACCAATCGACGAAATCACGCGCCGACAGTCAGATGGTACGCGTACCTGATTCCCATCGTGCCGCTCGTACTGATTCTCGTCTATGAACTCTCGTTCGTTGCCGCGTTCATGATCGGATTGGCGTATGGAATTCTCGTCACCTACAGGCGCGGCGTCATCAATCTCACATCTCGCGCACTCATCGAAGGAAGTGCGAGCGTCGTCCCCGCAGTCGTGTTGATGATCGGCATCGGGATGTTGCTCAGCGCAATTCTCGGCCCGACGAAAATCGGCCCCGGCAAATATTGGCACGACGCGCAGGCAGCCGCGAACGTCGCGGTCGAGTGGCCCGTCCTGGCGGACATGAAGCCGATGCTCGAGACAATTGTTCCGGGTTCACTCGTTGCGTATGTTCTCACGTTCACGCTCCTCGCGCCGTTTGCACTCTATCGCGGTCCGCTCAACGTGTGGGGACTCGGCTATGGCGTCGGCGGTATTTTGCTCGCGACCGGCGTTCCCGCCGGCGCCGTTATGGGAGTTCTGATGTCGCTCGGCACGATTCAGGGCGCGAGCGACCCGACGAACACGGCGAACGTGTGGATCGCAAACGAAGTGCGCATGGACGTGACAACACTGATGTGGCGAACGTTACCCTACGCGTGGGTCGCTGCGATCGTCGGGTTGGTCGTGGCCGGCGTGCAGTTTTTCTAGCTGTACAAATGGTTTGTGCCAATTTATTTTTGGGCCACAGGCGGGCCTGCCTGCCGGTAGGCTGGTGTTCCTCGTCAAAACTGAACTGCATGGCGCGAAGCCTGACTGCCCTGACTGCCGTCAGGCAGGCGTCAGGCAGGCGGAGCAGTCAACCTCGGCGCAACGTGTGTCGCCCTTGTCTATGATCCTGTCGCTCTGAGTTCATTGACCACGCCAAGAAGCGGCGTGGCTATTTGAGGTAATGACGTGCAGCTCCCATTTGTCATTCTGAACCCTTCGACTTCGCTCAGGGTAAACTCAGCGGAGCGAAGTGAAGAAATCCAGATCAGAGCACGACTGGGTTTCTGGATTCTCCCGAAGGGATGCCTTCGGCATTCGGCTCTAAGAAGCGAGCCTCAGAATGACAAATTCCTGTCACGTCATTAGCCCGACGCCTCTGTCATCCGAAGATTGAATCAATACATGTCGCGCAAAATCAAAATAGGAATCGATGTCGGCGGAACATTCACGCACGCAGTCGCCGTCGATGCCGAGTCGCTGACGCTTGTCGGCAAAGCCATGGTACCCACGACGCACACTGCGGCAGAAGGCGTCGCCGCCGGCGTTGTGCAATCCATGCACAAGCTTCTCGCTGAGTGCCGCATTGGAGCCGACGAAGTTGTTCTCATCGCCCACAGCACAACACAGGCCACGAACGCTCTTCTCGAAGGCGACGTAGCGACGGTTGGCATCATCGGCATGGGGAAGGGCGCTGAAGGCGCCGTCGCAAAACGTCAGACGAACATCGACCATCTCGAACTTGCACCAGGGAAACTGCTCAAGACTCATCATCTCTTCATCGACACGAAGTCACCTCTCTCCGAAGAAGCGATCAAACACGCGATGACAGAACTGCAGAACCGCGGCGCCGAAGTCTTCGTCGCCAGTGAAGCGTTCGGTATCGACAACATTCTGAACGAGCGGAAAGTCATCGAAGTGATTCGCGACGCCGGGCATCTGGCGACATCGGCATCAGAGATTTCGCAACTGTACGGATTGAAAGTCCGAACACGCACGGCGGTGATCAACGCGAGCATGATGCCCAAGATGCTTGAGACGGCGAACATGACGGAGAAGGCTGTCCGTGAAAGCGGCATCACCGTGCCGCTGATGATCATGCGCAGCGATGGCGGCATCATGGACATCAATGAAATGCGGCGTCGCCCGATTCTCACGATGCTGTCGGGGCCGGCGGCGGGAGTCGCTGCTGCGCTGATGTACGCGAAAGTCTCGGATGGAGTGTTTCTCGAAGTCGGGGGCACAAGCACGGACATCTCCGTGATCAAGAATGGACGCCCAACTATTCGCTCGGGTGAAGTCGGCGGGCATCGGCTCTACGTTCGCACGCTCGATGTGCGCACGGTAGGCATTGGCGGAGGATCGATGCCGCGATTCAAGGGACACCGGATCACAGATGTCGGGCCGCGCAGCGCGCATATCGCCGGACTTCGCTATCCGTCGTTTGCCGGTGCAGCCGAGCTTGAGAACCCGCGGCTTCATTCAGTCCAGCCGAAGAAAGACGATCCCTACGACTATCTTGCGATCGCCGTGCGCGACGATTCGCAGCCCACGTTCACGTTCACAACAACAGAAGCCGCGAATGCTCTCGGTCTGATCAAGAAGTACGGAACGGCCGACGCCGCGACGCTGAACAAGATAGCGACGTGGCTTGTCGCGCAGTTCAACATGACAGTCCAGAAGTTCTCGGAGCGCATGCTTGAGATTGCGAGTCACAAGATCATCGATGTTGTCAAGAACTTTGTGGCGGAGTACAAGCTCGACGAGAAGCAACTGACGCTCGTTGGCGGCGGCGGCGGCGCGGAGGCAATTGTTCCGTTCACGGCGAGCAAGATGAACATGGGGTTCTTCATTGCCGAGGATGCTGAAGTAATTTCCGCGATAGGCGTCGCGCTCGGAATGATTCAGGATACGATTGAGCGCAGCATGATGAATCCTAGCGAAGCGGACATTCTGAACATCAGAAGCGAAGCAATGCAGTCAGTGCTGCGCATGGGCGCCGCGGCGGACTCAATTGACGTTCGGATCGAAGTGGACACGAAACGGCAGCGCGTGATTGCCACAGCGAGCGGCTCTCCCGAGCTGCGGCAGCGTGCGGCAAAAATCGTCGCCCTTCCTTCCGACCAACTCACATCCATCGCCGCGAGATCATGCGGCGCTGTCGATGGTGAAACGCGATGTGTCGGAGAAACGGAATTCTTGAAAGTGTATCAAGCCGAGCGAGTCGAGAGGCGGCTCTTCGGCGTTCTGAAATCGACTCGCCGTCCTCTGCGGGTGATCGACCGCGAGGGAGTGATCCGACTGAAACTCGCGGATGCGTTTGTCCATTCCAGCCCCGTCCTGAACTTGCCTTCCGGACTGGCGCGCCTGATCGACGAGTTCACAATGTACGGCGATGCAGGCGGACTTCAGCCTGATGTTTTCATAATCGTCTCAGGGCGCATCATCGATCTGAGCGGGCTAGCCGGCAAGGAGCAAGTACTCGCACTCTTGCGGACTGAATTGCAAAACTACAGCGGCAGCGAGAACGCCATTGCACTCGTGTCGAAGAAAGAATAACAAGTAGCGCCAATAACCTAAACATCATGCCTTACTTTCCGCCCGACAATAAGGAATTCAACTCGCTTCGTCATGTGATGCTAATGTACGGGAATGCGAACACCCCCTGGACGCAGCACGATCTGAAGTACTATGTCGCGTATTGCAACGAGCATCATCGTGAAGACGATTGGCTGTACGATTCGTTTCTTTTCCTCAACGTCAAATCGTCTTCGGGGAGAGATCTTTGCGCCGACATAAACCTCGGCACATCAATGGCTGGTGAAGGGGATTTCTTTGCGATGGTCTCGCCGAATCCCGCCAACAAAAAAGATTGGATCGAGTTGCTGGACTTCTATCTGGGTGAACAGGGGGCGCTGCACACATTGGATGCAGAAATCGATCAGGCTCAACGCAATATAGGAAAGCCATACGGCGCGAAAAGAAATGTTGTCCTGATGCTTCCGTACCCGCATCTCACTCAGGAGTCGTTTGGCGATCTAGATGGAACGATCCTCGATTTTTCCATCAACAAACAAAACCTGGCGCAAGCAACGCGACAACGACTCAAAGCAGAGAAATGGTTTGTCGATGAGATCGCGGCGCGTTTCAAGGCTCGGACGTACAAGCATGTTCATCTGCTCGGCGTTTATTGGATGTTCGAGACAGTATATCGCGGATGGAACGTGGACGATCATTGGCTGTTGAAAGAATTGCGCACGCACATTCATTTGCACGGATTGAAGTTCTTGTGGATTCCCTTCTGGAGTTCGTACAACGTCCATTTGCTGGATGAGTACCAGAAGTACTACTTTGATCTTGCATTCTTGCAGCCGAACTTCATGTTCTATGCAAAAGGGAAAGGCGTCGGCGATGCAGCGCGGGCGGCGCGCAAACGAAATGCAGGCATCGAGCTGGAATACTATCTGGAGTTGCAAGAGCCGGTCACGATCGAGAACGAACGTCACCCGCGATTCCGCGACTATCTCAATGGCGGTGTCACGTACGGCTACATGAATCATGCTGCGTGCGCGCACTTCCAGGGCGTTGGTTCACTGCAACGCATGCACAGTCACCCCGATCCGCAGGAGCGCGAATTCTACGACGACCTCTATCACTTCATCAAAGGAGATTACAAGCTCAAGTCTGCAATCCCACGACCTTCGACGGACAAACGCGACTGCGCTCTTGCAGTCGATCTCGGCGGCACGCAACTGCGCGCAGCAATCGTCAGCGATTGCGGAGAGATCGTAGAGCGAAAGAGCATCGCAACGCCGCCAACAAAGGACGCAATCATCTCAGCAATTATTGATCTCTTGAAAAAACTGAACGGCGAGGTCGAACGGCTGAATATCAGCATCACGGGCATCGGCGTGAGCACGGGTGGTCGCGTGGATTTTGCCGAAGGTGTCGTTGTTGACTCGACAGCGCTGCTGGCGGATTGGAAAGAGGCGCCGTTGCGTGCGTTGCTGACCTCCGCGATGAGGCTCCCGACCGTCATCGACAACGACGGCAATTGTGCCGCGCTCGCTGAGCAGATGTTTGGCGATGGCCGAAGCTCGTCGAACTTCATCTCGCTCGTTCTTGGAACGGGCATTGGCGGCGGTGTTGTTGTGAATGATGAGATATTGAGAGGCGCGAACAACGCGGCTGCCGAGCTTGGCCACATCAGCATCGACTATGACGGACCGCTCTGCTCCTGCGGCAACCGCGGTTGCGTTGAGCTGTACTCGTCCGGGTCGGGACTTGCGCGCTTAGCGCGAGATCGCGCAGAAGCGGGGAATCTCACGCTGCCGACGAGCTCCCCTGATCAGATCACGGCGCAGTTGGTTGGCGAAGCAGCGCGCAATGGCAATGAGGAAGCGGCGTTGTTGGTGGAGCAAGGCGGCAGAATGCTCGGGTATGCAGTGAGCGGTTTGATCAATACGTTCAATCCGGAGCGAGTGATTCTCAGCGGTAGTTTGCTGAATCTTGGAGAGGAGTACTTGAGGGCGTTTCGTGATGCAGTCGATGAACGCGCAATGAAGACTGCGCGTGAGTCAGCGCTCATCATCACGTCACAACTTTCCGACTCACCACTGCTTGGCGCGGCAGCACTTGTGTTTGAGAACCGTCCGCCTCGGAGAGCGCAATAAGCCGGGATGGGCTGACGAAGTCATTCTGGTCGCAGTGCACTGACAAATCTCTTCACAATGTCGATCGGACGCGTGATCGCGCTGCCGACGACAACTGCATACGCTCCGATCTCCAACGCTTCGCGAGCCTGCTCCGGCGTCCAGATTCTTCCTTCGGCAATCACCTGATCGGGTAAGTGCGCAGTAAGTTTCGCGACAAGATCGAAGTCCGGCGCGCTCATGTTCTTCTGTTTCGTGTACGACGTGTAACCCGAAAGCGTCGTCCCCACATAATCGGCTCCGGAATTTGCGGCGTCCATTCCCTCATCAAACGTCGCCACATCTGCCATGATGTGAACGCCGAGGCGATTCTCGACGGCCCTCACCATCGCGCTGCCGGAGAGTCCGTTCGGACGAATGCGGTTCGTCGCGTCGAGAGCAACAATGTCGGCTCCTGCCGCGACAATCGCTTCAACATCCTCGAGCGTTGGGGTTATCAGCACCGACCCGTTGGGGTACGCGTCTTTCGTGATGCCGATGATGGGGAGGAAGATCTCCTTCTTCACGGCTTTGATGTTTTCAACGCCGCAAATCCGAACGGCAACGGCGCCGCCAAGCTCGGCGGCTCGCGCAAAGGCCACGATGAATTCCGGCGCGTTGAAGGGGCTTCCTTCTTCGGCCTGGCAAGAAACGATGAGTCCGCGTTTTAGCATGGTGATCTCTGAGTTCACTAGTCTGTTATTGAAAACGCGATGATAAGCGTTTTGATTTCATAGGGATTGAAATCGATTGTGACGTGCCCGTCTCTCATGATCAACTCCGTCGGCTGTTCTTCGAGCAGATTTGTTTCCTTGATGGACTGCGGAGTGATGCCGAGTGAACAGGTCGCCGATGTCTTGACTCCGTGTGCTTCATGCAGTCGAACCACAATCGCCTCGCTGTCTTCAGCCTTCTTGATTGAATCGACCGCAATGTTTTCGGGTGAGAGAGAAAACAGCGGTGGAATACTGTGAGATAAATTTCCTTCGACAACCAGAAGGGGATGGCTCAGTTCTCTCGCCCGCTGTGTGCTGCATCCAACTCTCCAATCTCCTTCGTGAGGGAACAACGCGTACGTGAACTCGTGACTTCCTTGATCAGTCGCTTCCTCATCGTGAAGCCACCACGGCTCGACCGGATGTGGATAATGCGGCGAACGAATCAGCGTCAATCGCAGTGTTGAGTCCTTAACGTCAAAACCATACTTGCAGTCGTTCAGGAGACTCACGCCATAGCCGTTCTCGGAAAGATCGCACCATTGCTGGTGGGGAATCTCGAACTTTGCTTTGTCCCACGATGATGTCGGCGTGGTTGGATGCGAGAGTGCGCCGAATTGTATTTCGTAGTTGGCTCGCTCAGCACTGATGTTCAGTGGGAAAGCCACCTTGAGCATCGTCTGCTTTTCCTGCCAGTGAACTCGTGTGGCGAAGTCAATTCGCCGTGAGTGATTGTAGAGCATAATGTCTTGCGAGATGTGTGAACCTGACGCGGCAGCAAATCGCAGTCTGATTCGCGAACGCAAAGGTCCCTGCTCAATCACTTTAGCGCCGACGAAGTTGAAGAGCGTGAGTTGCTTCTGTTCATACTTCGGATCGATCTCCCATGCTTCCCATCTTTCGGGCATGTCTCTGAACGTCTGAAACAGATTCGCCCGCTCGCCATCTCTCACAATCTCTCTCTTCGCAACCTTGTCGTACATCGAGCGGATCTCGCCGTTGTCATTAAACTTCACAAGGTAAAAGGTTGAGTCGATTTCCTTCTCGGCAACATTCCAAGTCTCAGTTCGTTGCTCAGCTTCGTCCGGTCGAACGAAGATGTCTTTGAACGAGAAGGGTGGAATGTTCTGAGCATGGCAGAGTAGAGTCGTTACTCCCTTGTCGCGCGAGATGATTTGAGATGGAACGGAGTTGCCTTCTCGATCGACAACAGTGAATGATCGCTTTCTCGAGCGTACTGTGACTGTCGCATAATCGGATCGCGTCCAACTCAAGGAATTGAACACAACGAACGACTGTCCGGCGCTTCGTCTTCTCACAAATTTCTGAAAAGCCTTCGCCTGAATCGTCTCGCATCTCCGATTGATCTCAGTGAAATCTCCGCAAACGTCTTTGTACGCATCCTTGATTGCAGTGCCCGGAACAATATCGTGAAACTGGTTGAGCAGCAACAACTTCCAGGCGTCCTCGAGTTCCTGCTGCGGGTACTTCCCACCGTGTACCATTGCGAGCGTGGAGAGAAGTTCTGTCGCATAGAGATTCGATTCCGCTTGGCGATTCGCTCGCTTCACCCATCCGTGCGTCGAGTATGTCCCTCTGTGCATTTCAAGGTACAACTCGCCGCGCCATGTCGGGAGTTGTGTTGCCTGTCGCGCAGTTGTCTCGAAGAACTCTCTCATCGTCGAAATGAAAGAGTGAGGAAGCCCGGCCGCGTTCGTCAACACGCGAGTCGCTTCAACATCGTGCTTTGTTGGGCCGCCGCCGCCGTCTCCGAATCCGAATGTCTGCGCCGTGTGCTCGATGCGCGACTTCTCCTGAAACGCATCCCAACTCTTCTTGAGAAACGCGGCAGCGACTTGTCCTTCGAGACCTACCGGTGGAATGTGCGCGAGCACTTTACTGCCATCGATACCTTCCCACCAAAAAGTATTATGGGGGAACTTGTTCGTGTCGTTCCATGTCAGCTTGGTCGTGTAGAAATATTTGATGCCGCTCTTCAGCATCAATTGCGGCAAGGCCCAACTGTATCCAAACGTGTCGGGCAACCAGAGAATGTCGGCGTCAATATCAAACTCGCGCTTGAAGAATCGCTTGCCATAGAGAATCTGTCGAACGAGTGATTCGCCGTTCGGGATGTTGCAATCCGGCTCGACCCACATTGCACCGACCGGATACCATCGGCCATCCTTCACACGTCGTTTGATGTTGTTGTAGATTGTCGGGTAGTTCTTTTGGGTGAGTTGGTACAGGAACGGCTGCGATTGAGAGAAATTGAATTCCGGAAATTCATCCATCAGGCGCAGCGCGGTCGAGAATGTGCGAGCGCATTTGCGCTCGGTCTCCTTCAGCGTCCATAACCACACGACATCGATGTGCGACTGCGAGATCAGATGGACGAATCCGCGACGGTCAACTGTGCTGTTCGACAGTGCTTTGCGAAGTGTGTCGAGCGCTTGAGTGATCGCATGTCTGAACGTGAGGCTTTCGGGTGAGACAGAATCGAAGCATGCAATCGTCTGAAGGAGAATCTCTTGCAGCTTGCTTCTCTCGTTGCCATTCGGATCGAGTTGCGTCTCAAGCTCCTGAAGCGTCGTGAGTGCATTGTACAATGCGCGGGCATCCGCATTCGACTCTGCGATGAACGCGGAAGTGAAGCACGACGGCTGTTTCTTCCGTCCGCTGTAGGCTTGAATGGCAAGATGGAACTTCTCGTTTCGTGTCGCCTTTTGAGTGAGAAGTATTTCCCGGTGATTGCTGTCGATGCCGTGATGCGGCACGCCGTTAACGAAGAGCAAGCCTTCGGGCAAATCGACAACGAGTACGAGAGGTCTGCCTGCAAGATTTGCAGGAACAGTCACAAGTTGTCGAAACCAAACTGTCTTGTCGTAGCCGCCCCAATGTTGCGTGACGTAGAAATCCTTCCAGCGCTTGTCGTTGAGTGATGGCAAAGCCGCGTCCCGAACCTCGCCCTCCTTCATTCTCCAGTGGGGAAGAGGAACGCTATTCGGGTAGATGTGATCCTTAATGTGTCCGAGAATTTCTGTGTAGAGCGGAACGTTCATTTCGTTTTCAGGAATGCAGGCGTGAAGGGTAATCGTGCCGGAGTTTGGTAAAAATGTTCTTTAAGGAGCTTTGCCATCTTATCATTCTCCTTTCGCAATCCTTCGTAGAAGAAGAACACTTCGCCTGCATAGCCGCAGGCGCGATTGTAGCGGATGGCTTCCTGCAAGTACTCCTCGCTCATCAAATATGAACCAACATTTAACAGAATGCCGGGATACAGATACGGCCGCGTGTTGTTGACGCGCATCGAGTCGCGACTCTGCGTGTCAAGCGTCTTCTTGTAATCGCCGATCTCGTAGCGATAGTTTTGCGGATGAATGAGATCGGCGTAGCAGTGTCCCGACGAATCAAGGCTGATCCAGGCGCGCCAATCCTGCAAGTACTCATCGAACGACCAGGGATAAATGCTCGGCGACCAGGAGACCACAACGGCGGGTTTGATTGACTTGAGGTGTCGGTAGAGTTTTCGTGCGAATGCGTTCAGCTGATCAGCCCGCCACCGTTGCCATTCCTTCTCCCGAAAATCCCAGGGCGGCATCTTGCCGTTGTGCAAGCCGGCGTAGCGCGCTGCGGTCCACGCATCATATCCTCCTTCTATCGGTTGAGCGGGCAAACGATCATCGCCTTGCACTCCATCGATGTTGTACTTCCTCACTACTTCGGTTACGAGCGCAAGCATGAACTCCTGCACTTCGGGATGGTACGCATTCATCCATTCGAATCCGTTCTTCGCAAGCAACTTACCTTCACGGTCTTGTGCTGCCCAGTGAGGCTTTGTGCGAAGTATATGTCCGCCGCGATCGTTGTGAGAAGCTGCGAATCCGAACTCAAACCACGGAATCACCGCGATGTTTCGCTTGTGCGCTTCTTCGATCACTTCGGCGAGCGGATCACGTCCGCGATAGGCTGTGAGCGTATCGATGTCGATATCGAAGGACTGCTTCATGACGTCGCTCCGATACAGCGTCATGCCCTTGTTCCAAACGACGGGATAGACAAGATTGAAATGATGATCGGCGAGGAACTGCATGGCGGCGGCGATCTGTCCGCGGCTTTCGAGAACATGGCTGTCAACATTCGTCAGCCAGACGCCGCGCAACTCGATCGGCGTCTGCTGCGTCGGTTCGTTGCAGCAGCCGAGAACAAAGTGGGCTGCAAGAGTACAGAGCAAAATTCTCCTGAGCGCGTAGCGACAGTTGAACATGAATTCGGAGATGACGTTATTCTAGAGAGAAGTTTCTTGCACTTCCACCACAAAATACAAAATCTTCCGTTCCAATGAAAAGCCGTCTTGTGCCGGCGAATGTTTCTCACGCGACGTGCGCGAGATTCCATAACATCCGACAATCATCCGTATGAAAACATGCATTCTCCTTCTGCTCGCACTCACTCTCTCAGCCAATGCGCAACCGATCACGTGGACCGAACAGTCGATGTCTGCACTACCCGCGGGCGTGAAACTCTGGCGCGGCGAGCGCGTCAGTCCGGCATTGATGGCGTGGTATCTGAAGGTAAATATGAACGACACGACGATCGCCATCCGTCCGTATGTGACGACTGCTTCAGGTGGAGTCGAAGGGATAGTCCCGATGGTGCAACGTTTTCACGCGTACGCTGGTATCAACGGCGGATTCTTCAGTGGATCAACGTCGTTGTCCACCGTCGTGTATCCGAATGAAGTGAAGGCGCAGAATCCGAGTTCGCTTGTTCGGAACAGCGTCACGTATCCGGTCACGCGAAGCATGTTCAGCGTTACGAACAGCCGGCAGATGCGCGTGAACTGGATTTATCATTTCGGCAGCCGCGTTCAGGACATCTATGCATTCGCATCGCCGACGCCAAACTCTCCCGGTTCGCCCGCGCCCGTTCCGCAACAAGCAAACGGAACACCCTACGCCAACGTGCTTGCCGGTATCGGCGGCGCGCCGACATTAGTCAAGGGCGGCGCGGCGAACGTGACGTACGATCAGGAGGTGATGTTCGGTTCGGGCGTTGGTTTGGATGTTCAGGAACCGCGTACAGCGGTTGGATACACGAGCAACAGATACGCGATTCTGCTTGTTGCCGACGGACGAAGCGCGCAGAGCAGCGGCGTGACTTTGCCTGAGCTTGCTCAGATCATGATTGATCTTGGCTGCGTTGAAGCGATGAACCTTGATGGGGGCGGCTCAACGCAAATGGCTGTCGGCGATTCGCTCATCAATCTTCCGGTCGGCAGTACATATCAGCGGCCTGTGCCTACGATGCTTGCCGTTGTGCGCGCTGAATCGTTGCAGGCGCCGCGCACGCCTGTCTTCGAGAAGAACATTGATACCGGCGATCAGGGGGCAACACTGGTGAGTCCGACGAATGGATGGTTTGCATCGGCGAATCCCGGCTACTGGGGAACGACGCCGGCGCAGTTGCATCCGATCGGCAACGGAAATTCGTATGCTCGCTTCAGAGTCGGAACGGCGGTGAATGCTTTCTACGAAGTGTACGGCTGGTGGGTCGCGTCGAGCAACCGGGCGACCAATGTGCCGTTCGTGATCAGGCATGCCGACGGACAAGACACGGTGCGAGTCAATCAGGCGCAGAACGGCTCGCAGTGGGTTCGCATCGGCGGAACGTATCGGTTCAACAACGACACGTCGCTTGCGATTTATGTTTCGAATGCCGCGACAACAAATAGCTACATTGTGGCAGATGCTGTTCGAGTAATCTCGTACGATCCTGCAACGGCAAGCGTGCGTCCGATTGCGGATGCATCTGCTTCAGGATTTCGATTGGAGCAGAACTATCCCAATCCTTTTAATCCGATCACAAATATTCGATTCACAATTCAAACCCTGACTGTCGAAGTCCCGACGAATTCTGTCGGGACGCAGTCGGGTTCACAATTCACAATTCTGAAGGTGTTCGATATAATGGGCCGCGAACTGACAACGCTCGTCCAACAACCGCTGGAGCCCGGGACATACGAAACCACATTCGACGCAAGCGCGCTGTCATCGGGATTGTACTTCTATCGCCTACAAGCGGGGAGATTTTCGGAGACGAAAAAGCTGGTTGTTGTTCGATAGGGTGAAGCAGTAATCCTCTCTTTGTGCAGAAGCTAGCAGCGGCTTAGAGATTCCCGAAAACGCCGGCAAAACATCCGACAGTTTTCTTGATTGTCATTCTGAACGCCTGCCCGCCTCATTGCACTATATTGGCAGGCGGGGAGTCCCAACTGCTTTCCAAGTTGGGACGGAGTGAAGAATCCAGAACAGGTTACTGGATTCTTCGCCTCTGGGAAGCGAGGCTCAGAATGACAAGGGTAGGGCGATTTCCGATGGGGAATCTCTAGCAGCTGCCGCTTGACATCCGAATCAAAAAGCGTGAACTTACAAGTGCAAACTCCTCCCCCGACCAATCTGACGAAAACATTTTTTAAGAAAGCATCTTCCATGAACCGCCTCGCTGCAGTATTGACGTGCGCTTGCCTGCTCAGCGCGAATGGAGAAGCCGCACACGCGCAGACATTGTTCATCAATGAATTCATGGCTGCCAATTCCTCCACGATCATCGATCCCGAATACCATGAGTATGCCGATTGGATCGAACTCTACAATGGAGGAACTACATCTGTCAACCTCAACGGCTTTTCCATCACCGACAATCTCTCGCAACCGCAGAAGTACCGTTTCACGTCCGACGTTTTCGTCCCGCCCCATGGATATGTCATCATCTGGGCTGACGATCGCGGCGTGAACAATCATACCAACTTCAAACTCAGCGCATCGGGCGAGAGCATTGGTCTCTTCAGCGCGAGCGGGAGCGTGATCGATTCGCTCAGCTTCGGGCCGCAGCTGACCGACATCTCCTATGGCCGCTGTCCGGATGGCGCAACGAGTTGGTACAGGCTTTCGCCCGCGTCTCCCGGCGCTGCAAATCTTCCGTCGCAAATCTGGGACAAATTGGATCCGCCACTTCTCTCGCAGCGTAGCGGTTTTCATTCAACTCCACTTTCGTTGAGCGTAACCCATCCGGTCTCGGGAGTTGTTTTGCGCTACACAATTGATGGTCACACTCCGACCGCGTCGAGTACGCTCTACACGGGACCGATTCGCATCGATACGACGACCGCACTGCGCGTGGTCGCTTTCAAAGAGGGTTTGCTGCCCAGCAATGTCGTCACCGCGACATACTTCATTCAAGATCCGACTCAGCTTCCTGTTCTCTCGCTCGTGACCGACCCCGAGAATTTCTTTAGCGACACGTCGGGCATTTATATTATCGGAACTCATGGCATCATCGCCAACTGCAGTACAGCGCCGCGCAACTGGAATCAGGATTGGGAGCGGCCGGTCGAACTGGAGTTGATCGAAGCGGACAGGCAATCGGGATTCCGCGTTGCATGCGGAGTGAAGATCTTCGGCGGCTGCGCCCGCCTTTATCCAGAAAAATCTCTCGCGTTCTACTTTCGCGACGTGTACGGCTTCGGACGACTGCACTACCCGCTCTTCTCCGATCAGGAATTCACGGAGTACAATAACTTCGTGCTGCGCAGCTCGGGGCAGGATTGGTGGCGGACGATGTTCCGTGACGGCATGGTGCAGACGCTGATCAAGCAAGGAATGGAACTCGACGTTCAGGATTACCGGCCATCAGTGTTGTTCATCAACGGACAGTATTGGGGGATTCACAATGTTCGGGAGAAGTTGAACGAGCATTACGTAGAACAACATCACGGCGTCGATCCCGAAAACATCGATCTCGTCGAGCTTAGCAAGGGAGTCTTTGCGAACAAGGGCGATCTCGTGGCGTACAATCATCTGATTGCGTTCCTCACAAACAACAGTCCCGCCATCCAGTCGAATTACGACTCGGTGAGGGTGCTGGTGGACATCAATAATTTCATCGACTATACGATTGCGGAAATCTACGCGGCGAACGGCGACTGGCCCGGCGCGAACGTGAAGCTGTGGAGAGAACGCACTGCGACAGGCAAGTGGCGATGGATGGTGTATGATCTGGACTTCACGTTCGGCGGCAACTCACAAGGTCAGTACAACACCAACACGTTGGCGCAAGCCACGGCAGCGAATGGACCGAGTTGGCCAAACCCGCCCTGGGCAACATTGATCTTGAGGAAACTTCTTGAGAACCCCGGATTCAAAAGCGAGTTCATCCAGCGGTTTGCGGTTCACGTCAACACAACATTCTACAAAGAGAGAGTACTCTTCGTCATCGATAGCCTTGCCGCGGGAATCGCTTCTGAGATCCCCCGGCACAAACTTCGTTGGCCGCAATCGCTCTCCATCGGAACGCCGACATGGGCCGGCAACATCCAGATCGTCAAAGATTTCGCGACGCAGCGACCATTGGCAGCGATGGGGCACTTCAGCTCGGCGTTCTCGCTCGGCGGCGCCTCTACGCTTGTGATGCGAAGGCGGTTTCCCGATCAAGGCAAAATCTATACTCACGACATTGAAGCATCGCGCATCGACTCGCCCTATGTCTTCTTCAAGAATGTTCCGCTCAGAATTCGAGCAGTCGCCGAGCCGGGATTTCGTTTCGTACGATGGCAAGGCGCGATCACGTCAACAGCGGCTGAGACAACGATCGTACTGAACAGCGACGGAGTGCTCAGCGCGTTCTTTGAGCCAGTTCCACTCAGCGTGGAAGAAGCAAGCCGGGCAGAGAATGCATTTCAACTCGTCGAGAATTATCCAAATCCATTCAACGCGAGTACAGTCGTGAGCTTCCGGCTGCCGATGGCGAGCGATGTGAGAATTGCTGTGTACGATATGTTGGGCAGGGAAGTCGCTTTGCTCGCGACTGGCAGAAAGAACTCAGGACTTCACAAAGTAACCTGGCAAGCGAATGATCGAGCGAGCGGCGTGTATCTCTGCAGGATGGACGCTCGTCCCTTGAATGATGCGGCGGCCGGGCAGCGCGGCTTCGTGCGGACGATGAAGATGATTTTGATGAAGTGATTGAAGGCTTCACATAGTACGTAGGCGCGATCAGTAGAAATACCTAGAGCATTCAATCTATTGACTTGCACGGTTATGATAGTTATGTTGGACGCCCAATTGGGCACTCACCATCACGTCAGATCGGGAGGGAAGATGAGATTTGTTATTTCACGGGAGCTTGATGGCAAATGGACATGGCATTTGCTAACCGAAGATGGAATGAAACTGGCAGCGTCCATTCCGCGCTTTTCGAGCTGGGACGATTGTCACTCGGCTGTGTCGTTCATTCGGAGTTCCCGCTTTCCGATCGTTCTCACCAATGAGATAGACGCCTACCCGAATCCGGTTGAAGCGAGGGTCGAGGACATCGAGGCTGCGCTTCCGAAAGATCGCTCGTTCGCAGTTCCATAAGCGGCGTCGGAACAAAGAGACAGAGGTTCATTCTTCGGCGTGCCGTTCAACGCATTGAGCACCCGCTACATTCGGGTCTTCGCGTCGGTGTGCATCTACGTGAGTTTCGGGAGTACACGGGGCTTGAGCGTCTCATGCTTGTCAAGATCCCGATTCTCTTCTTGAACGCGGGCGCACAGCAACTCACTGCGTTTGACGACGAACGGCATTGATCGAACAAAAGTCCTCGCGCAGAGACTTGACAATCCAATTCCGTTTGCGTAATCTTTTCGCAGAGCTTCAGACTGTTCTTTCAATTGTGAGACATTATGTTGTCGCCGATCGTATTCATCAGATCTCTGCATGCCCTGCATTCATCTCGCTTTCTTCTTGCCATCACACCTACATTTCGTTCAGAAAATCCACAGCAGTTGTTTTCATCCAATCATTTATTCATAGGAGGTTCTTATGTATATGAGTCGCGATGTATTCCACTGCAAACCTGGGAAAGCAAAGGAGCTTGTCACCAGGTTTAAGCAATTTTCCGAGATACTCGGGGCAATGGGCTATCAGCAGGGCCGCGTGTTCACCGATATCAGCGGAGAAAGTTATTGGACTGTCGTGATGGAACAGGATGTCGAGAAGATCGATGATTTGGCGGAGATGTCGCGAAAAGTCATGAGCGATCCTCGCACGGCAAATGTCATGAAGGACTATCATGATCTCGTTCTTGACGGTCGACGCGAGATTTTCAGGGTCGAGTGAAAGGTCGCGACTGTTTTCCGGATTGACAACCCTGATCAACGAGCACTGAAGCCTCACCACTTACCTGGCGGGGCTTCACGGTTTTTCCATTGACCATTGACAGTTGACCATTGACCATTGATCGTTGACCAACCAGTTCATGTACATCAAACATTTGTAACGCGATAACCAGTTCATGTACATCAAACATTTGTAACGGGGGCGTACGCCCCTAAAAACCATCAAAAGAAAATTTGAGCGGCGTGTCGATTTCCCGTTCGGCTATTCGACTACATCGTGTGGCAATCAATCATCAACCAAAAAGGAGATACGACTATGCGATTTATGGTGATCGTAAAGGCAGACAAGAACTCGGAAGCGGGAGTACTTCCGACACACAAGCAATTGGCCGACATGGGCAACTACAATGAGCAACTGGTGAAGGCCGGCGTAATGCAAGCAGGCGAGGGATTGCATCCAAGCTCAAAGGGTGCGCGCGTAAGATTCTCCGGCGGAAAGACCATCGTGACCGACGGTCCGTTCACCGAAACGAAAGAGCTGGTCGCGGGCTTCTGGATGTGGAAAGTGAACTCGAAACAAGAAGCGATCAATTGGCTCAAGAAGGCTCCGTTTGACGGCGCCGAAGTCGAGATCAGGCAAGTCTTTGAGGCAGAAGATTTCGGCGAAGCATTCACTCCAGAACTGAGAGAGCAAGAGGACCGTTTGCGCGCAGAAGCCGCGAAGCTGTAAGGTTGCACGGATTGCTATTATTCCCAGAATGACAATCCAGTACCAGTCAGTACTCGGTGAGGAGAAAACATGAAGTACATTTGTTTGGCGTACGAAGAAGAGCGGACTCTCAACTCTCTCTCCAGAAGGGAATGGGATAGTTTGAGAAAAGAAACTCTGGAATATCTGGTGGAGCTGCGAGAGCGAGGTCACGTTCTCTCTGCTGAGGCGTTGCAGAGCGCTCGTAATGCCACGACGATACGCGTGCGCAGCGGTAAAACGTCCATCACTGACGGACCGTACGCCGAGACGAAGGAACAACTTGGCGGCTTCTTCATGATCGACGCGAGAGATTTGAATGAAGCGATTCAGATCGCCTCGCGTTGGCCGTCAGCCCGGCTTGGCAGCATCGAAGTGCGACCGATAGAAGAGCAACTCAGGGAGGAAAGTCGCTACTAGCGGGAAAGGGCGACCGCCTGCCCGCCGGCAGGCAGGCCCGCCATTGGCCCACCCCAAATGCATCGTTTCGGAGAATTAAACTGTCCGAAGTCAAAAAATTACCTTGACTTCGCCTTCGAATTGTCATATACTTTGTACTACAAAGTGCTTTGTGCTACAACAAGGATAGCCCACAATGGAACGAACAGCCGACCTTATCGAACAGCTCTCCGAGATTCGCTCGATGATGGAGAAGTCCACAAAAATTCTTTCACTCAGCGGGCTGGCGGGAGTGAGCATCGGCGTAATTGCCATCGGCGGAATTCTGTTTGTACAGTACATTCATACGCGTATTCCGGCGGAGGATGTGCAGTTGTACGTCATTGCCGCAGCAGCAGTCGTTCTGGTTGCTGCAATTGCTATCTCCGTTCTCCTCTCGGTAAGAATGGCGCGAAAGAAGAATCTTCCGATATGGAACAACGTGGCGAAGCACATGCTCATCGAGCTGGCGATTCCGCTCTTCTCGGGAGGCGTGTTTTGCATCGCGTTGATGATCGGCCGATTGTATAGTATGATTCCGGCAGCGATGTTGCTCTTCTACGGTCTCGCCTTGATTGCTGCGAGCAAATTCACTGTCCGGGAGATTCGCTATCTCGGACTCACCGAACTTCTCCTTGGGTTGCTTGCTGCGCTTGTGCCGAATCAAGCATTGAACTTTTGGGCGCTAGGCTTCGGCCTGTTGCACATTCTCTATGGCGTTCGAATGTATCTGAAGTACGAGAAGTGAAGACGATCATCCACAATCTCGACAAGATGTTTGAAAGCCGTGTTCGGCTCGGCATCATGGCCACGCTGATGGTGAACGACGAATTGGATTTCAACGCCATGAAGCAAACTCTCGACATCACGGATGGGAATCTTGCTTCGCATGCGGCTGCTCTTGAAAGCGAGGGCTATCTGAAAATCTCGAAGACGTTTGTCGGCAAGAAGACTCAGACGACCTACTCTGCCACGACCGCGGGCCGTCGCGCATTCACGCAACACCTCGACGCTCTGGAAAAGCTCATCAAACAAAGTCAATAACTATCGACGCATTGCTACAAGCCGGGAGTAACCCGGGCACTCACGAAAATGCATCTGGAGAACACTCATGAATGATGGCTGGCTGAAACGGTCTGTCGTTCTGCGCATGATTATTGTCGGCGCGCTGACATTCGCACTCTTGATTCCTTCACTGATGGTAATGGGATTGATTTCGGAACGGGAGTCGGCGAAGAATAGCGCCACATACGAAGTGAACGAGAAATGGGGACAATCGCAAACCATCGCAGGTCCCATCTTGGTGATACCATATCGAGCATACATCCCTCAACCAAAAGCTGAGACGCGAGTTGTGATCGATCGTGCGTTTCTCCTGCCGGAATCACTCTCCATCACCACTACAGCATCCCCCGACATTCGCTATCGCAGCATCTACGAGATTGTTGTCTATGGGGCCAAGCTTAGCATGAGCGGTCGATTCGCGCTGAACTCGCTGAGCACGCTCCACATCAATCCGGCAGACATGCTATGGGACGAGGCGACTCTGCTTATCGGTATCAGCGACCTGAAGGGCATTCGTGAAAACGTCCAGGTGCGTTGGGACGGAAAGACGTACCAGGCCGAGCCAGGAATTTCTGGAACTGACGTGGTAAGCTCTGGAATCTCGATCAAGCCCGCTGTCGCAGCCGGTAAATCGGAGTACACGTTTTCCGCCGATGTGAGTTTCAACGGAAGCGGCGATCTGCTCTTTGTTCCTGCCGGCAAGGAAACGATTGTGCGAGTCGCGTCGAGCTGGCAGTCGCCAAGTTTCGTCGGCAGATTTTTGCCCGACGCAAGGACGATCGGCAGCGATGGATTCACTGCGGACTGGAAGGTGCTTCATCTCAATCGCAACTTCCCCCAGCAGTGGACCACAAACAACGCACTACGAGAGCAACAGCCCGGTTACGAGCAACAGAAGTCGCCGGATCTGATGAGCTTCGGTTTTGGCGTGAAGCTGCTTCAACCGGTTGACGAATATCAGAAGGCCATGCGCTCTGCGAAGTATGCGATCATGTTCATCGCACTCACATTCCTTACGTTCTTCCTGACCGAGGTGTTGAACAAGAAGATCGTTCACCCTATTCAATACGCGTTGATCGGACTCGGTCTCATTCTTTTCTACACGCTTCTTCTCTCGCTGGCAGAGCACATTCCGTTCAACTCTGCATACTGGGTTTCGGGAATCGCCGTCGTGCTGCTCATTGCCGGATACGCTCGTGCAGTTTTGTCAAGCAACAGAGTTGGAATTCTGATTGCAGCAGTTCTTCTGCTTCTCTATGGATTCCTGTTCGTCATTCTGCAGCAGGAAGATTATGCGCTCCTCTTCGGCAGCATTGGGCTGTTTGGAATTCTCTCTGTGGTGATGTACCTGACTCGAAAGATCGATTGGTTTGCGATCGGGAAAAGTGAATCAGCGACATAAGGGTTGTTGAAATCTCCGTTTCGTTGTCCACGAAGGGCACGCCTGCGTGCCGAAAACGCACTACGTCGTGCACGCACGAAGGAACACGAAGGTGGATTTTGGTTCGCGTGAAAACAATCTTCGTGAGAAGTAGTGTTCTTCGTGGATCGCTTTTTTCAGACGAAGCACGTCATCTGCTTTTCCTTCTTTGTCGGAATACAGGTTGACTCTCTCTTCATATATTTGCATCATTCGTGTGCACTCCGTTGTTGGATGCTCGACGGCTGCTTCACACCTCGCTATCGAGCTATTCAGACACATCCTCTGAGGAGACACTGTTGTGGAAACTCCAACGTCGCAAAATAAAATCCCTCCCGACAAAAGAACCCAGGAAGACATTACCGACCGAGAACGCTTGGAGCAGGCTCTGCACCTCAGCGAAGCGAGGTACCGACAACTGATCGAGAACTTGAACGAGGGCATTTGGGTGATTGATGAGGACGCGTGTACAACACTCGTGAATCATCGCATGGCTGAGATGCTCGGCTTGTCAGTTGATCAGATGGTGGGAAAGCCTCTCTTTGATTTTTTGCAGAAGGAAAATATTCCTCGCGCAACGGAAGCGCTCTCGCTCCTTCGAACGGGAGTTCACGAGCGGCGGGAATACGAATTTATCAAGAGCGATGGCTCACGCGTTCGGACGACGATGGAAACGTATCCGCTGTTTGACGCCAAAGGCGAGTACGCTGGGGGTGTTGCCGCAATTCTGGACATAACTGAAAGTAGTCGAGCTGAAGCAATGCTGAAAGAGACTGAAGAGCGCTTCCGCGGTTTGTTCAACTATTCTCTCGAAGGAGTGGCCGTTCACGACATCGTTCTCAATGACAAGGGAGAGCCGGTGGACTACATCTTTCGGATGGCAAACCCAATGTTCGAGGCGCTGACCGGCCTACGCGTCAACGATATCCTCGGGAAACGCGTAACTGAAGTGTATCCGGGAATCAAGGAGTTGAATTTCATAGAAATCTTTGGCCACGTCGCCCTCAGCGGAGTCCCGACTTCGTTTCAGATATACTTCGAGACCTTGAAAAAGCATGTGAGTATCTCGGCGTATCAGGTGGGCAAGGGACGATTTGCGACGGCGCTTCACGACGTCACGGAGCGCATCGAAACGGAAAAAGCTCTTCAAGACTCCATCAATCAGCTTCACCGTTTGAGCGAACGTTTGCAGCAGCTTCGCGAAGAAGAGCGGAAGTCGATTTCCCGCGATGTTCATGACGAACTTGGGCAGGTGATTACGGCTTTGCGTTTGGAGCTGATGGCCATTGTGAGGTTGGAGAACCGCAACGGATCGGCATTCGATCAGAAGATCAAATCAATTCTAGAACTGACCGAGAGTGCGATCAAAACTGTGCAGGATATTTCCACGCGCCTGCGTCCCGGCTTGCTCGACGACCTTGGGCTGGTTGCCGCGATTGAATGGCAGGCTGAGGAATTCCAGAAGCGATCCGGCGTTGAATGCTCGGTGGCGTTGCCGCCCGAAGATTTGCAGATTGACCCGGAACGATCGACGACGATCTTCCGTATCCTGCAGGAAGCGTTGACAAACGTCGCGCGTCATGCACAGGCGAGCCGCGTCATCATCAGTCTGAGCGAGACGGGCGAAACTCTCGCGCTCTCGGTGACGGATAATGGAATCGGGATCCCCGAAGAAATACTCGAAGGTCCATCGTCGCTCGGACTGCTTGGCATGAAAGAGCGACTGAGGCCATACAACGGCGTGTTGACGATTCGTCGGGTGCAAGGCGGGGGAACCGAACTCCGCATTTCACTTTCCAGGCGATAACAATGATTCGCGTACTCATTGTCGACGATCATCCGATCGTGCGAAAGGGTCTCCGGTCTGAACTCTCAAGCCAGTCGGATATGCAAGTAGTGGCCGATGCGGCAAACGGAGACGAAGCTCTGGCGCTGGCGCGAGAGCTGAAGCCGGATATCATCGTGCTCGACCTTTCGCTTCCGGGAAAAGGAGGCCTCGAAATTCTGCGGCAGTTGCGCGACGAGGCATCAAAACCGAAAGTGCTGATGCTCAGCGTCTATCCTGAAAAGCAATACGCCGTTCGTTGTCTGAAGAGCGGAGCGTGGGGCTATATTACCAAAAGTAGCGCGTCCGAAGAGCTTGTCGCAGCCATTCGCAAAGTCGCCGAGGGGAAGAAATACGTCAGCGAACAATTGGGTGAAATTCTCGCATCCGAGATCGATGCGAAGAAATTGTCGGCACACGAACGACTCAGCGCGCGGGAGTTTGAGATTCTCCGGCTTATCGGGCGCGGGAAATCGATCAGCGAAATTGCCGAACTTCTTTCGCTCAGCGTTTCGACCGTCAGCACACATCGGCTGCACCTGCTTTCGAAAATGCAGCTCGAGACGACGGCGCAACTCATCCGCTACGCCATCGAACACGACCTCATTGACCATGTTGATTGAGCATCTCACAATCTCAGCGAAATGCGCTTTCTGCACCCGTTGAAACGTATTGAACTCCTGCTGTCGGGGGTCTTGCGTTTGGAAGTCAAGAAGTTTACCATAGCAGGGAAGGAGAGCGCCGTATGTGCCGAAACATCAGACCCCTGTTCAATTTCGATCCGCCTGCAACACATGAAGAGGTTGAGGCAGCATCACTGCAATTCGTCCGCAAGCTGAGCGGATTTGCGAAACCATCGCAGGTCAATCAGGCCGCGTTCAACAGGGCAGTCAAAGATATTGCGAAGGTGGCCCGCCGGCTCATTGAGTCGCTCGAAACGCAAGCGCCCCCACGCAACAGGGAAGTCGAAGCTGCGAAAGCCAAAGCCCGAGCGCTGGAACGTTTCGGCTGAGGAATTTTGTTAGCAAAGATAGGTTTCTTAACTTTTTATTCATACAATACATGCGACAACTCGGTCAGACATTTCTCGCCTTGCGACCCGCTGATGTGATAGAGAATTTCCCACGTCCGCTGATAAGCGCGGGGATCATGCCCCACCGAAATCCAATTCACTTTCAAGGAGTACAACCATGAATATTTTCATCGGAAACCTTCCGCGGGCGGCAAGCGAAGATGATCTCCGTCCACTCTTCGAACCGTTCGGCAAAATCATGTCGGTGAACGTTATCAAAGACAAGTTCACACGAGAGTCCAAGGGTTTTGGTTTTGTGGAGATGTCGAAGAAGTCCGAAGGCGAAGCTGCAATCGAAGCGCTCAATGGCAAAGAGCTGATGGGCCAGAAGATCACCGTGAACGAAGCGCGTCCCAAATCGGAAAGCGGCGGTCGACGCACTGGCGGCGGCGGTGGCGGCGGATATGGCAGGGGCGGTGGCGGCAGACGCCCATACTAAGCTAAGAGAGTCTCGTCAGGCAATTCAGAAATTAGAATGCATACGGGAAGAACCTCGCGCATACAACAGGCGCGGCTCTTCCCGTTTCTATTTGCCGAGCGTCTGATTGTGTTTCTTATCGTGAAGTTCTTTCGTTGAGAAGAAGGAGGCCTTCACTCCGCAGAATACACAAAACAGAGAAGCCTCTCATCGGAGAGGCTTCTCTCATTTAGCGAACAACAATCATCTTCTTCAGATCAGTGAAGTCGCCTGCGCGCAATCGGCAGAAGTAGATGCCGCTTGCTACAGGCAGTGCATTCCAGCGCACGGCGTATTCTCCCGCGCCTTTCACTTCATCAACAAGCCTGGCGACTTCTCGTCCCAACACATCAAACACGCGCAACGCCACCATGACTTCCTGCGGCACCGAATACGCGATCGTCGTTTGCGGGTTGAACGGGTTGGGATAATTCTGACGCAGAGCAAATTCTGTTGGAATGTGACTGTTCTGCGACCTAGTAGTCGATGGAATCGCCGGCGATTTCTGCAGTCCAGATGTAGGTGAAGAGAGTCGCGATCCAAGAAGGTTCTCCCACATCTCCAACGGCGATCCATGTGAATTCACGATGTCATGAGAATTGGAACCGACCAGATCAATGTCATCGTCGTTGCCAAAATCTGCAATGCGAAGATTGTGAATGCCGGTTGTTGCAATCCTCTCCTCAGACCAAATCAGGCCAGCCCCAGAGTTCAGCCAAAGAATGATGTCGTCAGGGTCGTTGCCCCAATGACCCTCTCCGGTGATCACATCCAAATCTCCATCTCTGTCAAAATCTCCAGTCTTGAATGTATGTAGTGCATCAGTAGCAGTGTCGATGACATGTTCCGACCATGATCCAGTTGTGGGGTTACATTCGTACCACGAAAGTCTTCCACTATAGGATCCGGACGGAGAGAGTATGATATCGTTCCGGCCATCTCCGTTGACGTCATCGACGCGGACGCCTACTTGTGCGGGCCATCCGCTTGCGACAAGATGCTCGACCCATGGCGTCGTCTCAGGATCGCCGGAGGGGAGCGGACTCTCAAGCCAGTATCCGTTTATTGCAATGTCGAGATCACCGTCCCCATCAAGATCACCAATGCCTGATCCGTCTTTTGGTCTGGAACTGATTTTTACTTTTTGCCACGTCGCGGCAGGTTTCTGAAAGAGCACGACGAGAGTGTCACGACGGACAATGATGTCGAGTCGTCCATCACAATTCAGATCCGCGAGTTCGACATCGTGCGATGGGAGAACGTCAATCATTCGGCGTTGCCACGGAGCGCTCATGGGATCACCCAAGGGACGCGGGTTTTCGTACCACCACAAGGAAATTCCCGAATCAAATCCTCTGAGTGCAACAAGATCGTTATCACCATCGCCATCAATATCCCCGATTTGGCGGTCACCGGGGAATGATCCCGTATCGACGGCACATTTCTGCCACGTAGGATATCGATACCAATAGAGGCCATCGGTATAACCGTCAGCGCTTGCATTGGTGACATCGACATAGCCATCGCCATCTATGTCACCCACAGCAGTCGTATGTGGATGTCTCGGGTTGTTCGCATCGATAAGCACGTACCGAAATGGCACGTGTGCACTCAGGTCGAGTGGTGTTACAACGCTTGCATTCGCGACGTTGCTAAGCGTTGTACCGACACCGTTTGAGATTCTGCACTGATAGGTCGATCCATTATCTAATGTTGTAAGTGCGGGCGTGTCGTACTGGGAAGATGTCGCGCCGCCAATATCGATTTCGTTCTTCCGCCATTGAAAAGTCATCGGTTGGGTCCCGACTGCTGTTACTGACACGCGAAGTCTTTGGCCAGGTGCGAGGGCTCGACCCCGTGGCTGCTCAGTGACAATTGGGATTCCTCCGTTGACTATCAACATGGCAACATTGCTCGCTGCGGAGCCGAGAGAATTGCTCACTATGCAGTCAAAAACTGCACCGCTATCGGCGCAAGTCGTCGCTGAAATTGTAAGGACTGAATCGGACGCTGAGACTATCGGAGCAGCATCGCGCTGCCACCGGAAATTGAAGGGATGCAGCCCGATTGCGGAAACTGCAAACCGCGCGTTCTGTCCGGCAAACACAATTTGGTTCTGCGGTTGGAGCGTGATAAGCGGCGCTCCATTTGACACTCTCAGCAAAGCTTGAGAGCTGGTCACGGTGCCAATATTATTGGAGACGACGCATCTAAAACACGATCCGCTGTCTATTACGCTTGCGGATGAAATAGCATGCGTTCGACTTGTTGCACCAGGAATGCTAATCTCGTTACACTGCCACTGAAAACAGAGCGGTGATGTCCCCGCAGCCTCTATAACGAACGCGATGCTATCACCGACAAGGGCATTTTTGTTTGATGGTTGTTGCGTAATCGATGGTGGGGATGGAAGGACGTGCAAGAGCGCAGCGTTACTGGTGACCGATCCAGCGGGATTGGCGAGAATGCATTTATACAAACCGCCACTGTCGCTGCTTGTTGTTGCCGGTGTCGTGTACGATGCATTGGTTGCACCGACGATGAGTAGGCTGTCCTTCTGCCACTGATAGAGAGAAACAATTCCTGTGGCCGCG
>JACRFA010000311.1 GCA_016218065.1 Ignavibacteriota bacterium | reverse complement strand
CGCACTTCTCAGTGAAGGGTCCGCGAAACCACTCGCGACATCTTTGCCGACAACAGCAAGTCGGTCGGCAGTGGGTGATGTTGTTCGTCTCAAGAATGGAAGCATTATTCGCGGCAGCGTTATCGAACTGATACCGGACAGCATTATCAAGATTGAAACGGACAACAAGAGTTTGTTCATCTGTAAGATGTCGGAGGTCGAGAGCATAAGCAAGGAAATCCCTTCGCAAGTCGCTGCATCGAAAATTCAAGAGGTAGGGCAAAGGCGATTGGAAGAAGTGCCAGAAGCAGATTTCAATCCGCGAAAACCGACCTTCTCCGCGTCAGCAGCGATGGGCATACCCGTAGGCGAGTACGCCGATGGCGCAGATATGGGGTTTGGATTTCGCGGCGAAGCGAGCGTTCCAATCGATGATATGATTGCATGGACGGCAAGTGTATCAGGCTCTTTCAATCCGGTGAAAAACGCACCTTCGTCCGCAGACATCTCGCCATTCTCCGCAGTCTATGCGCTGACCGGTTTTCAAATATCGGCAAATCGACAGCGCAGTGTCGTGGCGTACTTTCACGGACAAGTCGGAGCAGTCTTCGGCTCGTTGCCTACGCTTAGCTCCGGCTATTCATACTCAGGCGGGACGGCATTCGCTTTTGGGATTGGAGCCGGAATTGTTTTCAGTCGGCGCGTAAATGTTGGCGTGAACTACTTGAGCGGAAGGCCGGAATTTGAAATCACCGGTTCGACCTATGGGAGTTCAGTGCATATGAAGGGGGAAATTCCGATGTCGGTTTCTATGATAAGCATCGGAGTCGCGTTCTAACAGAGAATTGAAAACGATTGACAGCAGCCGCAGAGGCACAGACTCCTCTTTGAGAATGGTGGGTCACGCGCGAAATCATCATCCTGGAAATCTCTGGGCCTCAGCGCGGGCAGGGCATTTAACAAGTCCGTCGGCCGTGAACAGATAAGGTTCTGTTTGAATCTCAGACTCCTTTTTCGTTAGTTGTGCACACCCGAAAGCACGAGTGATGTGGAACGAGAAGGGAATTTCATGGCGAACCACTTCAAATACGTGATCGTCGGCGGTGGACTTGCCGCTGCGTCCGCCGTTGAGGGCATTCGCGAACTCGACGGCCAAGGCTCGATTGCACTGTTCGGCAAAGAAACTCATCTGCCGTACGACCGCCCTCCGCTTTCCAAAGGACTTTGGACCGGCAAGTCGCAGCTCAAAGATCTTCCCGTTCACAACGAATCGTATTACACCCGCAACAACGTTCATCTCCATCTCGGTCGCGAGATCGTTTCCATCGATCGGCAAAAGAAGCAAGTGCTCGACAGCGATTCGACTCGCTTCGGGTATGAAAAGCTGCTGATAGCAACGGGCGGTTCTCCGCGTTCACTTTCGTTCGGAGGGAACAACGTCCACTACTACCGCACGCGCGATGATTACCAGTTCCTTCGTGACGCAGCGGATCGATTGTCTCACTTCATTCTCATTGGCGGCGGATTCATTGGCGCTGAGCTTGCCGCCGCGTTGAACATGCAAGGAAAGAACGTCTCGATCGTCTTTCCGGATCGCTATCTTCTTCAGAAGCTACTGCCCGAAGATCTCGCGGGCTACGTCACGCAGCTCTACATGACGAAGGGCGTGTCGGTGGTGAGCGAAGATCTTCCGACGAGCATCGAACGTTCTGAAGGCACAACGCGTGTCACGACGAAATCTGGAAACACGATTGCCGGCGACATGGCGATTGCCGCTATCGGCCTCAATCTTCATCTCGAGATGGCGATGCGCGCCGGACTCAGAATCGACCAAGGCATTGTCGTGAACAATTGGTTACAGACCTCCGACGCGAACATCTATGCCGCGGGCGACGTTGCCTGCTTTCCGGCAAAGTTGTTGGAGAAGAGCATTCGCGTTGAGCACTGGAACAATGCGCAGGTGCAGGGAAAGTACGCAGGTCAGAACATGACCGGCGCGAAGCATTCATACGATTACCTGCCGTATTTCTATTCCGATTTGTTCGAACTTGGGTTCGAGGCCGTTGGCGAGATCGACGCCAAGCTTGAGACGTTCGCCGATTGGCGCGAAGAATTCCGTGAAGGTGTCGTGTACTATCTCGATCAAGGAAAACTGCGCGGCGTGTTATTGTGGAACGTGTGGGAGAAAGTCGATGCTGCGCGCCATCTCATCAATCCCAAACACACGTACAAACATCCGACCAACCTGAGAGGAAAGATCTGAATCTCTACACCTCCAAACTCGTTTGAATCTCTACGCAGTTTTGGTTAGCTTCACTCCGCGCAACGCAAACATCATCCCCCAATCTTACGCTCGTGGAAAAAAGACAAGTCATAGCCATTCTTGAAGAGATGGGAACGCTGCTGGAGCTGCAGGGCGCGAATCCATTCAAATCGCGCGCGTATCATAACGCTTCCCGCGCGCTCGAAGGCGTCAACGAAGACCTCGCCATACTCGTCAAGGAAGCGCGACTTCGTGAAGTGCAGGGAATAGGGGAGAGCATCGCAAAGATCATCTCTGATCTCGTCGTCAAGGAACACTCGAAAGATTATGACGACCTGCGCCATGCGTTTCCACCCGGCGTGCCAGGGATGCTCAAGATTGCCGGCCTCGGACCGAAGCGAGTAAAGATCCTTTTTGAGAAACTCAAGATTACGTCGGTTGACGAGCTGGAGGCTGCGGCACAGGCGAATATGCTCGCCGACATTTCCGGCTTTGGTGAAAAGACTGAGCAGAACATTCTCAAGGGAATTCAATCCTTACGCGTTCGCACGGACAAGCATCTCTATCCGCAGGCATTCGAACCGGCGAGCAGAATTCTTCAGCATCTCAAAGATCAGAAGGGAGTCATCCGCGCGGAGATTGCCGGAAGCTTGCGACGACGAAAAGAAGTGATTGGCGATATCGACATTCTCGTGAGCGCAAAAGATTCCGTTCGTCCTTCGCTCATGAATGCTTTTGTCCGACATTCCGATGTGCAGGCAGTTGTGGGACAAGGCGAAACGAAATCGAGCGTCGTGCTGAGCGCCGGCATCAATTGCGACCTACGCATCGTCAACGACGACGAATTTCCGTTTGCGCTCAACTACTTCACGGGGAACAAAGATCACAATGTGGAGATGCGCTCACGCGCCAAGAAGTACGGCTGGAGCTTGAATGAGTATGGCTTCTCCGAAATCGGCGCGGAAGAAAAACGCGGCAAGGCAAAAAAGATCGTGAAGTGTAAGGATGAAGCCGATCTGTACAAGGCCCTTGATCTCGCGTATATCGAGCCGGAGCTTCGCGAGAACATGGGCGAGTTCGAAGCGGCGGAAAAGGGAGCGCTGCCGACATTGATCGAAGGGAAGGACATCCGCGGAACATTTCATTGCCACACAACCTACAGCGATGGAGTGAACTCCGTTGAGCAGATGGCCGCCGCTGCGCAAGAACTTGGATGGGAGTATCTCGGCATTGGCGATCATAGCAAAGTCGCTGCGTATGCCGGAGGATTGAGTGAAGAGAAAGTGAAGGCTCAGTGCAAGGAGATCGACGCACTGAACGCAAAGCTGAAGAACTTCAGAATCTTCAAGGGAACCGAGTGCGACATTCTTCCGAACGGCGATCTGGATTGGTCGGAGAAGATGCTTGAGCGATTCGAATACGTGGTGGTGTCGGTGCATAGCAGCTTCAAGAATGACGAGAAGGAGATGACGAAGCGGATCATCAAGGCGTTGAAGAACAAACATGTAACGATGCTCGGCCATCCGACGGGACGATTGCTGCTGAACCGCGACGGATATCCGGTGGACATGATTCAGGTGATCAACTGCGCCGCCGACTACGGGAAGATCATCGAGATCAACGCGCACGCGATGCGACTCGATCTCGATTGGCGGTTGGCGAAGTACGCGAAGGAAAAAGGCGTGATGCTCGCAATCAATCCCGACGCGCACAACACTGCTTCACTCGGCGATGTCTTCTACGGCGTCGGCATCGCTCGCAAGGGTTGGTTGGGGCCAAAGGATGTCTTGAACACGCGTTCTGTGTCGGGTGTGCTTGAATATTTGAAACTGAAGTAGGCGAGCGATGCCAAACGTTGTTTTCGTTCCCCTCAAGAAATCGAAGACCATCAAAGCAGGCGCAACGTTGCTCGCGGCGGCGAATCAAAGCGACGTCCCGATTGGGCAGTCGTGCAGCGGAGACGGGATTTGCGGGTGGTGCAAGGTGCGTGTGCTTCGCGGCGGCGAGTCGCTCGCGCCGCCGATAGCGCTTGAACGCAAGTTGATGGCGCAGTATAATTTCGCGTCGAATGAACGCGCAGCGTGTCTCGCCGTCATCAACGGCGATGTCGAAATCACGACATCCTACTGGTAGTGAGAATGGTATGAAAAACTCCTGGATTGGAATACTCTTCATCGCGATGGGCGTAATGTTTTTGCTCGATAGTATGGGCGTGATGGAGTTTGGCGTCATCATCAAGAAATTCTGGCCTGTTGTGTTCATACTGGTGGGAGTTGCCATCCTCCTGAAACGGAAACGAACGTGAAATCATTTCATCGAACTCCAAACAATTCTCTATGAGCCGATACCAACGTCATGTGTTTGTTTGCATCAACGAACGTCCGCCCGATCATCCGAAAGGCTGTTGTCATGCGAAAGGCTCGGCGGAAATTCGCGATGCACTCAAGGAAGAGCTGAAGAAGCGAGGACTCGCGCATGTTGTTCGCGCAAACAACGCCGGATGTCTCGACGCGTGTGAATACGGCGTTACGATGGTCGTGTACCCTGATGGCGTGTGGTACGGCGGCGTGAAGAAGGAGGACATCGAGGAAATCATCGATCGCACGATCATCAACGGCGAAGTGATTCAGCGCTTGCTGATTCCCAACGGTCGCTACGCCCCAGACGCACTGCAATTTCCGAAGCTTAGGCTATAGGGCAGGCGTCAGACGACGGGTAGAGCGACGACTCTCGTCGTGCCGGGTGTGTAGAGCGACGAGCCTCGTCGCTCTACAATGAAACGGAAGAAATGACAATGCAACAACCTGCTGAGGAACATTGATGTCCAAATCAAAACAGTCCAACCACGAATCAACAGAAGAGAAGAAAGCCAGATCATTTCATATCGTGAAGTTGCTGAAGAAGGAATTCCCGCACGCTGTGACTGCGTTGCATCATGCGAATGCGTTTCAGCTTCTCATCGCAACTATTCTCTCGGCGCAGTGCACGGACGAACGCGTCAACATGGTTGTGCCGGGGCTATTCAAAAAGTATCGAACCGTCAAGGCGTTCGCGAATGCGAGTCAGGCTGAGCTGGAACAGGATATTCGCTCGACAGGTTTCTTCAGAATGAAATCGAAGAGCATCATCGGCTGCAGCAAGGCGTTGCTTGAGCATTTCGGAGGCGAAGTTCCGCAGACCATCGACGATCTTGTGACGCTTCCCGGCGTCGGAAGAAAGACGGCGAATGTTGTGTTGGGGCAAGTGTTCGGCATCGCGTCGGGCGTCGTCGTTGACACGCATGTGTTTCGATTGTCGCAGCGACTCGGGTTTTCTTCCTCCGATACCGCCGAGAAGATCGAAATCGATCTCATGAATCTCTTTCCGAAAAAATACTGGATCGATCTTGGCTCGATTCTCATTCTGCACGGTCGAAAAACGTGCGCTGCCCGATCGCCCAAATGTGAAGACTGCGTGCTGAACCAACTCTGCCCTTCAGCGGAAGAATTCCTCGCCACGAAACGACGTTCGTAGTCTCGATCTCATCATAGATGTGGACTGCCGGTGATTTCAGCTATTGCTCACCTGGCTAATACTGTACATCTCCACCCGATTCTCCTTTCGCAGAGTCTCCCGAGCTGTGCAAATCTGGCTCACGCATGCTGGCCTGCTGAAACCTAAGCACGAACAAATGGCATGTGGTTTGTCCGATAACCACGCATAGATGTGTGTGCGTTGCGCATTCATAGGGATTCTTCCGCAAATCTGCCGCTCCCTCGCAAGAGCCTCCACACGCAGTGCGATCGAGAGAACTATCAGGAGAGTAATATGAAGAAACTACATTCGAGCTGGACACAGACTGTAAGCTGTGGATTTGCTGTGCTCGTTGTAGCTGTGTTGCTGCAATCGTCCGGTTTCGCCCAGAACTACGGGCAACAAATTGCTGTCATGAAAATGATGAATCCGAATCTGAAGTCCGTCGGAGTCTTTGGGAGCGCCCTCACGGACAAGAATGTTCAGGATCTCACGCGTGCCGGCTTGGGGCAGGGTGTGCAGATCGTGATCGGGAGACCAAAGGATGCAAGAGAGATCTCATCTATCTATAAGAAGATGGTTTCGGAGAAGAGCATTCAGTTGATTTGGATTCCGGACGCAAGCGATCAACTCATGGTGGGCGTGGGATTCGAGTTCCTGCGATCGAATGCGTTGCCCGACAAGATCGGTCTGATTGTTCCCAACACTTCAATGCTCGCATCAGGGGCGCTGTGCACCGTTCAGCTCGAAGGCGGTAAGCTCACGGCGTACGTCAACAGCCAGGTAGCAGGATTGTTGGGCGCAAACACTCCGAGTGATCCTGCCTCAGGAATTGCCTTCGTCGCAAAATAGGAGATCATCATGAAACTGAAGACCCAGATTCTTCTCGCCATTCTCGCGCTCATCGTTTTGCTGACGACTTCGCTCAGCATCGTCTATGGTGTACTGATGGGCGCTTCAACAGAAACACAATTCGGCAAACGCGGCATCTCTGTGGCGACCAGTCTTGCCAGCAACGGACGCCTGGGCGTGATGATGAGTGACTCGTCGCAGCTTTCGGCCATCATGGATGCATCGATGCTTGACAGTGAAGTCCAGGCAATCATGTTCACGGACAAGGGCGGCAACCCCATCGCTGAGCGGGGGACACACGTCGATCTTGCCTCGGCAGAAAAAGTCAGCTCCGATGGCAGCGTTGAGCAACTCGAAGCCAAAGATGCCGGCGGCAATACGCTCGCGGTGTTTCGGACTCCGGTGGTCGCGCGCCAGGGAGATTCGACCCCGATTGGGGAACTCATGGTGGCAATTTCCACCGAGAGTATTCGCGCAGACATGCACAAGACAATCCTCTGGTCGATTGTGCTCTGCGTGATCTTCTTGCTGACTGCGGTACTTGCAGTCAATTATATCATGCGCATCTTGCAGCCGTTGCTTGCAGGAATCAAATTGGTTGCCACTGGTGATCTGACCATTGAGCTTGAACAGAAGACTCAAGACGAAGTGGGCAAGCTGATCAAGAGTTTGAACGACCATGTTGCCGGTTTGCGCATGACGGTCGGTGAAGTGCAGGGCGTAACGGTTGCCGTCTCGAATCAGGTGTCGCAGATTCTGACCGATTCCAACTCGATGGACCAAGGCATGCGTCAGCAGATGGAGCAGTCCGCGCTTGTCACGAATGCCGTCGAAGAAATGACAAACACGATCGCGGAGAATTCCAGAAACGCGAGCGACACGGCTGCGACTGCGAAGGAGGCAAAAGCCGCCGCCGAGCAAGGCGGCCGCGTTGTGCAGGAAACGGTGAACGGCATGAAGCAAATCGCCGATGTCGTCCGCCGCTCGGCAACAACAGTCAAAGAGCTTGGCAAATCCAGTGATCAAATCGGCGAGATCATCAGCGTGATCGATGAGATTGCCGATCAGACAAACCTTCTGGCGTTGAACGCAGCCATCGAAGCGGCGCGAGCCGGCGAGCAGGGACGCGGCTTTGCCGTTGTTGCCGACGAGGTGCGCAAGCTTGCCGAACGAACATCCAAGGCGACAAAAGAAATCGCCAACATGATCAAGAAGATTCAGGTTGACACGAAAGACGCGGTTGCCTCGATGGAAGAGGGGACACAGCAGGTGGACGCCGGCATTCAGCTTGCCGATAAGGCCGGTGAGTCGTTGAAAGTCATTGTCGGCGTAAGTCAGACCGTTACCGAAAAGGTCGCGAACATTGCGGCCGCGAGTGAGCAGCAAACGGAGACAAGCGAGCAGATAACGCGCAACGTTGAGGCGATCTCAACAGTCACCGCCGAGACAGCCAACGGCATTCAGCAGATAGCCCGCGCCGCTGACGATCTGAATAGCCTCACGATGAAACTTCAAGAACTCGTCGTGAAGTTTAAGCTGCAAGGTGAGACAGACGCTGCTGCGCCGAAGTCACGGAATCGAAGCTCAACATATCAAAGCCCACGGTCGAATCTTTCGGTACAGAAGAACGGCTCGCTCGTCAAAGCCTGATCGAAGAAACAAATTTCTTGTTTCGTCCAAACCAGGACGCTTTTGCAGCGCCCTGGTTTTTTTTTTGCACTCGACGACCAACGGCAATAGACAGTTACCTTGCCTTGGCGTCCTGTCCCGAAGGGACTCCTTTGGAGGAGCCTTGGCGCCTGCCTGCCGTCAGGCAGGGTTTTCTTTCATCAGGGCTTTTCGACCAGACCTCTAGCTAGAAACGTGGACGAGAAGTAGGTTGTGCAAGATTTCGATATCGTATTTGCACAAAATCGGCAGGTGAATTTTAGGGCTGCTACTTTTCGTCCACGTCTCTAGTTCTTCGTGATCAACTCATTGTGAAGATTGTTGATGCACGTCGCGCAAAAGTAGAGCAGCTTGTAATCGCCTACCTGTCTTTCGACGAGGCTCGCCTTGTTCATCTTCTGACCGCAGAGCGAACACTTCTCCAGATTCATTTCTTCGGGACTCTTCCCTTGTTTGATCACCGCTTTGAATCCAACAACCGCGACAAAGAGGATGAGCAGAAGAAAGAGTGATGCAAGGACTGTGACTGCCACGTGAACTCCGGATGTCGGACTGTGCGCGAGATCGCGAGGAGATTCGCGATTCAATTCTGTGTAGAACAAATATACAGCTTCACTTCCCATTTTCAAATCTGAGAGTTGAAGTCTTAGAAGTGGGAAACAGAGCAGAGCAATTCGCGCTATATGTATCAAGAACATGAACTCCGTCGTGGCACAAAAACTGAACTACGAATAGCGACTTCTGTTGTTCCTTCGTTTCTCTTTTCACTCGTTAAGGATGAACTCATGCATATCGTAGAGGTAGAGAAGTTAAATCATCTGTTCAAAACTCTTCAATCGAAAGGCTACACAACCATAGGGCCGAAGGTTCGCGACGGCGCAATCGGCCTCGACGCACTGCAATCAGCCGCCGATCTTCCGCAACACTACACCGACGAACAAGCTCCCGGATCGTACACGCTTCACAAGAATGGGCACAAGGCATTCTTCAATTTTGTTGTGGGACCGCAATCGTGGAAGAAATTTCTGTACGAGCCGCGGACGCGACTCTTCAGTGCGCGCAAGAATGGCAAAAGCTTCGAGGTAATTCCCGACAAGAACGGCGAGGGCAAGCGCTACGCGTTTATTGGCGTGCGCCCATGCGAGCTGCAGGCCATCGCCATTCACGACAAGGTGTTCCACACTGGAGAATATGTTGACGATCGTTACCAAAAGATTCGCGACAACATTTTTCTTGTTGCGATCAACTGCACAAATCCCGGCGGCAACTGCTTCTGCGTTTCGGTGAAAAGCGGTCCGGCCGCGACACAAGGTTATGATCTGGTGCTCACCGAAGTCGCAACCGATGAGAAGCATCATTTCCTGATCGAATCTGGCTCGCCTGCGGGCGAGGAGATTCTGCGCGACATGCCGCATCGGGATGCGACTCAGGATGAGATCGACTGCGCGAAGCGAATGCTCGACTCAGCCGCAAAGAATATGGGCAAGTCGCTCGACGTGTCGAACATCGGGCAGAAGCTGAACGACAACTTCGAGCATGCTCATTGGGACGATGTCGCGAAACGATGTCTCTCGTGCACGAATTGTACCATGGTCTGTCCCACCTGCTTCTGCTCAACAGTAGAAGACGTAACGGATCTGACCGGCGAACATGCTGAACGATGGCGGCGGTGGGATTCATGTTTCACATCTGATTTTACAAAGATTGCCGGCGGCAACACCCGTATGTCCACACGCACTCGCTACCGGCAATGGCTGATGCATAAGTTTGCCCATTGGCAAGAACAGTTTGGCACACTCGGCTGCGTAGGCTGCGGTCGCTGCATCACCTGGTGTCCCGCAGGCATCGATATTACGCGCGAAGCCGCACGAATTACTGATACTGGCGTTCCGATAACAACTCTCGAAGGATAACTCCTATGGAAAAAGAAAATCTCGTTGAGATACTCCGGCAGCATCCGTTTCTGCACCAATTGCCGGACGATCACATGCAGTTGTTGGTTGGATGTGCGATGAACGTTCGCTTTCACGATGGCGAGCGATTGGTAACCGAAGGTCAACTTGCAAACAAATTCTTTCTCATCCGCTCCGGTCGCGTTGCGCTCGAAGCGGAATTCAGCGGGCGAGGCAACATTCGTATCCAGACAGTCGGCGCAGGAGAAGTGCTCGGATGGTCGTGGCTCATTTCGCCGTTCCGCTGGCACTTCAGCGGCGTTGCAGTTACGGATGTGCGCGCGATTTCGCTCGACGGCGAGTGTCTCCGCAACAAGTGCGAGACCGACAAAGGGTTCGGGTACGAAATGCTCAAGCGCTTCGCCACGGTGATGGAACGACGACTCGATGCAACGCGCTTGCAGCTTTTCGATATCTACGGCATGACCAACATCGGAGTTGGCTCATGAGCGAAGGGAATCTCCAAACTGTTGCCACCGATGCGATGATTCCGCATCCGGTAACGGTGCGAAAAGTGATTTGGGAAAACGACGATACGTTTACGCTGACACTCGATGTGAATGGTGTGCCGGATGGATTTTCATTTCTGCCGGGACAGTTTAACATGCTGTACGTATATGGCGTCGGCGAAGCTGCAATCTCCATCAGTTCCGATCCCACAAAGAAAGCGACGCTCGAACATACGATTCATCGCGTCGGGACGATTACGACGGCGCTATCGAACAAGAAGCGCGGCGATGTGATCGGCATCCGTGGGCCGTTCGGGTCGAGCTGGCCTCTCGATGTTGCTCAAGGCAAAGATGTCTGCATCGTCACGGGAGGGATCGGCCTTGCGCCGCTGCGTCCGGTCATCTACTCTCTGTTGAAGCAGCGTGAGGAATACGGACGCATCATTATTCTCTACGGCGGCCGCAGTCCGCTAGACCTTCTCTATCGGGTGGAGCTTGAACGATGGGAAGATGAGAAGAATGTGGAAGTGCTCGTGACTGTCGATCGCGGCGACTCATCGTGGAAAGGCCACATCGGCGTCGTCACGTCGTTGTTCTCGTATATCAAACTCGACACCCAGAACACGGTCGCGTACGTGTGCGGACCGGAAATTATGATGAAGTACACAATCGACGAGCTTGAGCGTCGCGGCCTTGGCCCCGACCAGGTTTTCCTGTCGATGGAGCGGAACATGAAGTGTGCAGTCGGATTCTGTGGGCATTGCCAATACGGACCGACATTCATCTGCAAAGATGGCCCCGTGTTTCCGCTCCCTCGAATTCGTTCACTATTCGACAGGAAGGAGCTATAGCATGGCCGCGAAGAGACCCAAGATTGCTGTGTTCAAGTTTGCCTCGTGTGACGGATGCCAGTTGTCGCTGCTTGATGCCGAAGACGAGTTGCTTCTTGTAGCCGGCGCCGTGGAGATCGCGAATTTTCCTGAAGCAAGCCGCCGCATTCTGCGCGGACCCTATGACATCGGCCTCGTGGAGGGAAGCATTACCACGCCGCACGACGTTGAACGGATCCGACATATCAGAAAAGAATGCAAGTTCCTCATCACGATCGGCGCGTGTGCGACCGCAGGCGGTATTCAGGCGCTGCGCAATTGGAAGGACGTCAAAGAGTTCACGCGACTCGTGTATGCGTCTCCCGATCACATCTCTACGTTGGATCGCTCCATGCCCGTTGGTTCGTATGTGCATGTCGATTTCGAGCTGCGGGGATGTCCGATCAACAAATACCAGTTGCTCGAAGTGGTGAACGCGTATCTCAACAAGCGCAAGCCCAACGTCCCGACACACAGTCTCTGCATGCAATGCAAGAAGAAGGGAAATATTTGTGTGATGGTGGCGGAGGGAATTCCGTGCCTCGGTCCGGTGACGCAGACTGGTTGCGGCGCATTGTGCCCGTCGTACAACCGCGGCTGCTACGGATGCTTCGGCCCGATGGAAAACCCGAACCCGTCATCGCTGAGCAAGCAACTCGCCGAGCTTGGCGCAGACAGGGAAGATATCATGCTGATGTTCAGAGGATTCAACGCGTACGCCGAGGCGTTCCGCAAGGAGAGTGATGCACATGAAAAATAGAATCATCAAGGTTGACCAGCTTGCCCGCGTCGAGGGCGAAGGATCGCTCTTCGTCAAGATCGCCGACGGCAAAGTTGCTGACGTGAAGCTGAAGATCTATGAGCCGCCGAGATTCTTCGAAGCGTTCCTTCGCGGACGCAGCTATGCCGAGGCGCCGGACATCACCGCGCGTATTTGCGGTATCTGTCCCATCGCGTATCAAATGAGTTCCGTGACCGCGATGGAAGATGCGTTCGGCGTTGAAGTGACGGGCCAACTTGCTGCATTGCGCAGATTGATCTATTGCGGCGAGTGGATTGAAAGTCACGTGCTTCACATGTACATGCTGCATGCGCCGGATTTTCTTGGATACGAAGATGCGCTCCAGCTGGCGAAGGACAAACCCGAGTTGGTGAAGACCGCGCTGCAAATGAAGAAGATCGGGAACGATGTCATGATTGTTATTGGAGGTCGCGAGATTCACCCGATTAATGTGAGGGTCGGCGGCTTCTACCGGGTGCCGGCAAAGAGCGAGCTTACGCCGCTGCTCGACCGGCTGAAGTGGGCACGCGATCAGGCGATTGAAACTGCGAAGCTCGTCAACACGTTTGAGTTTCCGCCTTTCGAGCTTGAGTACGAATTCGTGTCGCTGCGTTCGCCGGATGAATACCCGATCATCGGTGGAAGGTTTGTCTCCAACAGCGGACTCGACATCGCCATCCGCGAGTACGAGTTCCACTTCGAGGAGCGTCATGTGCATCACTCGCATGCGTTGCATTCGATTGAGAAGGGGAAGGGCGCCTACCACGTCGGGCCGCTGGCGCGGTTCAATCTCAACTTCGATTTTCTCTCGCCGATTGCAAAACAGGTGGCGAACGAGATCGGCTTACGTCCGATGGTGAAGAATCCGTTCAAGAGCATCGTGGTGCGGGCGATCGAAACCATCTACGCGTACGACGAAGCGATTCGGATCATCGAACAGTATGAAGAGCCTGAATCGCCGACAGTACATTATGAGGTACAAGCCGGCATCGGGTTCGGCGCGAGCGAGGCGCCACGCGGTACGCTCTATCATCGCTACAGACTCGGAAGCGACGGAACAATTCTCGACGCGAAGATCGTGCCTCCGACGGCGCAGAACCAGCCGACGATCGAGAACGATCTCCGTCAGTTCGTTACTGCAAACATCGATTTGCCACGCGAGGCGCTCACGTGGAAAGTTGAACAAGCAGTCAGGAATTACGATCCGTGTATTTCCTGTGCAACTCACTTCGTTCGACTTGAGATCGACTGATGGCGCGCAACTGATCTCGGATGTTCAACATCTGGAGGATCACTACGATGAATGAGGGGACGAAGTTTTCTGAGAAGAAACCGCGGAACGGCGAGTTGGCCGTTCCGCTGGTGATCGGCATCGGCAATGAAATGCGGACAGACGACGGTGTTGGTTTGTACGTTGTGCGCCACCTCGGCGCCCGGCTCGCAAACAGCGTCCGCATTGCCGAGCAGAGCGGAGAAGGAACTGCGTTGATATCGCTCTGGCGCACAGCTCACCATGTGTTTGTCATCGATGCTGTTGTGTCAGGTTGCCAGCCCGGCACGGTGCATTGCGTGAATGCCCACACGACTCGATTGCAAAAAGGATTTCTCCGCTCGTCGAGTCATCTCTTCGGCGTGTGCGAGGCAATTGAGCTTTCTCGCGAGCTGAATGAACTTCCGCGAACGCTGATGGTGTACGGCATCGAAGCGGAATCCATCGAGCTAGGCGTTGGCTTGTCGGAGTCAGTCGTGCGAAGCGTGCCCGATCTTCTTCATCGAATCGAGCACGACATCGAAGTGTTCACGCTCGGATCTGAGTCGCACGGACTTCGGCTGTAGGCGCGTCATGCTGTCGTTGTCCATTCAGCATTCACCATTGATCATTCCCTTTGAAAAGCAGTTCTTAATGGTGAACTGCTAATTGTGAATTCCTAACCTGTTGAGCGACTCGCAGAGTCGCTCTAAGTTTAGCCGAATCCTCTGCCGGGACAAGGCCGGACTGCGGCGAGGCAGGGCGATACTCTTTGCGCCGAGGTTGACTGATCCGCTACGCGCCATGCAATTCCGCACTGACGAGGAAGACCCGCTTGTGGCCCAGAAAAGACAGACGACCGAGGACGAACCCCAATCTCCAATCCCTTCACTCCTCGTGGAGATTCCCGAAAACGCTTGAAAATCATCTCCACATCTTTTGATTGTCATTCTGTCCCGACGGTGTCGGGACCGACTGCTTCCCAAGTCGGGACGGAGTGAATGCCGCTTCGCAGGCATCCCCTTGGGAGAATCCAGTACGGGTTTCTGGATTCTTCCTGCCTGCTCTATGAGTCGTAGACCGGCAGGCATGGCGCCTCTGCAAAGCGAGGCTGCTATTGACATGATCCTTCATGCGTGTATCAACTATTCGTTCCGTCGCTACGCGACGGACGGGTCGTGTACATCAATCTAACCCGACCTTGAAAGGTCGGGCTAATTTTGATTTGCCACTACGTGGCAAGCTTGCATGCACGGCTGTCCCGTAGGGACGGCATGATATTAGGCAGACCACTTATGGTCTGCGCAATAGCCCGGTCACCCAATCGTCACGAAGTGACGAGACGAAACGTGAAGCACTGATGTCACGGCGATGAACAATAAAGGCAACGCCTTTCAATTCCCTCAGAAAGACAGTTCTTAGGCAGTTTCGATGGGGAATCTCCACCATTCCTCCCCTTGCAACAGTCTGAAAGTTTGTTAGATTACGTTGTGACGTTTCCTCGTGATGCCGCGTGCCGTGTGAAGTGGTTCTCTACGCGGCCGCTCATCTCTCACATTCCGATCTTTCTCTTATCGTTGGTGCAGCATCTCACTTCTTAAAAGTGAGAACGCTCCGCTTTGAATTTTCCCAATTCCGACAAAGCTTAGTCTCGTTGAGCAATTTCCTCAGCTTCTGGTTGGATTTTCGTGGCATGTTAGTTGACCTTTAGGTACGCAATCACACTTAGACTCTCATATCAGGAGTTTCCATGTGTCTAGCCGTCCCGGGCAGGGTAGTCTCAATCGAGGAAAGCAGCGTGGGGATGAATATGGGGAAAGTGAATTTCGGCGGCATCCTGAAACAGGTGTGTCTTGCGTACGTGCCCGAAGTGATGGTGGGAGATTACGTGCTTGTTCATGTCGGATTTGCAATCAGTAAGGTGGATGAAGAAGAAGCTGCGAAGGTTTTCGAGTACCTCAAAGAGATGGGAGAGCTTGAAGGTCTTCAACAGCCCGACGATGATTCTACGCCGCAACGACCATCTTAGACATCATCGAAGCGATTTTTGCCTGAATGCTTCAACGCGTGCACATAGCGATTCAAGGTGCAGTGCAGGGAGTCGGATTTCGTCCGTTCGTTTACAGGCTTGCTACTGAACTGCGCCTCGCCGGATGGGTGGCGAACACGCCAACCGGTCTCGTCATCGAAGCCGAAGGGGAGAGAAGCGCGCTCGACATGTTTCTCCTTCGACTCGCACCCGAGCGTCCGCGCCACTCACACATTCAAAGCATCGAGTCTTCATTCCTTGATCCCGCATTCTCTCATGACTTTGTCATTCGCGAAAGTAGAATGGAGGGAGAACGCTCAGCGTTTGTACTTCCCGATCTTGCCATGTGTCCGGATTGTCTTGCGGAGATGTTGAACCCGACAGATCGGCGTTATCTCTATCCCTTTACCAACTGCACTCACTGCGGACCGCGATACAGCATCATCGACTCGCTGCCGTACGACAGAGCGCGGACTTCGATGAAGTTGTTTGAGATGTGTGATGATTGCAGAGCCGAGTACGAACTGCCGACCGACCGACGCTTTCATGCGCAGCCGAATGCATGTCCGAAGTGCGGGCCGCATCTTGAATGCTGGAATCGGGAGGGCAAGGTGATTGCCTCGCGGCATGATGCAATCGAACTTGTTGCGCGCATGATCGGAGAGGGAAAGATCGCGGCGGTCAAGGGGCTGGGCGGATTTCATTTGATGGTCGATGTGCGGAACGAAGCAGCGGTTCGCGAACTGAGAAGACGCAAGCATCGTGAAGAGAAGCCGCTTGCTGTGATGTTCCCCGACATGACTTCAGTACGAAGCGTCTGCGACGTTTCGGAACTGGAAGAGCAGTTGCTTCGCTCATCGGCATCGCCAATTGTGTTGCTCGAACGATCATGTTCCGCAGGCCACATGATTGCCGATTCTGTCGCGCCTGGAAATCCGTATCTCGGCGTCCTTCTTCCGTACACGGGAATTCATTATGTGCTGATGCGAGAGATGCAATTCCCTGTTGTTGCGACGAGCGGCAATCTGACCGACGAGCCAATTTGCATCGATGAGGAGGAGGCGCTGCAACGACTGCAGGGCATCGTCGACATCTTTCTCGTTCACAATCGTCCGATTCTCCGTCACGTTGATGATTCGGTTGTGCGCGTAATGTTGGGACGGGAACAACTTGTGCGACGGGCGCGAGGCTACGCACCGCTGCCGGTTGATTATATCGCGCCGCCGACGTCGCGCTGCATTCTTGCAGTCGGGGCTCATCAGAAGAATGCGATTGCAATTGCGAACGGAGCCAACGTCTTCGTCAGCCAGCATATCGGCGATCTGGAAACCGGAAAAGCGTACGACGCGTTTCTGAATGTCGCAGAAAACGTCTCGAAGTTGTTCGATGCAACTCCCACAATCGTCGTTGCTGATGAACATCCGGATTATTTATCGACGCAGTTTGCCAAGCGAACGGGACTGGAATTGCAGCAGGTTCAGCATCACTACGCGCATGTGCTTTCGTGCATGGCTGAGAATCAGATCGATGATTCGGTACTTGGCGTGTCATGGGATGGCACGGGCTACGGTCTGGACGGAACCATCTGGGGCGGCGAGTTTCTGATCCCAAAAAATTCCACATTCGAAAGGCTGACGACTTTTCGCCCGTTCAAGTTGCCGGGAAGCAGCAAGTCAGTGAAGGAACCGCGCAGAGTTGCTCTCGGAGTTCTCTTTGAGATATTTGGTGATGATGTGTTTGAGCGCGGTGACCTTCATCCGGTTTCTGCGTTTGAGAAATCTGAGCTGGCACTCATCAGACAAATGCTGGAGAGGAACATCAATTGTCCGGCAACGACGAGCGTTGGCCGCCTCTTCGATGCCGTTGCGTCAATCCTGAATCTGCGGCAGAAAGTCAGCTTCGAAGGGCAGGCGGCGATGATGCTGGAGTTCGCGATTGCACGCACCGCCACGAACGACGCTTACGAGTTTCACATCCTCGACAACACGCAACGAAACGGGAGTGGTCAATCCTCGGCGCAATACATTGTTGACTGGGCGCCGGCATTCCATCAACTGCTCGACGAAGCGGCGCACGATGTCTCGCCGGCAGTCATCGCGGCAAAATTCCACAATACGCTAGTGGAGATCATCGTCGAGATTGCCCGGCGAGCAGCGTTGGAGAAGATCGTGCTCACGGGCGGTTGTTTCCAAAACAAATATCTGACGGAACGAACTGTCGGCCGGCTCACGGCATCAGGCTTCCGTCCATACTGGCATCAACGCGTACCGCCGAACGACGGCGGCATTTCCCTCGGACAGATTCACGCTGTTTTACGAACTCACAAATCCACTTTACAAGTTCACCAGCACCGAGAGGAGATACGCGTATGACACTTCTGACGGGAGAGATCACGGAGATTTTCGTGGCTGATTTTGCCGCGCAAGCAAGAATAAAAGTTGGCGGCGCCTATATGCGTTCGTCGCTCTTCCTCGTTCCCGACGCGAGCGTCGGCGACTCTGTGCTGATCGAAGGAGGCGTGATCATCTCCAAGCTCAAGCCCGATGAATTGCCATCGCAATCAGAGACGCAGTTGCGTGGGGGGAGAGCGCAGTGAAGTTTATCGACGAGTACAGAGACGCCGGCGTCGCGCAGAAGTACGCTGATCTGATTCACGCGACAGTCACTCAGCCGTGGACGATCATGGAAATCTGCGGCGGACAGACGCACTCGATTGTGAAGTTTGGGATCGAAGGGCTGCTGCCGGAGAATGTGAATCTTGTGCATGGGCCGGGCTGTCCCGTGTGCGTCACGCCGTTGGAGATCATCGATAAGGCTGTACGCATCGCCGAGCAGCCGGACGTCATCTTCACGTCGTTCGGCGACATGCTGCGTGTGCCGGGATCGGAGAAGGATCTGCTGACGGTGAAGGCGGAAGGCGGCGATGTTCGGATGGTCTATTCACCGCTCGATGCGGTGAAAATCGCGCAGCAGAATCCGGGTAAGCAAGTCGTGTTTTTCGCAGTCGGGTTTGAAACAACGGCGCCCGCCAATGCGCTCTCGGTCTGGGAGGCGAAGATGCGAGGACTGAAGAACTACTCCATTCTCTGTTCGCATGTGCTAGTGCCGCCGGCAATCGAAGCGATTCTCTCGTCGCCGCTCAATGCCGTGCAAGGATTCCTCGCCGCAGGCCACGTCTGCGCAGTGATGGGCTACACGGAGTACTTCTCGCTTGCATCGCGGTTCCGCGTTCCGATTGTTGTGACGGGATTCGAACCTGTCGATATTCTGCAGGGCGTCTATCTGGCCGTGAAGCAACTCGAAGAGCATCGGCATGAGGTCGAGAACCAATATGTTCGCGCAGTGACTGAGGCGGGAAATGTTGCCGCGCAAAAGCTACTGCGCGATGTCTTCGTTGTTACTAACAGGAAATGGCGTGGCATCGGAGAAATTCCCCTGAGCGGCTACAGGCTGCGAGACGAACTCGCGGCGTTCGATGCCGAGCAAGTGTTCGATACTCACGGCATCACTGCGGAAGAATCGCCGTTGTGTATCGCTGGTCAGGTGCTTCAAGGCGTGAAGAAGCCGCACGATTGTCCGGCGTTTAGCAAGGAATGCACGCCCGAACATCCGCTTGGGGCGCCGATGGTTTCCTCGGAGGGCGCATGCGCGGCATATTTTCATTTTGCGAGACATTCATTAGCGAAGATCATCAACTGAAAATCATTACTGCATTTTATGATTGCGCCGTACCCTCTCACGAATCCCATTGTTCTCATTCTCGACAAACCAACTGATCAATTCACGCGGGGAGATCTTCTCGATGTGATCGAGCAGAAAGGAATCCAGAAGATCACGTTTCACTACACGGCTCTCGATGGCAAACTCAAAGAGCTGAAACTGCCGATCGCCAACAGGCAGCAAGCTGAACGCATTCTTGCAGATGGCGAACGCGTCGACGGATCGTCGCTCTTCAAAGGCATGGTCGATACGGCGCTCTCCGATCTGTATGTTGTGCCTGTGTACAAGACAGCATTCCTCAATCCGTTCGATGACAACAGTCTCGACTTCATCTGTCGGTACATGACAAAAGATGGAATCCTCGCTCCGTTTGCGCTCGACACAATTCTCCACAACGCGAGCAGACTCTTTGCCCGGTCAACGGGGATGGAGTTGTACGCGATGGGCGAGCTTGAATTCTTTTTGTTGAGCGAACACACGTCACGCATCTATCTCTCAGCAAAGCAACGCGGCTACCATGCCTCGGCGCCGTTCATCAAAAGCGGATTGGTGCTCGACGAGATGGTGAAGCACATCTCTCAGATCACCGGCGCAGTGAAGTACTCGCACAGCGAAGTTGGCTATGTGGAAAGTGTCCGAAGCAATCTTGACGAGATCGTCGGCAAGCAAGCAGAGCAGGTCGAGATTGAGTTTGTGCCGACGCCGATTCAAGATGCGGGCGATTACCTGGTGTTGGCGAAGTGGTTGATTCGGAACGTCGCATACCAGAACAACTGCGTCGCAACGTTTACGCCGAAGCTGGAAGAAGGCGTCGCGGGCAATGGATTGCATGTGCATACGGAACTGCGGAAGAATGGCAAGAACGCGATGACCGACGACGCAGGCGCGCTCACACCCGAAGCGCGCAGAGTCATCGGGGGACTTTGCGAGTATGCAGATACGCTCACCGCGTTCGGCAATACAGTCTCGGCCGCGTACTTGCGACTTGTTCCGAATCAGGAAGCGCCCACGCGAATTTGTTGGAGTGATCTGAACCGCAGCGCGATGATTCGCGTGCCGCTCGGGTGGTCTGCCATCAACGATTTGGCAAAAGTGCTGAACCCGCAACAGGAAGCGCGGGACGTGGCGCGCGATGGTAGGCAAACGGTCGAGCTGCGAAGTCCCGACGGCAGCGCGATTGTTCACCTGCTTCTGGCCGGCATTGCGATGGCCGCGGAATGGGGGCTGACTCACGATCAGGCAATGGAAACTGCACAGCGCCTCTACACGTCGGGGAACATCTTCAAAGACAAAGCGTTGCTCAACACGCTCGCATCATTGCCGAAGAGCTGCGTCGAGTCGGCGAGAATTCTGCGGGAGAAGCGATCGTTGTATGAACGGAACGGCATTTTCCCGCCAAGCATCATCGAGTACACCGCAAACCTGCTGGAGGCTGAGCAGGATGAAAACATGAACGCCCGTCTCATCGATTTGCCGGCGGATGATCGTCTTCATGAAACACGAAAGATTATGCATCGCGACATTCACAGACACTAAATGCGTTTAACTATCACCGAAGGAGGAATACAATGATAAGTCGTACCATCTGCACACTGGGCTTGACGCTGCTCCTGAGCATGCAGTTTGCGTTTGCACAGGATCTGAACGAGAAAGGTTCAGTGGTCTGCTCGCAGAAAAAACAATCTGCCCGCTTCTCGCCGGAGAGCATGCTGCTTTCGCCCGGCTCGCCGCTTCATTCATTCAATGTACTCAACTACAAGCTCGATCTGGATATCTACTCGTGCTTCATCACTCCCTATCCAAAGTCGTTTGTTGGCGTCAACACAATCACGTTCAGAGTCGATTCCGCTCTGCAATCCATCACGCTGAATGCGGTGAACACGTCGCTCGTTATCGACTCCGTTCGGTTGGCGGGAACGTCGTTCACGCATGTTTCGAACGCGCTCACGATCACGCTCGACCGAACGTACAATCCGGGTGAAGTCGTTCAAGTGAAAATTTACTATCGCCACAACAACGCCAGCGATGGCGCCTTTTACACGAGCAACGGCATGGTATTCACAGATTGCGAACCGGAAGGCGCGCGCAAGTGGTTTCCCTGTTGGGATCGACCCTCCGACAAGGCGACGCTCGATTTGCGCGTGAGAGTTCCGGCGACGGTGAAGCTCGGATCGAACGGCAGACTCGCCGATTCCACACGCGTCGCTGATACGATCTGGTACAACTGGATTAGCCGCGACCCGATTGCCACGTATCTTATGGTCATGACGGGCAAGGTGAACTACAATCTCGATATCGTCGAGTGGGTTAATCCGAATAACCCGAACGACAAGTTTCCCATTCGCTTCTATTGGAACGCAGGCGAGAATCAGAGCAGCCTCACAAACATCAAAACCAAAATTGCCCCGATGACGACTGAGTACTCGCGGTTGTTCGGACCGCACCCGTTTGAGAAGAACGGCTTCGCAACTATCGCATCGGGCGCCGGCTTTACATGGGGAGGGATGGAGAATCAGACGCTGACAAGTCTCGCGCCAAACTATTGGGGCGAGAATGTTGTCTCGCATGAGTACGGGCATCAATGGTTTGGTGACTTGATCTCGCCAGGCACGTGGGCGGACATCTGGTTGAACGAAGGATTTGCCACCTACTGTGAAGCGATCTGGTACGAGTACACCGGAGGCTACTCATCCTACAAGAGCGATATCAATAGTGATGCGAGCGGATATCTCAGCAGCAACCCCGGCTGGGCCATCTACAATCCTGCGTGGGCTGTGACAACACCGCCGACCAGCACATTGTTCAACGGGGCAATTACATACAACAAAGGTGCGTGTGTTCTTCACATGCTTCGGTATTATCTGGGCGACACTCTTTTCTTTGCATCGCTCAAAAATTACGCGACTGACACAACGAGCTTCAAGCACAAGAATTCTGTAACAGCAGACTTTGTTGCGAAGGTGAATGAGGTCTCCGGGCAGGACATGGGATGGTTCTTCAATCAGTGGGTGTATGCGCCGAATCATCCTGTGTATCAGAATGGCTACTACTTTACGAATCTTGGCGGAGGAACCTGGCGAGTGACATTCCTCGCAAGGCAGACACAGTCTAATCCTGCCTTCTTCAAGATGCCGCTCGAACTGAAACTCTCGTTCGCAACCGGATCGGATACGTTGGTCAGGGTGATGAACGACGTGAACAATCAAACAATCACGCTCACGTTCAACCGTCAGCCGACTGCACTCACGTTCGATCCAAACAACAACATCGTATTGAAACAAGGTTCTACGACGATGGGCATCGACGAAGTCGGCGGAAAGCCGACGGAGTTCGCGTTGCGCCAGAATTATCCCAATCCGTTCAACCCGACGACAACCATCGAGTACGAGATTCCGACGCAGTCCGATGTTCGTCTCGCGGTGTACAATGTGCTCGGAGCGAAAGTCGCGGATCTTGTGAATGCACATGTTGTTCCGGGCAAGTATGCAGCGCAGTTCGATGGATCGGGATTAAGCTCGGGCATCTACTTCTATCGGCTTGAAGCCGGAAACTTTGTGCAGACCCGATCACTCATGTTCGTGAAGTAATCATGGCAAACGAACCATTCACCGATTTGTCGGCGGGGCTTTCTTGTCCAATCCCGATCAGCGATTACAAGAACGTCCTGCTCGCACACGGCGGCGGCGGCAAACTGACGCATCAACTTATTCAGAAGATGTTTCTGTCGCAGTTTGGCAACGAGTTTCTCGCGCCGCTGCACGATGGAGCGTTGCTCAACGTGAATGGTTCGCGCCTTGCTTTCTCGACGGATTCGTACGTCATCAATCCGATCTTCTTTCCGGGCGGCGATATCGGTGAGCTTGCCGTCAACGGCACAATCAACGATCTCGCCATGTGCGGCGCGACGCCGCTGTATCTTTCGTCGGGCTTGATCATTGAAGAAGGATTCTCGATGGAGAATCTCTGGCGCGTTGTGCTGTCGATGCAGAAAGCCGCGGAGCGCGGAGGAGTGAAGCTCGTTACCGGCGATACGAAAGTTGTTGACCGCGGAAAGGGAGACGGCATCTTCATCAATACCTCGGGCATCGGCGTCATTCCCGATGGCATCAACATCGATCCGAAGTCGATCAGGCCCGGCGACAAGATTCTCATCAACGGGCCGATTGCCGTGCACGGCATCGCAATCATGTCGGTGCGTGAAGGATTGGAGTTTGAGACTGAGATTATCAGCGACACCGCGGCGCTGAACGGCCTGACCGCTGCAATGTTTGCAGCAACGAAGAACATTCGCGTTCTGCGCGACCCGACGCGCGGCGGAGTTGCCAGCGTGCTCAACGAGCTTGCGGAAAGCAGTCAGGTCGGCGTGAAGTTACTTGAAGAGAAGATTCCGCTCACCGATGAAGTGCGGGGCGCGTGCGAAATCCTCGGCTTCGATCCGCTTTACGTCGCGAACGAAGGGAAGCTGATCGCCATCGTGCCACCCGAAGATGCCGACGCTGTGCTTGCGGCGATGCGCGCCCATCCGCTGGGAGTCGGCGCGCAAATCATCGGCGAGGCCACCGCCGATCACAAAGGCTTAGTACTTCTGCACAGCAAGATTGGCGGGTCGCGTGTCGTCGATATGCTCTCGGGTGAGCAACTTCCGAGGATTTGTTAGTGGATTGTGAAGAGCGTAACGGAAAGCGCTCAGTTGTAAGATGAACCGCGAAGGCGCAAAGACGCAAAATCTCTTTGTAGGCGGAAAAGCGCATGGTCATTGGTCTGTTTGGTCGTGAGCAGAGAGCTTAGAGCGAAGAGCAACAAACCGTTGATAGTTTTGATTCCCACCGTTTCATTATATCGCACTCGGAGAAACGTTGAATCGACAGGATGCTCTCAACCTTTTGCACGAATTCACAAAGTCCGACAGTCTTCGCAAGCACGCCTACGCAGTAGAAGCGGCGATGCGCTCGTACGCAAGAAAGTTCGGCGAGGACGAGGAGACGTGGGGCGTCGTGGGTTTGCTGCATGACTTCGACTACGAGATGCATCCAACAGTCCCCGACCATCCGATGAAGGGATCGGAGATTCTGCGGGAGCGCGGATTGCCGGAAGACCTTCGCACGATTATCATCAGCCACGTGCCACAGATGCAAGTGCCGCGTGAGTCGCGTATGGCGAAGTGCTTGTTTGCCTGCGACGAGCTGTGCGGCCTTATCGTTGCCTGTGCGTTAGTCAGGCCGAACAAGCTTGAAGGTCTTGGCGCATCATCGGTGAAGAAGAAACTCAAGGACAAAGCGTTCGCGAGGACGGTCAGTCGTGAGGATATTCAGTTGGGGATTGAGGAGATGGGTGTGAGCGCGGATGAGCATATCCAGTTCGTTGTTGCGGCGCTTGCGACTATCGCGGCAGATCTTGGACTGGGGTGATTGTTGTTTGTGGCATGACGACAAGGACGCAGTGAACGCCGCGTTCCGGCCCGACGAAGCAAGCGAACATCGCGCGCCTTGTTGTATCGCTGCGCAGGAGCGGGCGCAGTACATTGTATGACTTCGTGCTGCCACGGTCAATTACTCGACGACTTCAGATTCATCGTTGATTCGTCGAGATTGGACTATTGTAGCCGGAAAAAGTTGGGATTGCGTTATTGCGAGATGTTATACCCATGGTTGCCCACAGAGGGTGCATATCACTCGAACATCTGATCAAGAAGGAGTACCACATTGGAATTGAAGCCGCTACTGTTGTATGCCGGTGACAATCTGGAATGTCTGGAAGGTCGTCCACTACCATCGGTTGCTGAAAAGCCATACTCATTCAGCAAGCATCTTCCCGTGAGCGCTCTCCCGGGAGACGCTCTTGTATACTCCCAGAGTGGAAACAAGCGATTTGCTTACATCGGGGTGTTAAAGGACACGAGAGTGGAGAAGGAAACCCGAACACTCACTTTTTCGCACTTCGAGCCCTTCAGAGTGAGAGTTGTTGCCCTTGATGAGGATCTTGGAATCACGGGCCTCTGTCCCAATACTGAAAGTGCTGGCTTTCCTCCAGATTTCAGTTATGTCACTACAGAATTGCTTGAACTTGTGAGCAAACTTGGCTCACGTGATCTGGCTAAAGAATTTGCTTGTCGCTTCATCACCATGCTTCAGGAAGACTCCTCTTCCCAGCAGGCCATTGCGAGAGTCTCTTCACAAGCCGACCTGGAACCACAAAAGGAGTTGCATTGGCTTATTGAAAAGCTGCTAGCGGTCATGGCTGACGAGCTCCAGCTTTCTTCTACCCTTTTCCGTAGCGACTTTGAGGGGAACGCCAGGAACGGAAAACAGATTCACAGCTATCCCCTCTTGGGAACGTGGTGCCATCCCGACGCTGCCATCCTTGCCCCATTCCGGTGCGCGATTGAATACGACAGACAGCCTGCCGAGAGAAACACATCACACCTCAAGGTGAGTCTCGGAAAGACTGCTGCGCACATCTTGTCCGGAGCATACGATGCCGCGATCCAGGTCTTTCTCCTTCGTGCTGATTCAGACCACAATGCCGATACGTACATGACTGATGGTGTGGGAACGACGAAGCGATTCCTTCAGCGGCTCAATCAACTGGGAGTCTTCTTGTATGTTGGACGTCCATCATGACGGCGAGGGATGGGTGCCCACGGCGTATAACAACCGGCACCACGGCGTTCACGTCATTTGAATAGGCTTTCGTGTCTCAGAGGTTTTGCTCGATGAATAGTGTTCACTCAGCGGCACGCTTGTTTTATACTCGTTGAGCCAAAGAGAATAGAGCGTGCCGTTGCGTGGTGCCGGTAAACGTTAGTCGCCATGCCCGCTCGCGTATTTGATATTGGGTGCTCTAACATGACTATGTCCCAGGTACTTTGGCCTTGTCGATCTGCTGTAATGGTCGGTATTCCTCTTCTTATCATTGGTTGCACCTCTCAGCATCCGTTTGGCGGCGGGTACTCGCGTGACCAACAATTTGTAGCAGTTCTTCCACCCGACGATTCAATTTCTGTTTACCCTTCTACCAAATACTTTTACAGATACGTTCTCACAAGTAAACATCAGCCTTTCACTCCCGATTGGGCGTTGGGTAATCTTACTCATCTGCGCATCAAGGTGGATGAGGCATGGTACTATCCGGGGGCATCAAATAGGTACTTTGGGAATGGCGCTTTCAGCAAAACCATCGTCTATCCAATTTTCATCGTGGGCCTGGCCGTTGATTACCCGGCGATCATGCAGTACAACTACGAGCCAATAGAAAATTTCGATCCACTTATGCGACCAAATGGACCTGATAGCAGATTGACGCATTATATCTCACGCCGGCTTCAGTAGACCAATTGAAGTCTGCGCACAATAGCTGAGGAAATGGGGCACGGTGCATAGCATGCTGAATAGCCATCAATACGAAACTGCCAGACCAGAAGATTCCGTTACCAAAAATCAAACGCAAAACCCCAGCCCCAGCTTTCGCGTCGCTGGTCATAATACTGACTGAAGACGTCGAGTCCGTTGTAGTAGCTCAGAAAGATTCGCAACCCGGTCGAGTTCCATTCTCCAAACTTCACACCGGCTTCAACGATGTTCGTGCCAATGTAACTCGGAATACCGCGCAGTGAGAGATGGTCGGCGAGATAGATGTTGAACGGATTGTCAAAAACGCTGTCCGTGATTTTGTCTGAGTGCAACTCGAATCCCGCAAGAAACTCAACGCGTTTGATCGCAACAGGCCTGATGAGAGTCGCGTAGCTGAAGCCGCCATAGAACTGCACTTCGATCTCGCTGCCGAGTGTATATGCCCCAACAAGCTCTCCAAAATCCCGCGTAAACGGAATTGGCTCTCGTCCGTCTTTCCACGATTGCGTCGCAAGATTGTAGTGTCCGTCGAGGAAGTGGGCGCTCACGTGCAACAGGCGGAGGCGTACGGCGAGCCGCGAGTCGTCAGCAAGGTCATTGACGTACGAAATGTGGCCGCCGAAATATCCGTCCACCGCATCGATTTGAAGTCGCAAGCCTTCTGAGTTTGTCGAGAGTGCGTAGGTGAAGAAGTCGATGCCGGCTCGCATGCGTTCCGTTGAGTCCGGCCCCGGCCTGAACTCAAGCATATCCACCGACGCGCCGATATCGACTTTGAGACGCGACGTTGCGAACTCTTTCCGCAATCCGACACGCGGCTCTTGCAGCGATGCGCGCAGAGGAGGCAGCGCAAGTTGTCCCGGAATGAAAATGAACTGTGATTGAGATAATGCGGTCGCTGCAAGACACACAGCGAGAAGAAGCGAAAGAAATCGAAGCGGCATCAGTCCTGAAAATTGTTGTGGCAAAATATAGTCAACTCACCGAGGACAATCAATTCGTTGAATCTCTCGGAGTATTTGAGTAACTTTTTGCCGGTTTGCTGTACATCTCTCATTCATCGGAGGAACACCATGAAGCGTGCACTGGTGATGATGTTGTTGCTCGTCTCGTGTATTGCAGTAGCACAGGAAGATCCCATTCCACCCAAACGTTCAAAGGCCGCGAAAATCGGCGGACTCTTTGGCTACACACCCGGTTGGCTTTTTCTCGATGTCGCTCCCATCAACAATTTTCTTTTGGCCGCGAAAGGCGCAGCGTTCAAAGATCAAGGCATGTATATGAACGGCATCGGCGGCGCGGCATTCATCATGTTCGTCCCGAATCTGCGCGTTGGCGGCTTGGGAATGAACGGCACTCTCACGAGCACATCGCTTGTTGCAGGTGTGCGCAGGGACGCGGAACTCGCGGTGAGTTTCGGCGGCGTCACGATCGAGTATGTCATCCCGATCGCTGAGCGACTCGATTTCACTGTCGGCGCGATGCTCGGCGGCGGAGGACTTGAAGTCACGCTGCGCCAGCACGATGGCAGCGCCCTGACCTGGAACCAGGAATGGGGCAACTACGAAACGGGAAACTACAATCTGAACGGCAAGATCAGCAACATCACGCGCAAGTTCGACGGTTCGTTCTACGTGTACGTGCCTTCACTCAATCTTGAATACGGAATTCTCGGCTGGGTTGGAGTTCGTCTCGGTGTAAGCTACGTGGGCATGTTCTCGCCGACATGGAGAGTTGATGGCAACTATGATCTGCTCGGCGTGCCAGACAACATCCACGGCAAGGGGTTCATGGTCAACGCGGGGTTGTTTGTTGGGACGTTCTAAGAGGGATCGCTATGAAGTTTGCATGGGATTCCGCGAAAGCCACCTCGAATCTTGCGAAGCATAAAATCGATTTTAGAGAGGCAACAACTGTATTTGGCGATCCGTTTGCGAGAATCGATGAGGACGCCAAACACTCGTTTGGGGAAGAGAGGTCTGAGATAATCGGTTTCTCTAACAGGTTCAGGTTACTCGTGGTTACGTTTACGGAAAGGCAAGGTGGGATTCGGATAATCACGGCACGCAGGGCAACAAACGAAGAAAGGAATATTTATGAAAACTCAGCATTCTAAAAAGAGAATCAAAAACTCGCATCCCAAAGAGTTCAATTTTGCGCGTTCGATTCCGAACAAATATGCTGAGCGCTATGCCCGAGAAACCAATGTTGTAGTCATCGAACCTGATTTGGTAAAACTCTTTCCTAACTCAGTAGCAGTCAATCATGCGCTTCGATCGATAGCAAATGCTCTTGGCAAAAGTAAGAAGGAGGTTGTGTAATCCTTGTTCCTCGATGCGAGCCGCTTAACCTAACTTCTCTTCTCGGTAAACTGCACTTCCTTCCACGGCTCGAACAGTGGCTTGCATTTGCTTCGTTGATACTTCCCTGTTGAGGTCACAGGGAGATGGTTGCTAAACACCACCGCCTTGGGTGTTTTTGAGAAGGGAAGATGCTTGCGGCAATAAGCAATTACATCCTGCTCTGCAACTTCAAAGCCGTCCTTCATCGTCACGTAGGCGCCCACCTCTTCTCCGTACCAATCGTTCTCGAAGCCGACGGCGATGCCCGCATGAATGCCCGGCATGTTCATCAGCACTTCATCGATCTCGAAAGGCGAGATGTTGACGCCGCCGCGAATGATCAGCTCTTTGATGCGTCCGGTGATGAAAAAGAATTTTCGCAACTGCTCGTCGTACCGAAAGAATCCTTCATCGCCGCTGCGGAACCAATTGTGCGCAAACGTCTTCTGGTTCGATTCTTCATTCTGAAAATAATGCTTCATCACGTTGTGCCCGCGAATAACGATCTCACCTTTTTCGCCCTCGGGCAGTTCGTTGCCCTGCTCGTCGTGGATCGCCATCTCGTTCACGGGAATGGGGACGCCGATGGACGGATAGCCGTACTTCGAAAGCCACACGCGATGCTCCTGCGGACTCAAGTCGATGGGGAGGAAGCATGAGTAGCAGGTCGTCTCGGAGAGTCCGTAGCCGTGAATGATCGGAATCTTGAACTTCTGCTCGAACTTCATCGCAAGCTCGACCGTGAGGGGGCCTGCACCGCAAATAATATGACGGAGATGCTGAAGCTTGTACGCTTCGAAATCTATTTTCGCGTGAAGAAGAAACTGAAGAAGCGTCGGCACAACGCTGACGACGCTGACTCGCTCGATGCCGATGCGCTCAAAGAATTTGTCGGGATGGAATTTTTGGTTGAGCACAACGCCGCAGCCCGCGTACAACGGCGTCACGAGCGTGACGACCGTGCCGTTGACGTGATGAATTGGCAGCACGCACATCATCCGCTGATCGCTGGCGATTCTGTGCCACTCGGCAATCGCCATCGCGTCGACGAGGAGATTGTATTGAACGAGAACAACACCTTTGGGCAAACCCGTTGTGCCTGATGTGTACACAATCAGCGCCTCGTCTGTCGGCTCCGGTGTCGTCGTTGGCTTGAAGCGAGTGGAGAGTTCTCGCACAGCAGAGTCGAAGTGGGGGAGAGATGTGTCCACGATGCGGCCACACTGATAGATCTCTTTCAGTGTCGGGACTTTGTGCTGAATGGATTTGATCCGGTCGATGTATTGATCACGAACGAACGCAAGCTTCGTCTCCGAATTTTGTAGGATGTAGGCGATGCGTTCGTCTTCTTCGCCGACATTGACGGGGACGACGACTGCGCCGAGCAGGAACGCGGCGAAATAGTGAATGACGGTATCGGAGTGATTCTGCGAAACGGTTGCGATCCGGTCGCCGCGCCGGATGCCGGATGCGTGAAGCAGATTGGCAGTCTTGCACGCTTCCTCGTACAATTCGCGGAAGGAATATTCCTTGCGTGAGCCATCGTCGGCGTAGTAGATGAGGAACGGTGCGGCATCAAATTCCTCGGCCCGCGCTTGAAGCAGCGAGCCAATATTTCCGAACGGGACCAACAACTCAGTTGGCGGCACACCGCCGACGGATTGTGCCTGAAGAATTTTCTCTTGCAGAGAGAGAGAAGAGTCAGCCATACTTTCAATGAACGTCTGTTGCCGGGACACTGCCTAAACCCTGAAACATGAAACATGAAACTTGAATCCTGAAACTTTCCGTCAGTTCTACTTCTCGATCCAACTCGCCCAGTACTCTTTCCATTCGGCGTCTTCGCCGGCAGGCAGCACGTGAATCGGATTGAGTCCGTCGAGCATCACGGCAAATTCATCGGTGTGAGTTTTGGTTGATTGTCCTTTCAGCGCTTTCGGGTGCGGGCCGTGATGAATGCCTCGCGGGTGCAGCGTTACCATGCCGGGCTTGATGTTATCGCGGCTGAAGAAATTCCCGTCGTGATAGAAAATGAATTCATCGTAGTCTGTGTTGCGATGGAAGAACGGCACCTTGAGCGCTTCGGGGTCCTCTTCAAGAGGCCGCGGCAGGAAACTGCACACAATCGCGCCTTGCGTCACGAATGTTGTGTGTGCAGAGGGAGGAAGATGAGCGCGATGGCTCATGATCGGACGGATGTCGCGCATGTTCAACTTCCAGACTGTGAGATCGCCTTTCCATCCAACAACATCTATCGGGTTGAATGGATACGTGACCGTTGTGAATTCATCCTCGACTTTGATCCTGACATCCCATTCGCGTTTGTCGTCGAGATAGGGCTGCGGTTCGGGCGTGACGATAACTCCCGGATCGTAGAGCGCATGCTGACCGATCAGACCTTTGTCGGGCTGATCGAATTCTGTTTTCGATTGGATGATGAGAAAGAAGTTGTCCTTCGTTTTTGGAATCACGCGATAGGTCACCGCCCGCGGAATAATGAGGTAGTCGCCCTTTTCAAAATTGAGCGGACCAAAATCCGTCTCGACAACGCCCTCGCCGCGATGCACGAAGTACAGTTCGTCGCCGTCGGCGTTGCGGTAGTAGAAAGGCATCGGCTCGGTTCGGCGCGACACGTACAAGCGGACGTCGTTGTTGCCGAGAAACGCGGCCGGCGCGCCCTTCGGATCGTGCTGATCGGTCGGCGTGAGTTTGTTGCAGTCGATACAATGCGGACGCAGCTTTCCTTCAAACCGAATCCAGCCGGTCGGTGGGTTGGCATGATACAAATGCGCGGCCTTTCCCGAGAAGCCCTTGCGCCCGTGCTCTTCTTCGAACGTTCCTTTCGGAAGTCCGACGTGGGCTTGGCTGGCGGTGAGTCCCTTCTTCAGCGGATACATAGACGATCTCCTGGTAGTTGAACGATGATCTACAGATTGCCGCGGAGCTCCTGCTCGCGCTCGATTGCCTCAAACAACGCTTTGAAATTTCCCTTGCCGAAACTTCGGCTTCCTTTCCTTTGGATGATTTCGTAGAACAACGTCGGACGATCCTCGACCGGCTTCGTGAACAGTTGCAGCATGTAACCCTCGTCGTCACGATCGACAAGAATGCCGAGCTTCGCCAGCTCGTCAAGCGGTTCATCAATCTTCCCGACTCGCTCAAGTAAATCGTCGTAGTACGTTGTCGGGACGCGAAGGAAATCCACTCCCTGATCTTTCAGTCGCGATACAGTCTCGATGATGTTTTCGGTCGCCATCGCGATATGTTGTACGCCCGCGCCGTGGTAGAAGTCGAGATACTCTTCGATCTGCGACTTGCGCTTGCCAACAGCAGGCTCGTTGATGGGGAACTTGATGCGCTCGTTGCCATTGCTCATTACCTTCGACATCAACGCGGAATATTCTGTGCTGATGTCCTTGTCGTCGAAATGCTTGAACATCTTGAAGCCCATGACGTCTTCATAGAATTTTACCCACGTATTCATCTGTCCCCAACCAACATTGCCAACCATGTGATCGATGAACTTCAAGCCAACAGGGCGCGAGACTTTGTCGTCGGTCTCAACGGGCTTGTATCCCGGCATGAACACGCCGCGATAATTCTTGCGCTCGACGAAGGTGTGAACCGTGTCTCCGTAAATGGCGATTGCGGATTTCTTCAGCTCGCCGAAATCATCGCTGAACATAGCCGGCTCCATGACTCCTCGCGCGCCACGCTTCGTTGTCTCGCGGTACGCCGACTCAGCATCATCGACCCACAGCGCAATGTCGCGAACGCCGTCGCCGTGGATCTTCACGTGCTGGCAAACAGGATGATCGGGATGAAGTCCCGTTGTGAGCAGCAAGCGGATTTTGTCTTGCTGAAGTACATACGATGTCCGGTCGCGGACGCCGGTTTCCGGTCCGCAGTACGCGACAAGCTTGAACCCGAACGCGGAGCGGTAGAAGTGAGCCGACTGTTTGGCGTTGCCGCAGTAGAACTCGACGTGGTCGGTGCCGTTGATCGGGAGAAAGTCGGCTTGTCTTGGGGCCATGACTTCTTTTTGTGTCTGCATTTTGCCCTCTAATGAACGAAAGATATCGATCTTCAGGAAGCGGCGAGATGCGCGAGAATTCTCTCCAGCAAATCGGTAACTCCCAAATCTTCTGCCCATGTCTTCAGGTAGTTAACGTCAAGAGCATCTGCTTGAACTTTTGCGACGTTCAGCGCATCGTTGAACTGGCGCTCTGAGTTTCCCATTTTTGACCATTCCAACTTCGTCAAAATAGTATCTTCCGCAGATGCGATCCATCGTTGAGTTCCATGAAACGAACGGAGAGACCTTCTCTTGAATTCATAATCACTGTATCTCCTATCTTTGAGGAACACGAGATCGATCTTGAATCCGCTTTCCTTGTGAACGATGCTTGATATGGAAGAGTGCCGTAACGCGTCTATTGCTCCAATTTCATCAGCGTAGAATTCCACATCCAATGATCGGATGAGTGTTCTCAGTGTATGTTCGTCCGCTTCGATTACGATGTCAGCATCGTATGTTGCTCGGGGTATTGCGTATTGATTTGCCGCATACGAGCCCGCAACCATGTATCGTATGTCGAATCTTTCCAGCCGACTGAGAAAATCTTGAAGCACTTCTTCCTGTGTCATGGCAGAAGGTTCATGAATTCGGGATAGGCTTTTCGAAAGAAATCCTCGCCAATTCGCATCCGAATAGCCGCGATTCTCACCTCTTCGTCCGTGTAGTCAGGATGGCGGTGGCGAACACCCTGCTCCTGCAATTGCCTGCATGAACGAATCAGTTCCGCCGCCCTCATCTGCCGTTCCTGCTCGGACATCTTTCGAATGATCTCAATTTGAAGTTTCTCCACTTCCGGCGAAGTGTCTATCGGTCGTAGCGGGTAGTTCATCTGAACTCCTTATCAATCACATCAATCTCGCTGGGATACGAAATCGGTCCGAAGTCTGTCTGAACCGTCGGCTTGATGCGCAGTGTAATGCGGCTGGGCGATTTGTTCGCCCCGCCGATTGCGAGCGCGAGGTTCACGATGCTCTCATATCCTTTGTCGCGGAAGAATTTCATGAGATCAAGATTCATTTGCAAGGGGATGAACGTCTGCTGACCCGTGCCGGGAATGACGATGGGCTGGGAAATATCGCCCCGTATGGTGAGCGTGGTGTCAAGGATCAGCGTCCAGGAAAGGCTGGTGAGGGTAGCGGAGGCTTGCTGTGTTCCGCCGGTTCCGTCGTTCGGATTGAGCGCGGCGACGTTGAGCGTGAACGTTGCGGGAAGCTCGTTGCGCGAAAACGCGGCGAGCAACTTCGCACCGTCCATGATGTTCAGACTCGTCTTGTTCTCAAGCGGAACGCCGGCGAGCTGAAAGCCATTGACGGAATCAAGTTTGAATTTGGTGCGGGAGAGATTTGTCAGCGTCTTGGAAAAATCCTTCAGGGCTGAGCAGGAAATGCCGAAGAGCGAAAGCGCAAGAGCAACGGCGATGACAGGCAGCTTGTTCATACCATCGAGCACGAATTAGTGGATGAATAGTGATGAATCGGAAACCTATGAAACACTATCCTGCTGTTTCTACCAGCGTGTGGACTTTTTCCAAAGAACGTATAAGTCGCTCGTTTTCATGGCGCGTCCCGATCGTAATGCGAATGCAATGCGGAAGCCGGAACGCTTTGAGCGGACGGATAATGACGCCTAATTTCAGAAGCTCGGTGAAGACGGTGGCGACTGCTTCTTCACTCTCGAGCGGACACATGACAAAGTTTGCGTCGGACGGGACGACGGTGAAGCCGAGATCTTCAAGCCGCGGTATTACGTAGGCCATTCCTTCAGCATTCACCTCAAGCGAGCGATGCAGGAAGCCAGTATCGCGCAGCGCCCCGATGCCGGCAGCCTGTGCAACAGTGCTCGGCTCAAACGGCAGCTTCACTTTCATCAGATTCGAGATAAGCACATCGTGCGCAAAGCCATACCCGATACGGATGCCGGCGAGACCATACACTTTCGAGAACGTGCGCAGCGTGATCACATTGTCGTACCGGTAGTGCATCGAGTCGGGGTACTTCGGATTATCCTTCGCGTATTCGAAGTACGCCTCATCGAGAATGATCAACACATGCGGCGGCACGGACTTCATGAACTCATCGAACTCACTCTTCGTGAAAATCGTGCCGGTCGGGTTGTTGGGATTGGCGAGATAGATGATCTTCGTGCGCGCCGTGATTGCTGCCGCGATTGCTTTGAGGTCGTAGTAATAATCCTTGAGCGGCACGGTCACGAGTTTGACGCCGCGTGAATTGACAAGCACGTACAACCCGACGAACGTTCCTTCCGAAGTCAACACCTCGTCATCATCACACAAAAACGTTCTGATGATGCTCGACATGATTCCCTCGGAGCCGGCATCGACAATCACGTTCGCGACTTTCAGATCGAATCGCCGCGCCAGCACTTCGCGCAAATCAAGTCCGCCGTTCGGATAGTAGTGCAGGTCGCCGAGCACGCGCTTCATCTCCTCGAGTGCTAACGGCGCGGGGCCCAGCGGATTTTCGTTGGAAGCCAGCTTGATTACGTCGGTCAGCCCCAGTTCGTGCTTAAGCTCCGCGATGGGCTTGCCTGCTTTGTATGGCTCTAAGGTCTCAATGTATGGTGGGACGAGCGGCATCCGGGTTACAGATCAGGTTCCCTAGTTTCATAATCTTGAATCAATCGGCATCATGCCGAACAATTTTTCGTTTGTAAGATACCAAAGGGACATATCAAAGGCAACGCACATCTTCATCGATACACGACGGAAGACGCGGACCGGGGAAAACTTGAGCGACGAGGGACGGGGCATGCCCGTCCCTACTGGATTCCGCGCCTGTGGCCCATAAGCTTTTTTTGTAGCATTGACTCGGATTTTTTCTTACCTACGTGTGCAGTTTTTCTCACGTGAATCACTCATACAAACACCGAAAGGCTTGCCGATGTCGCGTTGGTTTTCTCTTTGTCTGTCGCTCGTTGTGCTTTGCACACTGACTGCGCTTGCGTCCGAGCATAGATCGTCAATCACCCCCAAGGTACGTCCGCTCGATTCCGTTCCGAATGCTGTTCTGAAGACTCGGGAGAGCAGCCGGTACCTGCCCGATAGAGTGATCATCAAATTGATCGCAGGCATTCGCGCATCGTCAGCGGCGAGAAGTCTCGGTGTGCAATCGGTCGATGAGACTTTGTCCTCTCTTGGTGTTTCTTCTGTCGAGGCAATGTTTCCGCCGACGATGACGAGCAAAGAGAAGGGAGATGTCGGGCTTGATCGATTCTATGTTGCGCGATACTCAGCGCCGGTTGACGCGTTCACGGCGTCAGAGCAGCTCTCGAATCTCGCGGAAGTTCAGTACGCTGAGCCGTGGTTCATCTATTCGGTGACTGCGAATCCGGATTTCACTCCCAACGATCCACAGTACTCGCAGCAGTATGCGTTGACGAAGATGCTTGTGCCTCAGGCGTGGGACGTGAATCAGGGAGATACAAGTGTCGTGATCGGAATTGTGGATTCAGGCGTTGAGACGGGACACACGGATTTAAGCGCGAACATCTGGCGCAATCCCGGCGAGAATGGCGCCGACGGACTCGGGCGCGACAAGCGCACGAACAACGTTGACGATGATGGCAACGGCTATGTCGATGATTGGCAAGGCTGGGACTTTGGCGGCGCCGACTACAACAACGTGGTTGGCGACAACAATCCGAATCCGTTTGGATCGAACACCGCGCACGGCACGTCGGTTGCAGGTTGCGCATCGGCTTCGACGAATAACAGCATTGGCGTTGCCGGCATCGGCTTCAAGTGCAGACTCCTCGCCGTGAAGACTGCCGCGGACAACGATACGCGCGACAACGGGCTTGCGTACATCATTGCCGGCTATCAAGGAATTACATACGCCGCTCTCATGGGCGCTGATGTCATCAACTGCAGTTGGGGAGGATCGGGCGGCTCGCAAGTCGAACAAGATCTCATCAACGCAGCAACGCAACAGGGTTCGCTCGTAGTCGTCGCGGCGGGGAACGCGGGCACGAGTACGCCGCAGTATCCGGCCGCGTACCAGAACACAATCTCAGTCGCGTCTACCGGAACGACCGACACGAAATCGAGTTTCTCAAGCTACGGCATGACGGTCGATGTTGCCGCGCCCGGCGAAAACGTGCGCACGACTGTTTACTCGCAAACCTACGGCGGACAGTACGGCACCTCGTTCTCAAGTCCGAATGCGGCCGGCGTTGCAGGACTGATCAAAGCGGCGAATCCTTCGTTCACTCCGCAACAGGTTGGCGAGAGACTCCGCGTCACCGCAGACAACATCAACTCATCGAATCCGTCGTACACAGACTTGCTGGGCAAAGGGCGTGTCAATGCGTGGAGGGCGCTGACGGAGAATCCGCCTTCGCTGCGCGGCAGCAACATTGTCATTCGTGATTCGTCGGGAGGAAACAACAACGGCAATCCTGAACCGAACGAGACGATCGACGTGTTCGTGACATTCACGAACTATCTTGCTCCGACGACAAACGCAAACGTAACGCTCACGACGTCGAGTCCGTATCTCACGATCACGACAGGATCGTATCCCGTTGGCGTGCTCGGAACGCTTGCATCGCGCCGTAACACGGCAACGCCATTCCGCGTGGGCATTGCCGCCGGCGTTCCTTCAGGGCATGTAGCCACAATGAAGATGATCTTGTCGGATGGGACATACAGCGACTTTCAATGGTTCACGATTCTCATCAATCCAACATTCCAAACTCATACCATCAACAATGTCATCGTAACGATGGCGAACAACGGACGCATTGGGTTTGCCGACTTCCCGAACAATACGCAAGGTCGCGGCTTCATCTATCCGGCAACATCCGACACCAATCATCTGTTCGAAGGCGGTGTGATTATCGGAACATCAACGACGAAGCTTGTCAACAACGTTCGCAATCCCAGCAACGTGCAGGACAACGACATGCTCTCGCGTCAGATCTATCAGTTGACGACGCCGGGCATTGTCTCGAATCAGGATGGCGCAACAGTCTTCAGCGATTCCTCTGCTCCAACAACGAATCGCATCGGCATTCGGGTGAATCAGTATTCGTATGAGTTCGGCGATGTGGCCCATGATGATTACGTGATCGTTCGCTACGACGTCCGAAACCTGACCGGCGCGGAAATCACAGGGCTGTATGTCGGGCAGTTCTACGATTGGGATATCGCCGACTACGCCCAGAACCGAACCGCCTACGATGCAACGAGAAGTCTTGCGTATGCATGGGACGCAAGCGCTCCAGCGAGGCCGTACATAGGCATGCGCGCGCTCGACAGTGCTGCCGGCGTTCGTGGACTGCTCAATACCACATCGCTGACGCTTGACCGCGCCGCAAAGTATTCATGGATTAGTGGAGGCACAGGCACGGCCGCAGT
>JACRFA010000315.1 GCA_016218065.1 Ignavibacteriota bacterium | reverse complement strand
GTCCATCAAAATTACATCGTACGACGGATTGCGGGTGATCTCGGCGAGCGCTTCCTGCCCATTCCCCTTCCACGTCACGATGAACTGCTCCGGCTCGTGCTTCTTGAGGAACAGATCAACGAGTTTCGCAAAATCGGGGTTGTCCTCTACGAGCAGGACTTTTGTCGCGTGATGCTCTTCCATGTTAACCCGGCTTCTTGATCGTGAAAAAGAATGTTGAGCCTCGGTTCGGTTCTGATGTCACCCAAATTCTTCCCCCCTCACGTTCAACAATTTTCTTTGCAATCGTCAGGCCTGCGCCCGTGCCTCGGTACTCCTCGCTGCGCCGCAGTCGCTGAAAGATGGCAAAGATTCTATCAAAGTACTGCGGATCGATGCCGATACCGTTGTCTGCAACAGAAAAAACGAACTCATTCTCGTCTTCAGCGACATCGAGATGAATCGTCGGTTTCGGTTTGTCATTGAACTTCATAGCGTTCGAAATCAGATTGCGAAACACCATGCTCAAACGTGTGTAGCTGAACCGAACTCGGGGGAATGCGTCGGCCATGGTGACGACCACGTTCTGCTGGCGAAGCGTAAACTGGAAATCCCGCAAGACTTCATCGATAATGTTCTTGACGGAGACGCTTTCCAGAGCATCGTTGCTTCGTCCCAACCGCGACAGCGTAAGCAAGTCGTCGATCAAATTCTTCATGCGCGACGCCGACTGAACGACTGTACCGAGATACTCCCTACCTTCATCGTCCAACACCGCCCCATGATCCTTCATCACGATCTTACTGTACCCCTCGATGCTGATCAGAGGCTCCTTCAGATCGTGCGAGACCACGTAGGTGAAGTCGTCAAGCTCCTTGTTTCTGTTCTCGATCTCCTGCGACTTCTTCAGCGTGTCTTCATACAGCGTCGCTTTACTGATCGCGACACCAGTCAAATTAGCTATACTTTCTAAGAGACGCAAGTGAACGTGGTTGTACACATCGGTCTCCGAGCTAACGATGGAGATAATGCCAATAACTTTCTCGTCGGATTTGATCGGCACGGCAATCATGGAATCGGCAGACGTGTTGCTCGTGGGGCCAATGTACGATGTTCCGAACTCGACAACGCGAAGGAAGATTGTGTTTGGCCAATCCTGGAGACTGCGAACCTTCACGCCGGTGGGATAGAACTCCGCAATGCCGTTCATCGTTCTGCTCAGTAACGAGAGCGTGTTCTGCTCCGGGAGATACGCCTGATAGTAGAAGCGTTCGAGCGGAAGCGCGTCAGAAATTTCTTTGTACACGACCTGCAACATCGACTTCAGATCCAAAACTCCCGTCAGTCCCTTGCCAAGTTCATACAACGTGGTGAGCGTCTTCACCTGCCGTTGCACTTCAGAGTAGAGCTGAGCGTTTTCGATTGCTGCGCCAATCTGGTTGCCGATGAGCACCAGAAGCTGCTGTTCCTTCTCCCGAAACGTGTGGCCCGACTCAAAGCTGATGAGGAACGCTCCGGAAACATTGTCCTTCGACTGCAGCGGCACAATCGCCAGACTTTTCAAGTTGAGTGCAGCGCTCACCGCCCTACCCGCTTCAGTTACGCGCAAGTCCGTAGCGACGTTGTCCGTAATGTAGGTCGGCCGGCGTTCTGCAATCACGGCGCCGGTGAGTGAGGCTTCGAGATGGAGTGACTGCAACGCCTTCTGGTGTTCCTCCGGAATTCCCAGTGCATGCGCCAGCCCCAGCTGCTTGTGTTCAGTGTCGAGAAGATAGAATGCGACGACGCGAGCGCCGAACGCTTCTCGCAACTGGTCGGAGGCAACGTCGAGCACTTCTTCTAGCTCCAATGAACCGCTGATCGACGTGGCAATTGTGTTGAGCGCGACAAGTTCTTTGTTTCTCCGCTTGATTTCCTCCTCAGTCCGGTTCATCTCGGAGGTATCGGTCTGCGTGAAGACAAGTCCGTTGACTCTGTTGCCGACGATCATCGGGTTGATGACGAGATGATAGGCGAACGTCTGCCCGTCGATCTTGAACTGATAGTCATGCGCAAAGTACGGAATGCGTTGCGCGAAGAGATCGGCAATCGCCTGTTGGTATTCCTTCCAGAGCGCATTGTCGCCTATGATCGTGTGAAGTGACTCCCCAATGACGTCGGCCTCATTCTCCCATTCGACTTTCCCAAGACGGTGCATGAATTCAGACCACGCTTTGTTGACCTCGGTGATCCGATACTCGGCATCGACGGTGTACACGATGTTGTCGATTGAGTTGAGGAGATTGTGGATGTAGGTACTGTCGTCGCGTACTTGCTCAAAGAGATGCACGCGCTGCACAATTGCGCCCACTTGATCTGCAACCGGCCGCAGGAAGCTCAGATCATCCACGGAGAATGTAGCAGGTTGCGAACTTGTGAGAGTAAACGTTCCAAGCGGCTTATCATTCACAATCAGCGGAAGCGTGATTTGTGAATTTGTTTCCGTGTCGGTCGCGCCCATCTTGATTGCAGCCTGACAGGATGTGCATACGCTTTCGATGAGCGCGTTGTCAAGTGCGATGTCGTTCACTCGCCGGGCTTCATTCATCTCCGTTGCGACGGCAGCGTAGATCGGCTTCGGCATACGTCCACCGTCCACAAAGTTGACGGCGATCCCTTCGTACGGAATGAGCGACAGTATCTCGTTCGAGATGACGCTGAAGATCGAATCGAGATCCATCGTCGTGTTTGCAAAGCTGATGATGCGATTCAGCAGCTCGATCTCTTTGCTGCGTCGCTGCAATTCGAGGTTGACGCGTCGGCGTTCAGAAATATCGCGAGCAATGTTCAGGATGGCGACCGGCTGCCCATGCACATTGCGCAGCAGCGTTGAATTAAGACTGACAGCCACCGTACTTCCATCCCGATGCCGCCACGTCATGTCGCGGTCGTGCAGATGCTGCTTGACGACGAGATCGGCAATCCATCGGATGAACCCGGCAAGCTCGCCTTCCATCAGCCAGGGATACGGAAATTTCGAGAGACGAACTTCATCGCGCTCGTAACCTGTAAGCCGCGTGAACTCGCGGTTGACTTCCCAGATTTCTCCCTGCAAGTCCGAGATCATCAACGCATCGCCCATTGCGTTGATGACATTGCGAAGCATCTCTTCGGATTCGGTGACTTCACGCCGAAGCTTTTCCATACCCGAAATCTGCGAAGCGAAAAGCAGGAACCCCAGCGTTGAGCCGTTGCCGTCGCGCCAGAGACTGCACACCAGCTCGACTTCGCCCTCACTCTCGCTGTGCGGAAAGACGAACGGAACATACTCGGCAGTCTGGTGCTCGGTGCTTCTGACCTTCTCAATCAACTCATGAATTGCATTCCCCAAGACGGGGACATCAGTCGCCGACAAGCCGAGTGCGTCAGCGGCAGCAATGCCGGTCATGCGCTCAAGAGCAGTATTCCACGTTCTGCAGAAACCGTCGATGTCGAACACAGTCAATGCTGCGGGAAGATCGCGGAGAATTTCATTCTGGTCGGATGAAGAACGAGATTCAACCTGGCCGCGAACATCTGCGAGGTTTTTGGTATCTGTGACGTCGGTGAGCACTCCGTCGATGGAAACGACGTTGCCCGATGAGTCACGTGTGTAACGAACGTCGTCTCTGAACCAGAGATACGTTGCCCGACCCTTGGGAAGAAGCCTGTACTCCAGGCTGAACGTGTTTTGGCCGATGGCTTGATTGGAAATGCGCTGCGAGATCAACGGCCGGTCATCAGGGTGAAGAAGCGTTCGCCACAAACCAGCATTCGCCTGAAAATCGGTCAACTTGAACCCGATCAGTCTCTCGACGTTAGGGCTGAGGTAAACGTAATTGCCATTCGGCTCAAGGGAGTAGATGATGTTGGTAATGTTGTGAACTGTCGCGTGAAATCGTTCTTCCGCTGCGGTTGCTGTTTTCTGAAGCAGCGTATGCTTGAGCGCGATGTTCACCTGCTTCCCGAGTGCGATGGCTATAGTTCGGTCGAACTCATCGATGGCTTTTTCTTTGCGAGTTGTGAGAAGGAGCAAGCCACGGAAGTCGGCGTTCACAACAAACGGAAGAAACACGACGGATGTAATGCCGTCTCCCTCGAACAGCGCTTTGTAGTGAAGATATGGGGGATAGTCGGCAATCGAAGCAACGATCGGCTCGTGCGTTTTGGAGAAGAAGCGCGCAAAGCCTTCGTCCATGTTCTGGGACTTCAGCTTTTCGATGATCTTGTCGCTCAAGCCGTGATGCGATTTCAAGACGAGGGAAGACAATCCGGCTTCAGCGATGAAGACGCCGCCGCTTTCAAACTGCATAGCGCGCATCACTGAGTTGAGGCTCTTCTGAAGGATCTCCCCCTCGGAGTGCGCAGACGACATCTCTTCGCTGAAGCGATTCAGAATGTCAAGGCTCTTGTGCCGGAGCAGAAGTTCGTTCTCTTGCTTCTTGAGCGCGGTGATGTCGCGATGATAGATCAACACAGCGAGCGTATCATCCACGGTAATTCTGCTCGCCCTCGCCTCAATGGCAAGCTTCGTCCCGTCGTGCCTCAGGCCCGGATATTCAAGAGCGATGGTTGCTTCCTTCTGCCCGGTCACCGCTTCAATGTTTTCGGAGAATTCCTGGCGCGCATTCTTTCCGGAGATGACGCAAGTGAGTTCTTTGCCGAGCAAATCCATAGGCGATGAATAGCCGAACATTTCGACAAACGCTTTGTTGACAAGTGTGACTCGCCCGTCCTGGCTGATGGAGACAGCGTCCACCGCTTGATCGATGAGCGTCTTGAAACGCTCCTCCGTCTGCTGCGCCTGATCGAGAATCTTCCGTCGCTCTGAGACATCAACGAACGTGCAGTAGAGCGACGGCTTTCCTTGATACTGAATGGCTGCTGCCGAAACTTCGACCGCGACCGGTTGCGGATCGTGCGACGGGATGAGTACTTCGCGACGAATGATGGAGGCGCCGCCGCCTTCGAGGATGGCAGAGATTTCTTTCAGCATCTCTGCATTGCGTCTTCCGAAAAACTCAGAGAGGCTTCGGGCTTCGGATTTGATCCACGGAAAAAGCTTGTCGAAGAGTTCGTTTTTGGAATGGAGCTTTCTGTTGACGAAGATCGCGTACGGATAAGGAAGCGAGTTGACGAAGCCGCTGTATTCTGCTTGCAGTTGACTTGCCTCGCGCTCGGCGTGTACTACGTCGGAAATGTCCGTGCATGTTGCAACGTAGGTCTTTCCCTTCAGATGGGACGCGCGCACTTCAAAGTGAACTTGCCGACCGCTCCTTCGCAACACAGCGGTTCTGAATGTCGCTTTTCCTTTTTTCTTGAGATGCCAGAGTGAGCGCAGCGTAGAGAATCGGTGGGAGGGCGCAACAATGTCGCCGAACTTTACTGTGGTGATTTCATCTTGACTGTATCCCAGAATCTCCTGGGCGCGCGTGTTGAGCTGAGCATCGCCGGATGGCAAACAAAAAATCACCATCGGCTCCGGAGCGCTTTCGAAGATCTGCCGATACGAATGCTCAGAAGAAAACGAATTATCCACCACGATTACATTATCAAATTTAAGAGACCTACCAACCGCCGCTTGATCCGCCGCCGCCGAATGAACCGCCGCCTCCACTAAAGCCGCCAAAGCCGCCACCGCCTCCGCCGCCAAATCCTCCCCAACTTCCTCCTCCGCGATGATGTCTGCCCAGCGTGCTGCCGAGAATGAGCGGAAGTCCCATGCTGCGCATCATCGAATTGCGACGCCCTGCACGCGCCATGATGAAGAACAGGATCACCAGGAAGATGATGAATCCGAAGCCGCCGAAGGAGTCATCTTTCCTTTTCGCCTTCTCCGCTTTGTACTCGTTGCGCGAAGCGAGCATAATTGCCTCAACGCCGGCGCGGATTCCCTCGTAGTAATTTCCGGCTTTGAATGCCGGAGCAATCTCGCGTCTGATGATTTGTCCTGAGAGAGCGTCTGTGACAACGCCCTCAAGGCCGTAGCCGACTTCGATCCGCATCTTCCGGTCATCCTTGGCGATCAGCAGCAGCGCGCCGTTGTCCCGCTCCTTCTGCCCAATCTGATTCGACTCGGCGGTGTGCAATGCAAACTCTTCAATTGCCTCACCGCCAACCGTCGGAATCATGACAACAAGAATCTGCGTCGATGTCGAATCCTCGAAGCGGGCAAGATCGGCTTCGAGTGCATCGATCTCGCTTGCTGCAAGCGTGTTCGTGAAATCGGTGATGCGCTTGAACAGCTTCGGGATCTTTGCTTCTTGCGCGTAGCCGAGTGAGAAGAGAAACATTCCCACGAGGCACGCAAGCATGATATGCTTCGTTTTACTCGCCATGGTTGCTTTCAGAATTTCACCGCAGGCGGAGTGTCGGAGCCTTCCTTCGCCTGGAAATACGGCTTCTCGCGGAAGCCGGCAATATTGGCAATCAGCACACCGGGGAAACGCCCACGCGCCGTGTTGTATTCTTGTACCTGCTGATTGAATCGTCCGCGGGCAACGGCAATGCGATTCTCCGTCCCTTCGAGCTGACTCTGGAGCGACAGAAAATTCTCGTTCGATTTCAACTGCGGATAGTTCTCGGACACGACGAGTAGTCGCTGCAATGCTGAGGAGAGTTGATCTTGCGCAGCTTGAAATTTGTTGAACAGCGCGGGATTTTCCAGAATCTCTTTCGTGACGGTCATCTTGCCGACGCTGGCGCGAGCTTCGGTGACGCCCAGGAGAACAGTTTGCTCCTGTGCAGCGAAGCCCTTCACCGTGTTCACAAGATTCGGCACGAGATCCGCGCGACGCTGATATTGATTTTGAACTTCGCCCCACTGACCTTCGACACTCTGATTGAGTCCGAAGATGGAATTGTACTGGCCGATTCCCCACAACACAAAAATCACGATAACGCCAAGGACAGCCAAGAGAACGATTGTGCTTCTTTTCATGATTCCTCCGTTAGTTGAATATCGAGCGTGGAAATATGGTAGAGAGTTTTCGCATTCTATACAAGAGCTGATCGCCGTCTTTGCCGCTCAGCATTTGCGCATTCCAGTTCTTAACGCGAACGGGAATGAATTCGTACTTCGGGGATTCGCCAACGAGTCGTATCTCGAACAAACCGGTGTCGTACGTGTGCCGACTGTTGCCGCCGAAAATCAGATTTCCCAGAGAATAGACAATTACGCCATGTTTGTATCGTTCGATTCCCTGCAACACATGCGGATGGTGTCCGATGACTGCATCCGCACCGGCATCGATTACTTGGTGTGCCAGCACGCGCTGCTCGTTATCCGGAACCGTTGCCTTCTCCGTTCCCCAATGGAAAATAATCACAATGTAATCCGCTCTGCGGCTGTCGCGCAACGAGCGAATGTCTTCTGCAATGACATCGCTCTGCCGCGGCGCGACGCCGGATGATTTGTTCGTGGCGACAGGCGATTCGCCGGGGCCGTAATAGCCAAGTACTGCTATCCTTCGTCCTTTGATTACTTTGAGAAACGGTGTGCGCGCTTCGGCTCTGTTACGGCCAGCACCGACGTGTGCAATGCGTGCTGAGTCGAGTGAGTGAATCGTGTCGAAGAGACCAATGCTGCCGTAATCATAAATATGATTGTTGGCAAGATTCACGACCTCAATGCCTGCACTCGTTATAGCACTCAGCGCCGCGGGCTTCATCCGAAAAGTGAAGGGCTTGACCCGTCGAGTACCTCGTGTCGTCACCGGACATTCCAGGTTCACGATGCTCAAGTCATCGGTTCGAAAGAGATCAAATCCATCGAAGGCGGTCGTGAGGTTCGCCCCAACGCCCTCTTCATATCGCGCCGCAAGTAAAACATCGCCACCAAAACGCAGGATGACAGTCGAGGAATCGCCGGCCGGTTTGCAGAAGGCAATGCCCAAAATAGCAAAATGGAAAAGAACGGCGCGAATCATCATACCGCATTACTTACGAAACAAGGAAGTACGACGACTTCCTTGAATTGAAAAACATACGCGAAGGTTTCGTATCTCAATACGCAAATACCGAGAATCCAATCGAGACGCTAAGCCGATTCTCACGATTCGTCGTCGTCGCCTTCTCCGGCGTGCGATCCAACGAGATGTACTGAATACCGAAGTTGAGCAACCCAAAATCCGAAATCTGCACCTTGATACCTCCACGACCACCGTACGCAAAGCCGCTGACTGTTGAACCTGACGATGTTGAAGTCGCCGGAGGAACATCGAGTGAAGAGTATCCGATCAAACCTTCCACAAAGGGTGTGAGCGCGCTCTTCTTCAGATGGAAGTTGTACGCCGGCGCCAGAAAGATCGCAAACTGTGTCATCGAATTTCCTGCCGAAGGAGATTCGATCGTAATGAATGGTCGAAGACCGAGCTCAATGCCTGTAGCAGCAAAATATCCTACGTACGGCGAAATGGAGAAGATGCTCATCGATCCTGAAGCCTGCGATTGCGAGATGCTTGTGAATTCAAGCGAGCCTCCTAACTCAACGTGTCCCTGTAACCCGAAACGTTCGCCGGAAAAAGCGTGAGCAGGGTTTGCGATCATCAGGACGAGTAATAGAATTGAAACGGCAACGGGGGAGGTTTTCATTTGGGTTTCTCTGTTGTCTTGAGTGAGTGATTGTCCCCCCCAAGCGAATTTGACAGAGTATATGAATTTCTGAAAATCATTGCAAGGAGCGGTTCAAACCAAGTGGCTGAAGAAAAAGAGCGAAGGCATCACTGTAGATGGTTGACACAGGCTTGAACGAATTCGGACATGTCGTCAACTTGACCCAACAACTCGTACAGTTGTGCATCGTCGACCGCTATATAGTCATGCACAAGGATATTGCGCAAGCCGACCATCGATTTCAGCTTTGTTGAAAGGCCGGGTGAGATATAGGCATTCTGTTGCAGCAGTTCTATGCATTCGCGATAGCTCTGCGGATTGCCGAGGTTGAACTTGCTTACAAGATGACACGAAATATCAATGATGATTTGAATACTTTCTAACAAACCATAACGAAGCGCCCACTGCTCCCGAAGCTCACTCGACAGAGCCGACAGAGAAAGCCGTTTCTTCGCGGCCTGCAGTTCCAGAATGTTCCGCTCGAGTATTTTCAGTCTATCCAACATAGTTCTTTACACCGAACTTTCCTGCGGCAATTCTCTGGCGAAGGGCGGCATCAGTCATTTCTCGCAACGGTTTGGTATCGATAAAGTAGAGATAGGTATTGCGTTTGAAGCGAACCAGAACTTCCTCATCCCTACTGAAAACAACACGGCATGATGCTACAATGTTGAATGCGAGTTGCGGTCTTCGCTTGTACAAATCGTTTAGCGCGATGAGATCAACGGTTGAATGCAAGGCCGACTCCAACGTTGCCGTCAGATAGCCTAAGTCCATAAGCGAGAGGTCGGCGTCCGTGATGATGCCAACATCAATGTCGCTCATCGGCGTGGTTGTGCCGGAGACATGAGAGCCAAACAACAACGCAACCTTGATGCGCGAGTCTTGCGACAAGGCATTGCGAATGAGGTTTTCGATGACGAGAGTATTAGCATCGTGGATCATGGGCGTTCCGAAATGATCGTGACTCACGACTTCAATTTCTCCTCAACGAGGAGATCATCAAGAGCTGTACCTGATTCAAAACGCTCAAACAAAGCCTCGACCAAGCATTCGTGTTCCTCTTAAACCGTACAGAAGCATGGTAAGAAAGGAGACGACAGGAATCAACACGGATACCTGAAGCCGAAAAAAAAGGGAAACCCGAAGGTCTCCCTTTTCTTTCGAAGTAAGAGCAGAGTCTTAGTTGAAGATATATCCAACGCGTGCTGCAACGCAGGTTGCGCCGGAAACACCAAGCAGACGAACTGCAACGTCAAACTTGCTGGCTTCGAAACCAACTGCCGGTTGATATGTGAAATCGGTCGTCGAGACAGATCCGCCGGACACCTTAACGCCGAAGATCACTTGGTCTGGAGTCGTATATGAGCCGAAGATAAGACCCATGTCGAAAGCGCCATAGAATCTCATGCTTGCAGTTGCCGGCATGAAATAGTAGCGTCCACCGACAACTACAGGAATCATGTTCCAGCTTCCAGCCTTGACGGTTGTGCCGAACACGGTGTAGTCTTTACCAGAGAACGTGATGTAGCCAGCCGTACCAGTAAAGGTGATCATGTCGTTGAATGGGTAGTACACTTTTGCTGTTCCACCAATTCCAAAGTTCTGAGAGTCGCTAAACCCAGACGACATCGGCAACGCGAAGTCAACGCCTACACCGAACGAGATCTTTCCCTGCGCGTTCGCGGAGAAAGCCACCAGACCGATAAGAGCAACTACTACCAACAGATTTTTCATTACTGAACCCCTTGTAAATGTGAATGATGATTGATTAGGTGAATAGTATTTAGGTGATTAATGTGGGTTGGACCATCAGGAAACCAGCCTAAGTATATGCAAATCGTTTGACTCAGTCAACAGTTGCGCACAAAATACCCCGTTTGGGGTATGATGCTAGCCAACAGTAATAAGGACGCCGAAAGCAAGCTGAAAGCCCCGCGACTTGGCAGAAGCATTCTGTACCGGATTCTTGATCAGGTTGCTCAGTCCCATCGAATAGCGAACATCACCCGTAATTGCGACCTTGGGTGCCACCCAGAACTCCGCTCCTCCGCCAAAATCGAGGGAGAAATCCATCCCCGAAGTCTGGTCTTTCATGTCCACTTCGCCGTCTTGCTGAGTGCCTTCATACTTGTCCTTCGCGCTCAGAACGATTCCGATGTTGGGTCCTAAGAAGCCATAGGGCCGTACCGGAGCCTTGAGGAATTTGACCTTGAAATAGATTGGGATTTCCATTTCGCTCAAGCTTCTTGTTAGCTTTGCGGTTCCCTGCTCGAAGGAATTCCCCTTCATGATGTACCGCGGCTGGGCGACAACGTAGAACATGCCTGCAAAACCGAATTCGGCATCGGCTCCAAAAGCGAAGCCGGTCTTTCCCGATTTCGTGACACCGGAGCCGGCAGTAAACGGTTCAGGATCGTACGAAATTGTCCCGAAGTTCAGTCCGAACTTCGCTCCAATGTTGAACTGTGCTTGGGCGGCTATCGGGACGATGAGTGCTGCCAGTAGCGTAAACAAAAAGAATTTTTTCATTTTTCACTCCTGTCTGTTTTGTGTGGAAGATACGTTTAGGGAATCTCGTAACGAATACCCGGTCGAATAGTGATGATGAACAGGGTCGTGCTCTGACTGTAACCATAGAACCCACCGCCAACGCTGTAAAATTCTGGTCCTAGTGTCAGGTCCGCTGAGACGTAAAGATTCTTTGCGACGCCGAAACTTGCTCCTCCGCCGAATGGAATGAAGAAGAACGGTCCGCCGGTCGCAAACACAAGACCGAGTCCCGCGTGTGCATACGGTTTGATGTTCGAGCCAGGAATTGTGAAATAGTATTTGAAGTAGTTCGCCCAGGTAATTGGTGTGCCCGTTGCCGTTGTAATGTCGAATTCGGTACCCACGCCGATGTTCTTGTTGAAGAGTACTTCAGCCATCGGGCCGAACGTGAAGTCCGTCGAGCTATATCCGCTTCCAGTCGTGATGCCCAGTCCCATGTTTCCGCCGACAATCCATTTGACCTGTGAGTGCAGTGTTCCTACTGTCGCCACAAACAGGAGGCTCAGACCAACAACAACGGCAAGATTCTTTTTCATTTATGTCGCTCCTTTTTTGTTTTAGATGAAACGCCAATTCATTTGAGTAATGCGCGGGAAATAACAATGCGTTGAATCTCCGACGTGCCTTCATAGATTTCCGTAATCTTCGCATCACGCAGATACCGCTCAACAAGATACTCACGAACGTACCCATAGCCGCCGTGGATCTGTATCGCTTCGAGCGCCGCGTCGACTGCAACTTTCGATGTCAGCAACTTGGCCATCGCGGCAATATGTCCGTACGGCTGATCCTGATCCTTCAGCATCGCCGATTTCAGTATCAGCATGCGCGCTGCCTCGATGTTCGTGGCCATGTCGGCAATCTTGAACTGGATTGCCTGCAGCTCTGCGATCGGACGCTCGAACGCCTTTCGTTGTTTCGAGTATTCGATGGACGCTTCGAGCGAAGCCTGCGCTATGCCAAGCGCTTGTGCAGCGATGCCGATGCGTCCCCCTTCGAGTGTGGACATCGCAAACTTGAATCCCTCGCCTTCCTGCATGATCCTGTTGGCCGCCGGGATGCGGCAGTCCTGAAACTGCAACGAGACTGTATCCGAGCTGCGGATGCCCAGCTTTCTTTCCTTTTTGCCGACGGTGAATCCCGGCGTTTCCTTTTCGACGATGAATGTGCTGATGCCTTTTACACCTTTGGACTTGTCCGTCATCGCCATGACAACAATCAGATCGGCAGTGGAGCCGTTTGTAATCCAGTTCTTGGTTCCGTTGAGCACGTAGCATTCGCCGTCGCGGTCAGCGGTTGTTCGTTGCTTTGACGCATCGCTGCCTGCTTCGGGTTCCGAGAGTGCGAACGCTCCGAGTTTTTTGCCGCTTGCGAGATCGCGCAAGTACCGTTGCTTCTGGTCTTCGGTTCCGTACTTGTTCAGTCCGTAACAGACGAGCGAGTTGTTCACCGACATGATGACGCCGCACGAGGCGTCAACCTTCGAGATCTCCTCCATCGCAAGCACGTAGCTCACCGTGTCGAGCCCCGCCCCGCCCCACTCCTCGGGAACCATCATTCCCATAAATCCCAACTCCCCCATCTCCTTCACGATGGCATGCGGAAATGTTTCGGTTTCATCGCGCTCGATTGAGTCTGGAGCAATACGCTCGCGTGCGAAGCTTCGAGCCGTATCGCGGATCATGTGGTGGGTTTCGGTCAGTTCAAAGTTCATAAGTTTTCCAATATCGTTTGCCACGGATTACACAGATTCTCACAGACGTATGCTAGAGAATCATTCTTTAATGATAGTCCTTATAACGAATGTTCACATCCTTTGTCGCTCAACTGGACCACAGAATCATTCTCTTGTATTCGAGACTCGCTCTACCGAAATTCAAGAGCAGCTTTCAGACCAACTCTGTGTGAAATCAGTGAAATCTGTGACTGTGTTTTCAAGTCCAACTCTGTGTGAATCAGTGAAATCTGTGGCTGTGTTTTCCATTGTCCTTTGCCACAGATTGCACACATTCTCACAGATGTGTACTACAGAATCATTCTCTTGTATTCGAGACTCGCCCTACCGAAATTCAAGAGCAGCCCTACTCGAAGCCCTGTCGCCTTCAAATAGTTCAGCAGTTGTGCTTCGTCGTTTTCTGTGAGTCCCGAGGTTGCTTTGTTGTCAACAATTACTTTACCATCGACAAGAACATCAAGCCGATACTTTCTTGGGATAAGATAGTCCTTGTAACGTATGTTCACATCCTTCTGGCGCTCAACTGGAATTTCTCTCTTCCCCATCTCGTAGCATAGAGCTTCTTCGTACACATATTCCGAAAAGCCATGCCCAAGAGTCTTATGCACTTCCATTGCGGCGCCAATGATTGCGTAGGTCAAATCCCCGTACAGAAATTCGTCGGCCATTCGAAGAAGGCTGATCTCTGTGAATCAACTTAATCCAACTCTGGAGTAAATCAGTGAACTCTGTGGCTGTGTTTTCCATTGTTCTTTGCCACAGATTGCACATGTACTACAGAATCATTCTCTTGTATTCGAGACTCGCCCTACCGAAATTCAAGAGCAGGTTTCAGACCAACTCTGTGTGAATCAGTGTAAATCTGCGGCTGTGTTTTCAAATCCAACTCTGTGTGAATCAGTGAAATCTGTGGCTGTGCTTTCAAGTCCAACTCTGTGTGAATCAGTGAAATCTGTGGCTGTGTTTTCAAGTCCAACTCTGTATGAATCAGTGTAAATCTGTGGCTACGCCTTGCCCTCGTAATCGTAGAAGCCTCTTCCGGACTTTCTTCCGAGATGGCCCGCAGCGACCATCTTCTTGAGCAACGGGCATGGCCGATATTTCGAGTCACCCAAACCCTCATGCAAAACGTTCATGATCGAGAGACACACATCAAGCCCGATGAAGTCCGCCAGCGTCAATGGTCCCATCGGATGATTCATCCCTAGTTTCATCACAGTGTCAATCGCCTCGGGCGTGGCAACACCCTCCATCACGCAGTACATCGCCTCGTTCAGCATCGGGAGCAAAACTCTGTTCGAAATGAATCCGGGAAAGTCGTTCACTTCAACAGGAGTTTTCTCGAGCTTCTCGGTCAACGACTTCACAGCCGCGTATGTTTCATCCGATGTCGCCAATCCCCGAATGACTTCCACCAGCTTCATCACCGGAACAGGATTCATGAAGTGCATGCCGATCACTTTGTCCGGACGTTTCGTGATCGCAGCGATTTCTGTAATGGAGATTGATGAAGTGTTCGATGCGAGAATCGTCGAAGGCTTGCAAACACCATCGAGTGTCTTGAAGATATCGTTCTTGATCTTCTGATTCTCGGTGGCTGCTTCGATCACGATGTCTGCGGCGGCAGCTGCGGCATTGAGGTCGGTTGTAGAACTAATGCGGCTGAGCGTTTCTGCCTTCGTTGCGTCGGTCAGAATCCCCTTCTTGACTTGACGATCAAGGTTTCCTTTGATCGCGGAAAGGCCACGTTCGATAAATTCCTGTTTGATATCGTGGAGTGTAACAGCGAAGCCAAATTGTGCGAAGACATGGGCGATGCCATTGCCCATGGTTCCCGCACCGATGACGGTTACGTTTTTGAAGTCCACTTGCTCACCTGGTGTTAGATTCGTTCGACGATAACCGCGGACGATTCTCCCCCACCGATGCACAGCGCAGCCAGGCCGCGTTTGAGATTGTGTTGTTCCAATGCATGAAGCAATGTTACCAGAATGCGTGCGCCGCTGGCCCCAAGGGGATGGCCGAGAGCAATCGCACCGCCATTCACGTTTATTTTTGAAGTGTCAAGTCCTGCAATCTTCGCCACTGCCAACGCAACGACTGCGAACGCTTCGTTGATCTCGAAGAGATCAATGTCTTTGATCGATAGATTGGCGCGCTTCAAGATTTTTGCGATGACATCTGCCGGCGCCGTACTGAACCAAAGAGGATCTTTCGCCGACGAGGCCTGCGAGATAATGCGGGCAAGAGGCTTGAGTCCGAGTTTCTTTGCGTGCTCTGCCGACGTGATGACGAGCGCTGCCGCGCCATCGCTGATCTTGGAGGCATTGGCCGCCGTGATTGTGCCGTCCTTTTGAAACGCAGGCTTCAGCTTCGGAATTTTGTCGAAGCTCGTGTTTGTCGGATCCTCATCGACCAACACCGTCGTCTTCTCCCCTTTTCTTCCCTCGACCTCAACGCCGATAATCTCGTTGGCAAACCGCCCTTCTTTGGTCGCCTGCTGCGCTCGCGTGTAGCTCATGATGGCATACTCATCCTGTGCTTCGCGAGGAATCTGGCATTCGCGTGCGCACAACTCTGCCGCGTTCCCCATCAGCGAGTTGTTGTACACGTCGAGTAATCCATCCTTGAGTAACGCGTCGACGAGTTCGACATTTCCCATCTTGTTTCCGCCGCGAAGTTTGTCGAGGAGATACGGCACGTTGCTCATGCTCTCCATGCCGCCAGCAACAACAACGTTCGCATCGCCGAGCGCAACCACTTGCGCCGCGAGCATCACCGCCTTCAGTCCGGATCCGCACACCTTGTTAACGGTCATGCACTCAACGGAAGTCGGGAGACCGCCGAAGATGGCCGCCTGGCGAGCAGGCGCTTGACCCACGCCGGCTTGAATCACGTTACCGAGAATCACTTCGTCAACTTGATCCGGCTTCACACCTGCGCGCTCGACAGCCGACTTGACCGTGATCGCGCCAAGCTGCGGAGCGGAATGAGAACTGATTGTTCCGCGGAACGATCCGATGGGGGTTCGCACTGCGCTCGCGATGACGACTTCGTTCATGGTGTCCCCTGCGAATTAGCTGTTCATGGATCGGAGAAATTCCTTGTTCGATTTTGTGCCGCGCATCTTGTCGAGAAGGAATTCCATTGCTTCGACGGTATTGAAATCGGAGAGGAATTTTCTCAATACCCACACGCGGTTCAGATCGTCTGCTTCGAGAAGCAACTCTTCCTTGCGTGTGCCAGACCGATTCACATCGATGGCCGGGAAGATACGCTTGTCGCTCAGCTTGCGATCAAGAACGATTTCCATATTGCCCGTGCCCTTGAACTCCTCAAAGATCACTTCGTCCATGCGGCTTCCCGTTTCGATCAGAGCCGTGGCAACAATTGTCAGGCTTCCACCTTCTTCAATGTTGCGGGCGGCGCCGAAGAAGCGTTTCGGTTTGTGCAACGCGTTCGCGTCCACACCGCCGGAGAGAATTTTTCCTGAGTGCGGAACGACGGTATTGTGCGCTCGTGCGAGTCGCGTAATACTATCGAGCAGAACCACAACGTCGCGCTTCGTCTCGACAAGTCGCTTCGCCTTTTCCAAAACCATATCGGCGACCTGCACGTGACGCTCCGGCGGCTCGTCGAACGTTGAGCTGACAACTTCCGCGTTCACAGATCGCTCCATGTCCGTTACCTCTTCCGGTCGTTCATCGATCAACAGCACGATGAGCTTCACTTCGGGATGATTACGCGAAATGCTGTTGGCAAGCTTCTGCAGCAGAATCGTCTTCCCTGCTTTTGGCGGCGAGACGATCATACCGCGCTGGCCTTTGCCAATCGGCGTCAACAGGTCCATGATACGCATGGAGTATTCGCCGGGAGCAGTCTCAAGCTGCAGCGCCGTATTTGGGTACAGCGGAGTCAAGTTATCAAACAACACCCGCTCGCGTATCGACTCGGGGTTCTCATCGTTCACCGCTTCGACGCGAAGCAAAGCAAAGAATCGCTCGCCTTCCTTCGGAGGGCGCACCTGACCGCTTACCGTGTCGCCGGTTCTCAGGTTGAACTTCTTGATCTGTGACGGCGAGACGTAGATATCATCGGGCGATGGAAGATAGTTGTAATCGACGCTACGTAAAAATCCGTACCCGTCGGGCAGCACTTCCAGCACGCCTTTGCTGAAACTCAGACCGCCTTGTTCCGTCTGAGCTTCCAGAATTTTGAAAATAAGTTCTTGCTTACGCAGATCACTGTAGCCAGTGATGTTCAGATCCTTTGCGATCTGATTGAGCTCTGCAATCTTTTTAGATTTGAGCTCCGCAATGTCCATCATTGCCATGGAACGAGAATCCTATGAAAGTATTTGTCTTCAAGCGTTAACCTCGAGCTCGCAAAACAAAATTTCGGGGAGAACGATTGAGAGTTATTGGTTGGATGAAAATAGCTGATGAGTTCTGAACAGGTGGTGATTCTTCGGAGACGCTTTCTTCCTCATTATTCCACCGAAAATATAGCGTATTTGAATTTGATTGTCAAGCTTTTGTCGTGATTGGATCGCTCCTCCCAACTCAAGCGCCGATCACCTGCAGAGCTTCGCCGACCACGTAGTGCGACCCCGTCACCAGAATTTTTCTCGAACCGGCTATTCGTGTTGCCATTCTGATTCCCTCCGCGATCCCCTCACCGTCAAGACACTGGACTCCAGCCTTCTTGCACAGACGAAATATCCGATTTGAACTCAACGCCCTCTTTGTTCGCGGCTTGACTGCGACGACTGCTTCGGCGTTCTCGGCCAGGATGTTCACCATTGTTTCGTACTCTTTGTCCCTCATAACACCAAAGATCGCGACGAAGTTCTGAAAGGGTAGCGACGAAAAGAGTGTCCTCATGCCGTCCGGGTTATGAGCGACATCGAAAAAGAACCGAGGATCCTGGGTGCTCTGATGAAGTCTTCCGCGCAGTCCCGTGTTGCGTGAGACATGCAGAAGTCCTCTCTGAACCGCACCTGCGTCGAGGTCGCGGAACAGCGATCGGTTCACTTTCCTTCTCAGGAGAACATCAATGCATGCAACCGCGGTTCGAGCATTTTCGGACTGATGCATGCCGTTCAAACCAAGCTTAGCATTCGAGACTTTCATTCGGGAAGATTTGAACGCGACTGTGACACGTCCATGCTTGCCGCTGCGAGCCTGCCACTTCAATGCACGACGTGATTCGATGAGACGAGAGTTTTTCGTCTGTGCGATTTGTTTCAGAGTATTGAGAACAATGGGATCGGTCGATGAAGTTATACACGGCACGCCAGGCTTGACGATGCCCCCTTTTTCAAATGCAATCTTCCGCAACGTGGTGCCCAGTTGTTCCATGTGGTCGAACGAAACGTTCGTGATGATACTCGTGAGAGGAATGAGAACATTGGTGGAATCGAGTCGCCCACCAAGTCCGGCTTCGATCACGGCAATCTCCACACCTTCTTCAGCAAAGTATTGAAACGCGATGCATGTCGTCGCCTCAAAGAACGTCGCATGCAGATTTTCAACTTCATCGCGAATCAGGTCGGCGTATGCTGCGAGTCGTTGCTCTGGAATCTCAATACCATTGATGCGAATGCGTTCCGTGAACCTGACGAGATGAGGTGAAGTGTAGAGCGCAGTCTTGTATCCCGCCTCCATGAAGATCGATGCGATGAACGACGCCGTCGATCCTTTGCCGTTCGTACCGGCAATGTGAATCGCAGGAAATCTCTGATGCGGATTGTTGATCGATGCGAGTAGCGACTTGATGTTGCGAAGTCCGAACTTCATGCCGCGGCTCTGCAATCCGTACAGGAACTTGATGGATTTTGAATATTGACTCACGGCGTGACTTATAACCAGCTGGAGATTGCGGAGAATTCAGTTTTTGCGTTCAACGAGCCGACAAGACTTCCGACATCGGCAATGTTTTGTTCTTCACAGAATTTCTTGATGCCCTCGGCGATCTTGATTCCCGCTGCCGGATCAATGTAATTCGCCGTACCGACTTGAACTGCCGTTGCGCCGACCATGAGGAACTCAATTGCATCCGTCGCATTCATGATTCCTCCAATTCCGATAACAGGAATCTTGACTGCTCTCGTCGCTTCGAATACTTTTGCGAGCGCAATGGGTTTGATCGCCGGGCCGGACAGTCCGCCGGTAACGGTCGAGAGCAACGGCACACGCCGACGAATATCGACCGCCATTCCGATGAGCGTGTTGATGACGGAAACTGCATCTGCACCCGCGCCTTCAGCAGCGCGCGCGAACTCGGAAATGTGCGTGACGTTGGGCGTGAGTTTGATCGTGAGGAACTTCTCGGTTCTAATACGGACGAGCTTCGTCAACTCCTCCACCATCGAGCAGT
>JACRFA010000313.1 GCA_016218065.1 Ignavibacteriota bacterium | reverse complement strand
TGAAGTACGCATTTGCGCTTTCACACAAGCCTGATATCCTCGTGCTGGACGAACCGACGGCGAATCTTGACGTTGATGGTATCAAGATGGTGAAGGATATCATGGCCGAGCATCGGAATAATGGAATTCTCATAGTCGCTACGAACGATCTTTCCGATGTTGACCAGTACGACTCGCGCGTGGATCTGAATGCAAACTGAAAAGCCATATCAACGCTGGATCCTCTCAGCCATCAGCATTTTTCTGAAGGACTGGCACAGCGAGCTTCGTACGCGGTACGCCATCAGCGCGTTGGTCATGTTCGTTGTCACGACGATCTCCGTGATTGTCTTTGCCTTGGGAAGCGAAAGCGCCCCGGTCGATGCGCTCTCGGGAATGCTGTGGGTTGTCATCTTCTTCGCGGCAATGTCCGGCTTGTCGAGAACATTTGTCGCTGAGGAGGAGAGGGGCACCGTCATGACGCTGCAGCTCGTTGCTGAGCCTAGTGCAGTCTATTTCGGCAAGCTGCTGTTCAATCTTGTTCTGATCGTCGGCGTCAATCTCTTCACCGTGATTCTCTATGCCATTTTTCTCAATGGCTTCGTCATTCAGTCGTTCTCGATTTTTGCAGGCACAATTCTGCTGGGAAGTATCGGTCTGGCCGCCTCTTCAACGATCATCGCCGCCATCATCGCCAAGGCGAACACGAAGGGAACTTTGTATCCCGTTCTTTCCTTTCCTATATTGTTGCCGCTGTTGCTCACATGTATTAACGCCACCCGATTAGCGGTCGAAGGCGCCCTCCTGAGCGAAGCAATGGGTGAATTTCAGTTTCTGGTTTCATATATTGTCGTCGTCGTAACGGCGTCGTCGATTTTGTTTGAATACATTTGGAAGGATTAATGCTCAAAGCCGTTCTGTTTGTGTGGATGACAGTGGTCGTTATTCTGGCGCTGGGGCTGCCGATGGTGAACCAGCCGCAAGCGTGGTATCAGTTTCCGACTATACCGGCGCTCGAAGAGAAAGCGCGCATTATGTTCTTCCATGTACCGACTGCCTGGCTGAGCGTGGTCGCATTTGTTACGAGCATGGTGTACGGAATACGCTATCTGCGAAACAAGCAAACGGAAGACGATATCAAGTCATCGGCAGCTGCCGGTTTGGGTTTTCTGTTCTGCTTCCTTGCAACAGCAACTGGCGCCATCTGGGCAAAGTTTAGTTGGGGGACGTATTGGAATTGGGATCCACGGCAGACTTCAATATTCGTTCTCTTGCTGATCTACGGCGCGTATTTCGCGTTGCGCTCAGCAGTCGAAGTCGAGGAGAAGCGCGCAACGCTGGCAGCAGTGTACTCGATCATCGCCGCAATCACGATGCCGTTCTTCATGTTCATCATGCCGCGGATGCTTGCGAGTCTGCACCCTGAGCCGATTCTGAACGTGCAAGGAAAGATTCAGATGAACGCGACGATGCTCATCGTGTTCGTAAGCTCGCTGGCGGGCTTCACCGGCTTGTACTATTGGATGTGGAAGTTGCAGGTTCGCGCACAGACGTTGGAATCAAAAAGACATTTCAGTTAACAAGGTGCATAATTGGACTTTCTGTCGCAAAACTCGTTATACGTTGTGTTGATTGTTGCTTTGGTCATTTGGCTCGGCGTCTTTGGCTATCTGAACCGGATAGACGGACGCCTCAAGAAACTGGAACGAGATCTACAGAAGTAAACGTGGGAGGAAAAATGAAACCGAAAGTGATCATTGGCGCAATCATCGTCATTGCCTTCATTATTTTTGGATCGTACTCATTCCTTGAGAGCAACGTTGAATATACGGACGTCTCCGGAGCGATGAGAACGCACAAGAAAGTGCAGCTCAAAGGTGAGTGGGTGAAGGAGAGGGAATCTGCTTTCGATCCGAAGTCATCCACATTCACGTTCTATCTGAAGGATGAGTCAGGCACGCAGTGTAAGGTTGTGCTTGATGGCGCTGCGCCGAACAACTTCGAATTGGCAACTAGCGTTGTCGCGAAGGGAAGATACGTGCCGGAGGAAGGTTACTTCCGCGCAACGGAGGTTCTGACCAAATGTCCCTCGAAGTACGAGGCGCAGGCTGATGAGCTGAAGAAGAATACCTGAGTTGTCCGCGTCGTAAGATTGTAAACTGTTCTTTTCAATTCTCGTAAGGTTATTCCATGCTTGGTGGACTTCTTGTGAAGTTTGCGTTCGTGGCGTGTCTCGCCGCGTTGTTTGCGTTTCTCGAAAATCACAGAAGTGGAAACGAGAAAGCTCTCCGGGCAGCAAGAATCTTTTTTCTTTCCTCCGTCGGTACGATCGTCCTCTTCTCCGCATATCAGCTCTACAACATTCTCACCCATCAATTCCAATACACGTACATCTGGAGCTACAGCTCGCGAAGCCTTTCCACGCCGCTGCTCATCTCGACGTTCTATGCGGGACAGGAAGGAAGCTTTATGCTGTGGACGCTCTTCACGGCGCTGATCGGCGTCTTTCTGATGCGTGATACTGCGCGCAAGGGCTACGAGCCGCAGGTTATGACAATCTATAGCACCATTCAGGCGGCGTTACTGCTGATGCTCATCTTCAAGAATCCCTTTCTGTATGTTTGGGAAACGTGGGAAGGGCAGGTCCAAGCCGGTTTTGTTCCTGTCGATGGAAGAGGCCTGAATCCGCTGCTGCAAAATTACTGGATGGTTATTCATCCGCAAGTTTTGTTCAGCGGATTCGCCGCGATGGGTGTTCCGTATTCGTATGCAGTTGCTGCGCTGATGAAGCGCGACTACGCTAACTGGATTCGTCCCGCGACTCCCTGGATCGTCTATGGGGCGACCGTGCTCGGCTGCGGAATCATGATGGGCGGGTTCTGGGCATACGAAACGCTGGGTTGGGGCGGGTACTGGGGATGGGATCCGGTCGAGAATTCTTCACTTGTTCCCTGGCTCTTTTCGGTGGGAACGATTCACACGATTCTCACGCAACGGAAGAGCGGTGCGTTCGTCAGAACGAATCTTGTTCTTGCGATGCTCTGCTTCATCACGGTTCTCTACTCCACGTTTCTTACGAGGAGCGGCATTCTGGGTGAAACATCGGTGCACTCCTTCGTTGATCCGGGCATGATGGTGTACTGGCTGTTGATCGGTGTGCTTGCGTTGTTCATCGGCATTGGCCTCGCGTTTCTTATTCTCCGAAGAAACGAGATGCCGAAGATTCCACCGACGCACACGTTCCTTTCGCGAGAGTTCGCGCTCTTCCTTGGTTCCGCGGCGCTCGTGTTTGCTGCACTTTTCATTACTGTCGGAACTTCCTCACCGATCATTACGCAGATCCTTCAGGGTAAAACTACCGCCGTTGACATCTCCTATTACGTCACCACAATTTTTCCCATTGGCATTGTCATTGCCATTCTCGCAGGCGTCGGACAATTGCTCTGGTGGACACGAACCGAGAAGCGCGGCCTGACGCGAGTGTTCGCAGTGCCTGTAGCAATTGCGGTCGCCGGAACGATCGCGCTCGCGTTTGCTGCAAGAATCACTGATGTACGCGTTGCTCTCTTTGTGTTTGGATCAATTTTCGCGCTCGCAGCAAATCTCGTTGTCGGCTGGCGAATTGTCAAAGGCAATCCCAAATATGCCGGAGGATCGATTGCGCATGTTGGCCTTGCGATCATGTTCATTGGGTTTGTCGGATCGGCAAAGTACGACGAGAAGCAAACCCTCTCGCTAACACAAGACATGCCTGTCGATGCGCTTGGGTATCGACTGACCTACACGGGCTATCGGCCTATTGATGAGGAGAAGTACGCTTTCGAAGTGCAGGTCGAGAGGGAGGGGAAGCGGTACACTGTCGCGCCGATCATGTATTACAGCAAATACAACGAAGGACTGATGCGGAATCCCGACATCGTCAACCTCATCACGAAAGATTTGTATGTCGCGCCGCTGTCGCTGGAGCAGGAAGACGCGACCGCAAAATCATCGGCGCAACGATTCAGGCTGAAGAAAGGCGAGACAACGAAGATCGGCGACCTCAATGTAACGTTTGTCGATTTTGACTTTCCCGTCATAGAAAAAGCGGCGATGCTTGAGGGAAAAGATGTTCAGATTGGTGCGACGCTGCTCGTCTCAAATTACGGCAAGCGGCCTAAGGAGATTGCGCCTCGCCGCAAGATCTCTCGTGGCGAGGTCTCAGAGGTCCCGGCTATCTTCGAAAAACGGCACGAATTCACTATCGCATCGATGCAGCCCGATCGTGAGAACAAGGGGCGATCAGAGGTGGAGATAGCCTACACTGATCTGGTTGTCGCTGCCCAAACGCCCAATGCTCCCAATCCTGATGTGCTTGTCGTTGAGGCGAGCCTCAAGCCGTACATCAATCTTGTCTGGTCCGGCGTGATTGTCATACTCGTGGGCTTTCTTGTAACGATGGTCAGGAGATCGCAAGAGGCGAGACTAAAGATGACCAGCGAAGCATTTGATTCACTCAAAGTGGATTCACTAACTCCATTAACAAAAAGAGAATCGCACGAATCGTTTGCAGGCGAATCTCGTCACTTGGCAACGCCAACACCGAACTCGTAAACCAGCTCGCCTCCGTAAAGTGCCGTGACCCACACAGCGACGAGTCCCACGACGGAGAGAACCAAGTACAGCCACCGACGATCAGGCACGCGGGTCTTGTTGGCGACCCTCCAGAGAAGAAGGAACGCGAACACGCCGGCTACAACAAGAGCCGCCTCCTGATGATTCTCGATATGCTCCCTCGCTTGCGACGAACTTTCCAAACCGCCTGCAGCAGACAGACCCGAAGCAATCGCTGCCGCCACACTTATCGTACCTATCAACAACATCCACCATGCACTCATAGTGAATTCCTTTTTCCCGGTCAGCATTCCGATCACGTCGAAAATGAAACTTATGGTCAGGAGTGCAATCGGAAAATGGACAATCAGCGGATGAATGTTCGGCATTGTGTTCAGATGGTGAGATGGAAGGGATTCTCGATGCCTACGAGATTGACTGAAAAGAATGGCTCGCCGTACTTCCTGCCGATTCTATCGCCATAATACTCGAGACGCGATTCCAAAAAGCGCATGAAGCCCGGACTGCTGAGAAACGTTTCGCGCTCACTGCTTCTCGGATCATGAAACTGCGACTTGAATGCTTGCACAGTTTCCATTCGTTGCTCGTACACATCAGAGATGTCAACGACGAATGAAGGGCTGAACTCGTACGTCTGCATGAAGTGATAGTAGCTTCGCGGACGAAATGGCTCCTGGTTCTTGCCGTCATGAGTCGTGATGATCTTCGCGAGTCCAGCATAGAACCAGGCTTCGCGCGCAAGTTGGTGCGTGTGTTCGTGGTCGGGATGTCTCTCCAGCCAATGGGGAAAGAACATGATGTCGGGCTGATACTTCCGTATGATTTCAACGACTTTGAGCTTATTGGCTTGATTGACTTCTATGTTTCCGTCAGGCAATCCTAGGTTCTCTCTAGCGTGAACGCCCAGCAGCTTCGTTGCTTCGCGGGCTTCCTGCTCACGAATCTGCTCGGTGCCGCGGGTGCCAAGTTCACCACGTGTCAGGTCGAGAATACCTACTCGCTTTCCTTGTCTCACGAGTTTTATGATTGTGCCGCTGCATGCCAGTTCGATATCGTCCGGGTGTGCGGCAATTGCAAGAGCGTCGAGTTTCATCATCGCCTTTCAAAAAATCCGACAAAAATATACAGATTCCGACTCCCGAACGCAAAGAAGACATTGGATATCTCTCCCGATTTTTTGATATTGAAGGTGATGAGCACACAGCTATCACTTCTCGATCAATACGAAGAACCTTCCGGGCCGAAAGTCCTGACTGTCTCTGAACTCACACGACGAATCAAGCGTACGCTCGAAACAGGATTCACCTCGTTGAGTGTCGAAGGCGAGATCACAAATTTCAAAGTGCATTCTTCCGGCCACATCTACTTTAGTCTCAAGGACAGCAGCGCGTTGATCTCGGCAGTCATGTGGCGAAGCCGTGCTCCATCACTTTCATTCACGCCGGAAGATGGAATGAAGGTGATCGCGACAGGAAGAATAACTCTGTTCGAAGCTCGCGGCATTTATCAAATCGATGTCACGAGCCTGCGACCCGTTGGGGTCGGCGAGTTACAGATTGCCTTCGAGAAGCTGAAACGCAAGCTCGCTGCTGAGGGACTCTTCGACGAGGAGCGGAAGAAATCTCTCCCTAGGTATCCGATCAGCATTGGGATCGTAACCTCTGAGACTGGTGCAGCTTTGTTTGACATGCTTCATGTGTTCGAGAAGCGCTTCCCGACGATCGAGATTGTGCTCTGTCCGGTTCAGGTTCAGGGTGTTGGGGCGGGAAGGGGAATAGCCCGCGCAGTTGCGGACTTCAATGACTATGGCCAGGTCGATCTGATCATTGTCGCAAGGGGCGGAGGCTCACTTGAGGATCTCTGGGCGTTCAACGAGGAGATTGTGGCACGCGCGATAGTTGCTTCGCATATTCCTGTTGTGAGCGCGGTCGGCCACGAAGTTGATTTCACGATTTCGGATTTCGTGTCCGACCTGCGTGCCCCGACTCCCACCGCTGCTGCTCAGCTCGTCGTGCCAGACAAATCTGCTCTTCTTGATACTATTTTCAATTATTGGTATCATAGTTACAGAAGCATACAAAAATCCATACAGTTTCATAAGGATCGGTTTCGAAATCTCCTTCGCAGCTATTCGTTCAACAGGCCACTGGATCTTCTTCGCCAATACGATCAACGGGTTGATGAGCTTGAACGCAGCATGACTGCGGCAATGACACACAAGGTATCGCTGTTGCATGCCCAAACGAATTCACTTCGCGATCAACTTGCAGCTTTGGATCCGCAATCGATTCTGCGGCGCGGGTACACCATCGTGCGAAAGAATGGGCGCATTGCAGGATCGCGACGCGATGTGAATACCGGAGACGACATCGAAATCACGTTCCATGACGGAAAGGCGCTATCAAAGGTAAGCTGATGTCCGCAAAGAAAGAAAACAAGCCGACATTCGAACAGTCTCTTCGACGACTGGAGCAAATCGTCGATGAGTTGGAGCAGGGCACAGTTCCGCTGGACGAAGCTTTGAAAATGTACGAGGAAGGGCTGGAGCTGTCAAAGACATGTGTTGCAAGGTTGTCGCAGGCGGAGATGCGTGTGAAGAAACTTTCGAAAGACATGGAAGGGAATTTTCACCTTACCGAGCTTGGCGGCGTTTTAGACGAAGAGTCGGAGAAGGATGAAAGGAAGGATGTCTCTGAGGATGAGTGAGCACACGTATCCAATGCTTGATCGCGTCAACGTGCCTGCCGATTTCCGGAATTTCTCAGTCCCGGAATTGAAGGCATTGGCAGATGATGTTCGCGCGTATCTGATCGATGTTGTGTCGAAGACGGGCGGTCATCTTGGCGCCGGCCTCGGTTCAGTTGAGCTAACTGTCGCGCTTCATCATATCTTCAACACGCCGCATGATAAATTGGTGTGGGATGTTGGACACCAGGCGTATCCCCACAAAATTCTCACCGGAAGAAAAGACCGGCTCCACACAATCCGACAGTACAAAGGGTTGAGCGGTTTCCTGAAGCGAACTGAAAGCGAATACGATACGTTTGGCGCCGGGCATGCGAGCACAGCAATCTCTGCCGCGCTTGGGATGGTCGCCGCCCGCGACTTCAACAACGAAGACTACGACGTCGTTGCAATTGTCGGTGACGGCTCGATGACCGGCGGCATGGTGTACGAGGGAATGAACAACGCGGGAATCTTGAAGAAGGATTTCATCGTCGTCCTCAACGACAACAACATGTCGATTGCGCCGAACGTCTGGGCAATCTCGAACTACTTCACACAGCTGATCGCGAATCCGTCATACAATCGGTTCAAAGCCAATGTGTACGAGCTGACCGGCAAACTCGATACGTGGGGAGATCGCATTCGGCGCGTTGCCGCGCGACTGGAAGAAGGCGTGAAGGTGATCGTAACGCCCGGAATGCTCTTCGAAGCGCTCGGCTTCAGGTACTTTGGGCCGATCAACGGTCACAACATCGCTCAACTCGTTGAGATCTTCAGGGACGTAAAAGAATATCGCGGCCCGATCCTCGTTCACGTTACGACGCAGAAGGGAAAGGGCTACAAGCCTGCGGAAGAAGATGTGCAGCGACTTCATGGCGTTACGCCGTTCGACAAAGTCACCGGAGTTGCGGCGAAGAAATCTGACGGACCGCCATCCTACACAAAAATCTTTGGCAAAGCTGTTGTCGAATTGGCGCGACAGAATCCGAAACTCGTTGGCATCACGGCGGCAATGCCCGATGGAACCGGCTTAGACTTCCTGCAGAAGGAAATGCCGGATCGTTTCTACGATGTTGGGATCGCAGAGCAGCACGGAGTAACGTTTGCCGCCGGGCTGGCGACCCAAGGCTGCATTCCGATTGCAGCGATCTACTCGACATTCTTGCAGCGAGCCTTTGATCAGATCATCCACGACATCGCGCTGCAGCATCTCCACGTCATCTTTGCGCTGGATCGCGGCGGATTGGTCGGTGCTGATGGGCCGACGCATCACGGCGCGTTCGATCTCTCATACCTTCGTTTGATACCGGAGATGATCGTGATGGCGCCGAAGGACGAAAGCGAATTACGCAACATGTTGTTCACTGCTACGCGTGTGGAAAATCGTCCCGTAGCGATTCGCTATCCTCGCGGCAATGGCATCGGCATTCCCCTGAAGGAAGGCTTCGAGGAGATTCCGATTGGCAAGGGAGAGATTGTCAGGCCGGGCAAACACCTTGCAATTCTTGCAATAGGCTTGATGGTACAGAATGCATTGAAGGCCTCCGAGATTCTTGCGCAACAAGGTATCGACGCCGAGATTGTCAATATGCGATTCGTCAAACCGATCGACGCCGTGATGATCGAAGACGTAGCAAATCGTTTCGAATACTTGATGACTGTGGAAGACAATTCTTGCGTTGGCGGATTCGGAAGCGCCGTTGCAGAGGCGCTTGCAACACTGACGCGGCGTGTCTCGCTCAAGATACACGGCCTGCCCGACAGGTTTGTCGATCACGGCACGCCCGACGAGTTGTATCGGGATGTGAAGTTGGATGCAGAAGGTATTGCCAACGTTGCTTCAGAGTTTCTCCATTCAGAACATGCTGTTCTCGCGAGAACAGTCGGCGCAATTGCAAACTGATTTCACAAATGCCTCACATGGAAAAAGTCAAAGTCAGCGTCGTCGGTCTGGGCTGGATCGCTCAGGTCGTTCACCTACCTATTCTCAAAAAGTCAACGGAAGTCGAACTTGTTGCCGTGTGTGATCGCGACAAGGGCCGCGCACGACTTGTGGCGGAGAAATTTGGCGTCAAGAAGCATTACACCGATTTCGCTCAGCTGCTTACGAACGAAGAATGCGACGCGGTGATCGTCTGTACATCAACAGATGCACACAAGGACATCGCCATTCCGGCTATGAAGGCCGGGAAAGATGTGCTGGTCGAGAAGCCGATCGCTCGTCATTTCGTCGAGGCCGTTGCAATGGCCGACGCTGCCAAAGAATGCAAACACAACCTCATGGTCGGCATGAACCATCGGTTCCGTCCTGATGCGATGCTCATGAAGAGTTTCGTCGAGGGTGGAGAGCTGGGCGCAGTGATGTATGCAAAATCGGGCTGGCTCCGACGTCGCGAGAATAACAATCCGTGGATGAACAAGAAGGCGATCGCAGGCGGGGGCGTGTTTCTCGACTTAGGACTTGTGATGTTCGATCTCGCGTTTTGGATGCTCAGCTATCCCGAGGTAAAGCGCGTGAGCGCGTCCACGTTCCAACAGAAGAATAAGGAAGTCGAAGACACGTCAATCGTCCACCTCCACATGAAAGACGGCCTCGTTCTCGACATCGAAGCGAGCTGGTCAACATTCCTCAGTGAGGATGTGTACTACTGCAATATCTATGGACGTCAGGGAACGGCGAGTTTGAATCCGTTGCGCATCAACAAGGAACTGCACGGAAGTCTCGTGAACCTTGCGCCGGCGCGACTGGAATCGCCGCAGCATTTTTTCCGCCGCTCGTACGAAAACGAGATCAACCATTTCATCGGAGCGGTCAAAGGATATCATTCAGTTGTCTCCACCGGTGACGAAGCCGTTCAACGAATGCGCATCGTGGATGCCGTCTATAAGTCGGCCAAAACCGGAAAGGAAGTGACGCTCTCAAAGAACTAAAACCGCGAACAACTCAGAGGGCATGGATGAGATGGACGTATCATCATGTCCTCTTTTTTTGTTGTTAGATAGGCGACGCGTGACATCGAATTCCGTACACGAAATATTCATGCGCGAGTGTTTCAAGCTCGCTCGACGAGGAACCGGCTTCGTGAGTCCGAATCCGATGGTGGGGTGCGTGCTCGTTCGGGGCGGAAAGATACTCGCGTCAGGATATCACCGAAGATTCGGCAACGCGCATGCGGAGGTCGAATGTCTGCGGACATATCGGGGAAACACTCACGGCACAACACTCTACGTGAACCTTGAACCTTGTGTACATCAGGGAAAGACTCCGCCGTGTGTCGATCTCATCCTTCAACGCGGCATTCCGAACGTCGTCATTGCAACGCGGGATGTCAATCCGCTTGTTGCGGGTAAGGGAATTTCGCGACTGAGAACTGCCGGCGTTGATGTGAAAGTTGGCGTGCTTGAGCGCGAAGCCAGGGAGTTGAATCGCTTCTTCTTCAAACACATGCGTACGCGGATGCCGTACGTTCATGTCAAGATCGCGCAAACTCTCGACGGCAAGATCGCCCCGGCCCGAAAACGTAGCGCTCCACGTTATCTCACTTCGCCGGATTCGTTGAAGCTCGTACACATATCGCGAGCGGAGTACGATGCAGTTCTTGTCGGAGCAGGAACGATCATCGAAGATGATCCGCAACTCAATGTGAGACTCGTGAAGGGACGTGATCCGGCGGTAATCATTCTTGATGGCCGATTGCGAGTGAGCGGCAAAGAAAAAACCTTCGCCGCCAAGATTCAAAGACAAGTCATCCTCTGCACAACCGCGAAGGCAGCCTCAGCCCATCGGCGCAAAGTTGAGTCGTTGCGGCAAAAGGGAGTTCGTGTGCTTGAATTTGCGTCGCGTAACTCGAGAATCGACCTCACGACAATGTTGAGTTCGCTGTACGACTTACGTATCGGCTCAGTGCTTGTGGAAGGCGGACGTGATGTATTCACTCAATTCGCGGAGGCTCGAATGATAGATGAGATGAGCATCTTTGTTGCGCCGAAAGTTTGCGGCAGTGGTACGCCGGCGTTCAGTGATGGCGTCTCCTTCGAATTAGGGGAAGCGTTCGGTTTCAAGACAACCGCTGTGCAGAAGATTGGCGATGATACGTTGATACACTTTTCAAAGGCCTAGCGAATGTTCACCGGCATCATACAGGAGATCGGCAAAGTAGCCGCAGTCAAAAAGATCGGAAGCGGCATTCAGATTTCCATTCACGCTCCGAAGTGCGCATCCGAGTTGCACATCGACGATAGTGTGGCAATCAGCGGCGTTTGCCAGACTGTCATTGCGCGAACGGAAACGAACTTCACGGTGGAAGCCGTTGAAGAAACCTTATCCAAAACAACAGTCAATCATCTTCGAGAATCATCGTTGGTGAATGTTGAGCTTGCGATGAGATTGAACGACCGGCTCGGAGGTCATCTCGTTCTCGGTCATGTCGATGGAGTCGGATCGATTCACTCAGTTGCACAACATGAACGAAGCTGGCTCATTGTTGTGCGCGTACCCGAGGAATTCCTCCGCTACGTTATTCCTGTAGGCTCAATTGCGATCGACGGCGTGAGTCTGACAGTCGCGCGTCTGCAGGGACAACGTGTGACAGTCTCCATTATTC
>JACRFA010000310.1 GCA_016218065.1 Ignavibacteriota bacterium | reverse complement strand
GGGAAACTACTGGGGCATCACGGTCGTGTCGTCGGGCGGACTGACGAACTCACCGCGACCCAACGTCGGGAATCTGAGCAACGCCGACACGTCCGATGACGGAAAGAATGTTTTCGAGAACAACAACAACGGCGGCGTCATCTATCAACTCTACAACAACGGTACGCAGGACATTTTTGCGCAGAACAACTACTGGGGCACGAACGACTCCGTCATGGTGGAGCAATGGATTGTTCATCGACCCGACAGCGCAGTCTTCGGAACGGTGACCTACTCGCCCATCATGCGTTTGACCGAAGCGCGTGTGCAGGCGGAATCGCCGACAGGATTTTTGTTGCAGCAGAACTATCCGAATCCATTCAATCCTGCCACGCGCATTCCCTTCTCGATTCAGGATTCAGGTTTCATGTCGTTGAAGGTTTTCGACGTACTTGGTCGCAATGTGGCGACGTTGGTGAATGACGTGAGGCCGGCCGGCGCGTACACAATTCAATGGCACGCTTCGGGGCTGCCAAGCGGTGTGTATTACTATCGACTCGAAGCGGGTGAATTCAAAGACGTGAAGGCGATGATCCTTCTGCGATGAGATGAGAGCGAGGGTTGATACTCGCTCGCCTAGAATCTCCACACGAAACTTACGCCGTCGCTTCGCGGGATGATCTGAAATCCCGCCTCGGGCGACGGCATGCCGCCTTCGTACCATGAGACGAGAGAATGCGACACGCTGATGCCGAGCGCTGCTGCGAGCACGTCATCCGACAGCCAGTGATTGCGCGAGTATAGCCGCGCCACGCCCCCGAACGTCGCCGCCGCGTACAGCGCAATCGATGCCCAGATGTTGTCGATGCGGCGCGCAAGAACGGACGAGACGGTGAACGCAACAGCCGTGTGCCCCGAGGCGAGAGAAACAAACCCGGATTTGAAAACAAACGGATGAAAGACATCGTTGCCCAAGTTTGTGTAAGGTCTGGCGCGCCCCGCGGCGTACTTCAACACGGTGTTCGTGCCGGCGGCAACAACGATGGCGCTGGCGAGCACGATGCCTGTTTCCCGCATCCAGGAATTCTCGAACGCGAGACCCCCGGTATATAGCGTTCCGGCTAACACAGCAGCCGTAAGCCCATTGCCGTATGCCTCAAAAAAAACATCCAGCTTGTCATTGAACAGCGTATGGTTGCGGCTCATGATGTCGTACACTTCGTCGTCAAGCGTGCTTGAGGCTACTGTTCCCGCCGCGACGCCGCCGAGCATGAGAGCATCTTGCGCATCCCATCGCAGCGGACTCGTGAAGCCGTAGCCGGTCAGACGCAAGAGATCTGCTCCGTCCTTTCGTATAATGTCTGAGACAGGACGGGCAACCTCTGTTTGCGGCAAAGCGGATGAGACCGCCGCGCAATAAACCAATGCCGGCATAATCATCCGGCGTAGAATTTCTTTCAACCAAAAACCTTTTATGATCTAAAGAACAAAATGCGGCGAGCTGTTCGTCACTCTAAGGCATTGCATTGTCATTCTGGACTCTTCCTGCCTGCCGGCAGGCACGGCACCTTTGGGAGGCAAGGCTCAGAGCGACAGGGCATCAGGAACCGTATTGTCATGCATCAGGCGACAGAGTGTTGCACAATCTTCTCGGCAGACTCAAGCATGTTGATTCGCTCTTTCAGCAGGTCGATTTCCTGATTTTTTTCACGATGAAGCGTTTCGTATTCTGTGTCCTTTTCCTTCGGAGCAACACGTGATTCCAACTCGCGTATGCGTTGGTTGCGTATAGCAAGAAGATGCGTGAGAGGTTCGAGATTTTTGAGTTGATGTCTGAGGCGAGCGGCTTCGTTTTGCGCCATTTCCTTTTGCGCTTCGGCATCGCGCAGCAATGATTCAACCTCGCTCGACTTCTCCATCTTCTGCTGCAATTCGCGGAGGCGACTCACGAGCCTGCTTTGCTCCGCAACTTCCGCACTCAACTCCGCCTCTAACGCTCTGATGCGGCTGACGCGTACGTTCACGTCAGTGTGGGCTGTCGCGAGCTGAGCATTCTTCTCGCGCAACTTCGCTTCCCACGCGCGACTGAACTCAGCGAATCGCCTGTTCAAGAGAACACCCCTGATGTGCCACGCGATGCCGAATCCTACAACAAAACACACACTCAGGTAGAGAACACTCTGCGACGTCAGGCTCCCGATCATCACTCACCCCCTCCTCTGGCACAAATGCGTTACGACTCTCGCTTGCTAAGCGTTGCTCGGCTGCCGAATGGAAAAGAACACTGGGGAATATAGCAGAAAAACTACGCCGCAGCAACTCCTTTCAACTCCAGCAATGCGGCGCACGAAAAAAACTCGCTCAGGCCTACGCTTTTCCGTATTTGGCTTCCTGGAATTCCATTGCTGCCCGGACGAATTCTCTAAAGAGCGGGTGTGGATTGGTGGCTCGCGACTTGAGTTCCGGATGGAATTGAACTCCGACAAACCAGGGATGATCGGGCAGTTCGATGATTTCCGTCAGGCCGTTGTCGGGACAGATGCCCGTGAAGCCCATGCCTTTGGCTGCGAGCTTTTCCTTGAATGCGTCGTTCACCTCAAATCGATGACGATGCCGCTCGGTGACCACTTCCTGCCGGTATGCGTGCGATGCTTTGGAGCTTTTCGCGAGTTTGCAGGCGAACGCGCCAAGCCGCATCGTGCCGCCGTACTCTTTCACGTTCTTCTGTTCAAGCATCAGGTCGATGACGTTTTGATCTGTCGGTTTGAATTCCGTGCTGTTCGCGCGTTCCATGCCGCACATGTTGCGCGCAAACTCGATCACGGCGCACTGCAAACCAAGACAGATGCCGAAGAACGGAATCTTGTTCTTGCGAACGAACTCGACGGCTTTGATCTTTCCTTCGATGCCGCGCTCGCCGAATCCCGGCGCGACCAACAGGCCGGAGAGATTCTTCATGTATTTGTCGGCGCCGTCGCGCTCAACATCCTCGGCGCGAATCCACACCAACCCGACGCGCTGATCTGCCGCACCGATCGTCCGCTGGGCGATGACGTGCGGGAGAAGATCGCGTTGTTCACAAATGTCGATGCCGACTCCGTGGTCGATGGACGCGACGTATCGACAATCTACGAAGTGCCGCTCGTG
>JACRFA010000314.1 GCA_016218065.1 Ignavibacteriota bacterium | reverse complement strand
GCACCGGGACAACAACGCACTGTTCTTTCCCCGATCTCGTCACCACTGTTGGCGGTGAGCGAGGGATTTGAGAGCGCGACATTCCCACCGACAGGCTGGACGATCAAGAACCCACTGGGAACAAATGCATGGATTCGTAGCACGGCCCAGTTCCATTCGGGCGCTGCAAGTGCACTCATCAACTACCAAGGAACTGGCGGCGAAGACTGGCTCGTTACACCGCAACAGACTACGATCTCGACTGGCGACTCAGTCATCTTTTTCGTTCGGAAGCAGTACACAAGCCCTTTCCCACCCGATCAACTCGACGTGCTTGTTTCAACGACTGACACGGCGGTCGCGAGCTTCACGACCACATTGCTGACTATCGATGTGGCAAACCTCACTGCCTCAACGTGGGTTCGGTTTGCCGCGAATCTCACTCCTTTCGCGGGACAGCAAATCTTCATTGCCTTCAAGCATGCAGACACTGATGGCAACGGAATGTGGCTCGATGATGTCTTGATTGGTCAACTGCTCGCCAATGATGCCGCAATAGCGAACCTTTATGCAATGGGGAAAATCCCCACGTCATACGGAATCGATACGATCCGCGCTATTGTACGCAATGACGGAGCAAACGCGCTAGCATCGTTAAACGTTACTTTGAACATCACGGGGGCCAACGCTTTCACCGACGTGCAAACAATCGCCTCACTTGCAGCCGGCGCCTCTACAACCGTCACGTTCGCAGCGTTCCAGCCGACGACGATAGGAACGAATACCGTTACCGTGAGTGTTCCCGCTGATGAAAACAACACGAACAACTCAAGCAGCTTTACGCAGCTTGCCAACATCAACACATTTGCTCACAACACCCCGACGGATGCCGCGACGACATACCTGGGCTACAACACTTCGTCGGGCACGCTTCTTTCAAGATTCTATGTCAACGGTTCTCGCTCGGTGACTCATATTTCGGCATACATTACACCTTCCGGAACACTTGGCCGAAAAATCTACGCAGTGCTACTCAACTCCGCCGGTACAATAATCGGCTACTCCGATACGACGGCAACGATCGGAACAGCAGACACATCAACGATGAAGACATTCACACTTACTTCACCAGTGAATGTTGCTGATCAGGACATCTACGCGGGCATCGCCCAAAACGGAGGCGTATCAACCTATCCCCTCGGGACACAGGCACAATCGCCTGGACGCCCCAACGCCTATTACGGGACAGCATTGGCTGGTGGAGCATTCACAAACTATACGCAGTTTGGCCGCTTCATGATCGAAGCGATTCTCGGTGAACCGCTCACACTGCCCAATTGTGCCGGTGTTGTGTCCCCTGCCGATGGCGGGACACCAGTTCTTGTATCGGCAACATTGAACTGGAGTGCACCGATTGGAGGCGGAACACCAACCGGATACAAACTCTACTTTGGGACGAACAATCCCCCGGATAACATCGTGAATGGCGTCAATCAGGGGAACGTTTTCACGTACGATCCGGTTGGCGATCTCGCCTACTTGACGACATTCTACTGGAAGATTGTCCCCACGAATGCCAGCGGCGATGCAACGGGATGCCCTGTTTGGTCATTCACAACCGGGCCTAACCCGACGATCACGAGCTTCCCGTATGCAGAAGGATTTGAGAGCACAACATTCCCTGCGTACGGTTGGACCACAAGCGGAACGCCGGCCTGGACGCGCGGAACTGAAGCCGCGTTCGGCACGGGATGCGCGAGAATTGCCTACACTCCTGCACACGCCAACTCGATATTGCTATCACCGCAAGTCGTTCTCCCTACCGATCATCGGATTTCCTTCTGGTGGAAGGACGACGACATTTCCGGCGCTGCCAATGACAAAGACCTTCTTGGAAAAGAAGAAACGCCATCGCTGCAACCTGATGTTGTTAACAACGACACGACTTGGTTTGATGTGTCCACTGACGGAGGAGCAACATGGACGACGCTCGCGGAACTCTCTGCTGCGGCTGCACAGACCTCCTACAACCAGGTGATTCTCGATCTCACCGCGTATGCGAGCAGCAATTTCTATTTCCGATTCAGAGACAATAGCAACGGCGCAGGCGCGGCGTACGGAACCGGCGTTGATTCAATCCGCATCGAGCAGAATCCCGTTGGTCCGCCAAACTGCGCCGGCCTCGTCGGTCCGCCAGATGGCGGCATTGATGTAGCAATCACCGACTCACTCCGATGGAGCGCGCCCGGTTCCGGGACCATCCCGACTGGCTACAGAATCTTCTTCGGAACGAACAATCCCCCGGACAATATCCTCAACAATGTCGACTTGGGGAATGTTGTCTCGTACAATCCTCCGGGAAATCTTTCCTACGGCACAACGTATTATTGGAAGATCGTTTCCTACAATGGAGGAGGTAACGCGAGCGGCTGCCCGGTGTGGTCCTTCTCGACCGGTGCTGATCCGACTATTACTTCATTCCCGTATGGCGAAGGATTTGAATCGACAACATTCCCACCGTACGGTTGGACATCGACGATTCTCAGTGGTACCTACAATTGGACTCGCGTAACTTCTGGAACAAGCCCAACACAGATGCCCTACAGCGGCGTTGGCGAAGCGCGATTCCAGTCGTACAGCGCCTCAGCTGGTTCCCATGCACGTTTGAGTACGCGACCACTACAGATTCCTGCTGCCGGATTGCAGGTCATCTTCCAGATGTACCACGATCCGGGATACACAACAACCTACGATAGCGTAACGGTGGAGATTTCCACTGACGCAGGAACGAACTGGACGCGGTTGGCAATGTATCAGCGATACAATGCTGCGGCCGGCTGGCAATCGCATACAGTTCCCCTGACGGGATACACCGGCACGGTAAACCTCGCGTTCCATGCATGGAGCCGGTACGGCAACAACATGTTCATCGACAGCGTGCGTGTGCAAGAGCCGCCTGCCGGGCCTCCTGGACCTGCGGGCATTGTTTCGCCGGCGGATGCAGGCACAAACATTTCAGCCACGACAATGCTGAACTGGAGCGCCCCTGGCACCGGTGGATCGCCAACAGGTTACAAGCTCTTCTTCGGCACAGACAATCCGCCGACGAATATCGTGAACGGGACGAATCTCGGCAACGTGCTTACGTACGATCCAGTCACCGATCTCGTGTTCAACACAACGCATTACTGGCAAGTCGTCCCGACAAATGCAGGCGGCGATGCAACAAGCTGCCCGGTATGGTCGTTCACGACGCAATTGAATCCGAACTACGGAGGCGGCGGCGCGGGGACAGGCGGATACTATTTTGCCAACTCAACACCCGCAGGCGGCGGCTCTCCTTCCCAACCATCGTACGGATGGATTGATCCGATCACCGGAGGACACACCGAGATTGCGACGTGGACAAGCGGCGATGCCGATGATGGTTACTTCAAAGCGCCGATTGGATTCACGTTCACATATTTTGGTAACACGTATGACAGTGTCTTCGTTGGATCCAACGGGTACCTCACGTTTGGAATCGGGACGACCACTGCCGCCTCATCACTGACGATTCCTGCCGCAGCTACACCGAACAACATCGTTGCCGGATGCGCGCAAGACCTTGATGGTAGAACGTCGTTCTTCCCGAACGCGAAGCTCTATTATGATGCCAACGCCACCCGGTTTGTCGCAACGTGGTATCAGTGGCACGACTACAACGGGAGTGCAAACACCGACTCCATCACATTCCAGATCATTCTCTACGCGAGCAACAACAACATCAAGATGCAATACAATGATCTGCTGAGTACAACGCCTGCGCCTACTTCCATTGCCAATGATGCTTGCATTGGTATCGAGAACAGCGATGGAACTCTCGGCGTTCAATATCGGAACAACGGCGCGGGTGCCCCGATGTTTGCTTCGCCTTTGGCAGTGGAATTCGGCACCGACGTGAACAACCTTCCAGTGCAGCTTGCAGCGTTCACGGCGCGCGTGAATCAAACAGGCGGCGTCCGGCTGGATTGGACAACGGTGAGCGAGACAAACAACTACGGATTCTACGTCCAGCGCCGCACTACTGGAACAGAATTGTGGACGTCGGTCTCGGATCTCATCCCGGGCAACGGAACAAGTCTCGTTCCGCACGACTACTACTTTGTCGATAATACCGTGCCGAGCAGCGGATCGTATCAATATCGTCTGCGTCAGATGGACCTCGACGGTACCGCACACCACATCGATCCGATTACGATTGTTCTCGGAGCGACAGATGTGCGCGAAACGGCGCCGCGCGAGTTCTCGCTCATGCAGAACTACCCGAATCCATTCAACCCGGAAACGGTGATCAAGTTCTCGGTCGAGAATACCGCGAAGACGACGCTCGTAGTGTACAACCTGCTCGGTCAGAAAGTAGCAACGTTGTTCGACGACGTCGCAGAAGCAGGACAGTACTACAAAATGCGGCTCAACGGTGTATCTCTTGCAACCGGAATATATATGTACCGGCTACAGAGTGGATCGCGTGTTGATGTGAAGAAGATGGTGCTCTTGAAGTAACGAGTCGTAGAGTGCAAGAAGACCCTCAAGCAATTGAGGGTCTTCTTCATTTTTGCAGAAATTCGATCGGGCACATTTCTCTCTGTGTGTTCAACATCTTGGGTAATTGAGAGATGAAGAAATGCGATTACGTTTGTATCGTGTACATTATTGCTTTGCTCGCCTTTGGCTTCGACGACAAGCCATCCACGCCCATAACGCAACGCACTGACAAACGCATAGTGCGACCAGTTTCGCAGAGCCAGACAGTCCGCCAACCATCCGCAAGATCCTCTCATGACTTCCCTCCTCTACAGACATTTCCGAATAAGAAACATCTGCGTGCTCTTGACAATCTCAACTGAAATGAAGTATATTCATGCGGGTTCACGGGATATCGATTCTCACTTGTCGAAGGCATGCAGGGGAACCCACAAAGCCAATCATTCCTCTCCGCGCTCATAAGCGCGATCCGGTCAACGATCAAGATCAAGGTCAACATTACTTAGATGAGACAGATGCCGGGGGCATTACTCAGCCCCGGATAACATGTTCAACAGGTAACGCCGACATCGTGTAAAGGCGCAGTGCACGACGCAGTCTTCCAACGAAACTCTAATCAACACAATACATACTCATCCGCAAGAAGGAGCACCTCCGCGAGGGCGCTTCTAACAGGTTGCTGAGAACTCGTACTTCTTTGCCCACGAAGTTCACGCCTGCGTGCCGAAACGCACTACGGCGTGCAGGCACGAAGGAACACGAAGAATTAGATTTGGCTTGCATGAGTAGAACCTTCATGCACATTCGTGCCTGAAGGCCGGAGTGCCTTGCCGTCCGGCATAATGTTGAACTTGTCGCATTACGTCTTGAAGCCTCGAACTGAAACACAAATGGTGTCTATACAAACGATCAGAATTCAAAATCAACTCAAACAAACATTCAATCTCTCAAGGAGAAACGGTATGAAGCGTTTTGCTATAGCCTTTTTCGCACTGATGCCGCTCTTGTTCTTGGCCAACATCTGTCTGGCAGGCGTCGGTGGGTATTCATTCGGTGAATCGGCAGGCACGTACACTGCCATCACAGGCTCCACTCTTTTGATCGATCCGGGGCACGATGATACGCTCGCAGCGGCCGCCCCGATAGGTTTCAATTTTATGTATGACGGAATCGCGTATACAACATTCAGGGCTTCATCAGAAGGATGGATTTCCTTCAATACAGGAATGACATCAAGCATTCTCTCCAATAGCTTGCGCTCCGCCGGCATCATACTTGGCCCTTTCTGGGACGACCTCGATACGGAGCCCATTGGAACAGTCCACTACGTTCTGGAAGGATCAGCTCCTAACAGAGTTCTGACAGTCGAATACAAAGATATCGCCCGCACAGGCAACACAGCCCCAGTGTTGAACTTTCAAGTCAAGCTCTTTGAGACTTCGAATGTCATCCAGTTTGTTTACGGATCCATGAATCTAGGCGGTGCGACATTCTCTGCAAGTATTGGTATCGCCGACATGCTTGCAACGAGCACAACAGCAAATTTCTATCAGGGACATATTATCAGCGTCACCCCAGGCGCCCCCGCGACCTCATCCACATTGGTTGAGAACGCAACGATCAACTCCGTCGCTAATTTGGCGAGCGGTACCACGTACACTTTTACGCCGCCCTCTACTCCGATCTCCACGAACAAAACCGTTGGTGCGGCAGGCGACTATGCGACATTGCAGGCTGCGTTCGCTGCGCTCCGCGACAACGGCATCTCGGCGCCAATCACTCTCTCTATGTTGAATGGCTTCACGTTAGCTGCGACAGATTCGGCGCGCATCGATCACATTCCCGGCACGAGTGCGACGAATACCGTCACCCTGAGGCCCGACGCAGGTGCGTCGATCATATTGACGCGGGCCGGCGCTACAAACAACAACTTCGTTTTCCGATTGCGCGGAACGAGCTATGTGACGATAGATGGCATCGGATCACCTGTTGCCGGTCCTGGTGGTGCGGAAGCTCTGGAACTTCAGTACACAGGTACAACCGCGGGGGGCGGCATCATCATTCAACAGGGCGTACAGAATTGTACGATCAAGCGACTCACGGTGAAGTCGTCAGGCTCGACGACAACAACAACGAACGGCGCGATATTGTTCGACATTCCCAACACGACGAACAACATCAACATCGCCAACAACAACAACATCGTTGAGAATTGCTTACTGACGGCAAACGATCCCGCGACGGTCGCGAGCAGGCCGATGGGCGGCGTCACCTTCAACGGTTCGACCACCGTCTTGTCCAATGGATGCAAGATTCGCAATAATGTCATTCGAGATTGGCAACAGAGTACGGCAACCAACGGGGCTGCAATCAACGGACAGGCTGGTTACTCAAATGTCGAGATCTCGGGGAACGACATGTACTTCACGGTCATCTTCCCGACAACGACTGCGACTGCTCTGAATGGCATTTACACTAACAGCACAAGCATGAGCATTCAGGCGTTCAACAACAAGATTCATGATATATCACCGAGCGCAACCGCAACCAGTCCTAACACAAAGGCGTTCAGACTGCTCGCTTTTTCCACATTGATTCCCTCGCGGATATACAACAACTTTATCTACTTAGACACGGCGGGAGTAACATCCCATACCGGCACAGCAGGATCTCTGCGCGGAATTTCCGTTGAGGGAAGTGGAACAGTTGGAGTCTTCTACAATTCAGTACGCATCGGTGGAAACCCAGCATCAGGCAACAACGGTAGTAGTTCTTGCTATTACCGCTCCGCGGCAGCTATTGACTCCGTAATAAACAACAACTTTCACAACGCCCGAACGAACGGAGATGGGACAGGAAAGCATTACGCTATTTCGCGCACAGTAACCACGGGAACACTCCTTTCAAACTACAACAACCTTCGCGCTAGCGGAACGGGTGGAAACGTTGGACTTGATGTCGCCACAGATCGAGCGGCGCTGTCTGATTGGCAAACAGCCACTGCTCAAGATGCAAATAGCTTTAGTGAAACGCCGAATTTCCTCGCAACGAGTAATCTGCATATCGATCCTGCAATACCTACTCAGCTCGAATCCGGGGGAACGCCTATCGCGGGCATTTCGGCTGACATTGACGGCAACGCTCGTAACGGAACAACGCCCGATATCGGAGCGGATGAATTCGCTGGAACCGCAGCAGATTTGACTGCCCCTGTCATTGCGTACACGCCACTGGCCAATACCAACACAACCGGTGCGCGTACGCTCACTGCGACAATTACCGATGCATCGGGCGTACCAACCGCGGGCATTGGACTTCCAGCTCTCTATTGGAGAATAAATGGCGGAAGCTACGTCAGCGCGCAGGCAACATCGCTGGGAAGCGATCAGTATCAATTCAGCTTTGGCGCGAGCGCTGTTTTGGGCGACTCGGTCTTCTACTACATTTGCGCGCAAGACAATGCCGGGACTCCCAATGTCAGTGCATCACCATCAGCAGGCGCGGGCGGGTTGACCGCAAATCCACCGGCGGCAAGTACCCCACCAACTAGCCCGAGCGCGTACAAACTCCTCCAGGCCATTTCGGGCTTGTTCACGGTTGGGACCACCGGTCAGTACGCCACCCTTACTGCGGCCATCAATGATCTCAATGGCAAATACATGACCGGTCCGGTGACGTTCGAGCTTATTGACCCATCGTATGGCGCGTCAGAGACGTTCCCTCTGATCATCGAGCAGAATCCAGGCTCCAGTGTCACCAACACATTTACGATCAAGCCATCTTCAACGTTCACTAATCCGACGGTCGCGCCAGTTATTTCGGGCTCCTCGACCACGGCAATTATCAAGTTGAATGGATCCGACTTCGTGACGATTGACGGCTCAACTTCGGGCGGAACGGATCGAAGCCTCACGATCGAGAATACCAACAACGCAACCGGGACTGCTGCGATTTGGCTGTCGAGTTTAGGCGCCGGGGCAGGTGCTATGCGTAACACAGTCAAGAATCTCAATCTCTTTTGCGGCGCAGATCAAAGCACCGGTGCGCTTTCCACGTATGGCATTATTGCATCAGGCACGACCATAAGTACATCAAGCGACGGCGCGGACAACGACACCAACACGTTCTCTAACAACGCCATCACCAAAGTACGCTACGGCATTTATCTTCGGGGCGCTTCCGGCAACAGCAATGATTCAAATACGGTAGTGGGTAACTTGATTGGACCCACGGCATTCGGAGTTGACGAAATTGGAAAAGCGGGAATTACGCTCGAGCATCAGAATGCTGCCCTTGTTTCCCAGAACGTAGTGCGGTTTGTGGGCGGGACGTTTGCGACACTGACCTCTGGCACGGATCGAGTGGGTATCGGGCTCGGCGACGATGGTTGGACACCCTCTGCGACCGCTATCACCAACAGCTATGTCACGCGCAATCTCATTCATGACATCTTTGAAGCCCGAACGTTTTCTGCGGTCGGTATTGTAGTCGCAGGTTCAGGAACTCCGTCCTCCAACACGGTAGCAAATAACATGATATACAACGTGCTCGCGAATGGAACCGCTGGAGACCAAGCGCTGGGAATCGGGATCTCCGCCGGGGACGGCGACAAAGTGGTCTTCAATAGCATTCGCATGGAGGGAAACCTCGATGGACAAGGTGGAACGACCAATGCAAGTCAGAGCGGGAGTGGCATTCGCATTAGTTCCACGACTCCTGCCAATCTCACGTTGAAGAACAATATCGTTTCTGTTGATCTGACATCAACTACGACGACCATCAATCACTATTGCATTGTCGCCCCGTCCACGTCCTATGCATGGGGAACCGGAGGGTTGGATTACAACAATTACTACTTCAACGGTTCGAACACGCAGATGCGCATCGGCGGCATTGGCACGAGCGTCCCCTATACTGCAATCGCTGACCTCGCAACGTGGCAAACTCAGTTTACGCCGAATCAAGATGTGAACTCAAAATCATTCTCGCCAGATTTTACATCGGCAACCGATTTGCATCTGAACGTTGCAGCGGTTAATCATAATTACGATGGCACTCCCATTGCCGGCATCGCAACGGATTTCGATGGTGATTCGCGGGTCACTCCGCCCTACATCGGCGCTGATGAGGTTACCGCGTTCCCGCTTCCCGTCCAGCTCGCCTCCTTCACTGCGCGGTTGAACGAGAACGGCGCGGGCGTGCGTCTCGACTGGCGCACGATCAGCGAAATCAACAATTATGGCTTCTTCGTCGAGCGCAAGCGCGTGGGTGAGGCGAACTTTGTCGATGTCGCAAACAGCTTCCAGCCCGGATACGGAACGACAAACGAACCGCACGATTACTCATTTGTCGATGCAACTCTCACTCAGACGGGGCTGTATTCTTACAGGTTGCGTCAAGTCGATAACAACGGACCAATCCACCACACCGACGCGATCACGATCAACGTCACGACACTCACTGGCGTGAACGAATCTGCGCCGCGTGAATTCGCACTCAAACAGAACTACCCGAATCCGTTCAACCCGGAAACGGTGATCAAGTTCTCGGTGGAGAATACTGCGAAGGCAACGATCGAGATCTACAACCTGCTCGGTCAGAAAGTCGCGACACTGTTTGACGATGTTGCTGAGGCGGGTCAGTACTACAAAGTTCGTCTCAATGCAACCTCGCTTGCCAGCGGCATGTATATCTATCGATTGCAAAGCGGCACCAGAGTCGATGTCAAGAAGATGATGTTGTTGAAGTAGTTCTCATATTGAAGCAGCCCCGGCTTTTCTCGAGCTGGGGCTGTTTGCTTTGTTCATGCGCCGATAGATCTGTGGGAAGGTGAACCAATAATCTTCTCCGAACAAAAGGGGCTACTTGAAAAAGTTCGATTACGTTTGTCTCGCCTACTGCATTCTCCTGCTCATCTTTGGATTCAAAGATGATGACCGGACGATGCAGCGCAAAGCTGTAACACATCGAACGGAGATTCCAGCGGTCGCTGCTACATATAGGTCAAACATCGTGTCGGCAATTCCTGTCCATGGAAGTCGGACAGCGACAATCAGGATGGCTGTCCCGCGAAAGTAGATTATCAACAGACATAGGATGTTCACAAGAATCCCCGGGGGCAACGCCGGGGTTCTGTGTTTCTGTAGCCCGCTGTTACCGATGTGTTGCGTTGACAATGGTCAATATCTTGTGCTCGCAAATTAACGATGTTGATGGCGTTGCCATCCCCTGCTGCAACATGTGCTTCCAAGGTAAATTCAATTTTGTCCACGTGTCTCTCATATTCGGAGGATTCATGAAAGCCGTATCTCGCGCGCTCTTTTGTCTGCTCGTGCTCGGTCTCGTGAGCGCTGCACCCGCGCAACGCAAGTCTATCAGCGCTACTGATCACGTCTCGCCAGTCGGCGTCACGGCGCCAGTGCCAACTCCGACAGACGGGCCTCGCTCGATCTTGCTGCAGGAAGACTTCAGCACAGCATCAGGATCAACGCCGCCCTCGGGTTGGTCGAACGCAATTCTCGAAGGCGTTCCCACCGATGTGTGGCGATTCGACAATCCCGCAAACCGCGCAGTCGCGATCAATCAGACCGCGCCTGTTGCTGTGTTTGACAGTGATTTCCTTTCCTGTGGTACAGGCAGTGGACCCGAGAATGTTGCGCTCGTATCTCCCGCGTTCAACGCGCCTCTCAACTCCGTCATCACATTGACGTTCCGTCAATATTTCCGATCGAACAATACCGATGGCCTGGGCGCAATCGTCGAGCTATTTAATGGTCTGCAATGGGTGATTGTGGACTCCGCCAAGTACTCGACGCCCGATCCAGACACATTAGCACTCGACATCACCACGCAAGTCGCTGGTGTGAGCAATGCACGGATTCGTTTCCGCTTCAAGGGGAATTGCTCATGGTACTGGTATGTTGATGACGTGATGATTACGGAAACGTCTATAGCGCCGAGTACGCGACTATTGTTGGAGACTTTCAAAACGGGCAACGTCTCGACGCCTCCAGCGGGTTGGACGAATAACAGAATGGTTGGGCAAAGTTATGATGAGTGGAGATTTGATAATCCTGGCGGTCGCGATATCCGCTTGCCGATGACGGGCCTCGCAGCTATCTTCGATAGCGATTCACTTTCCCGGCTCGGCGGCGCTGAAGATGTTGCACTCGAATCGCCTGCGTTCAATGCCGCGGCGAACTCGACGGTGATGCTATCCATCGACCACTTCTTCCGCGGCGATTCCGGCGGACGAGGCACAGTCGAAATCTTCAACGGCGCTTCGTGGGTTGCCATCTGGGACTCCACGCACTCAACGCCAAATCCGCAAACACTCTCGCTCGACATCTCGAGTCATGTTGCCGGCGTAGCAAACGCTCGCGTACGATTCCGTTGGCGAGGATGGTGGTCATGGTGGTGGCTCGTTGACAATGTTGTGATCACCGAAACGCCCGGCTCGCCGCCGTCCGGCGCGTTTGCTTCCGATCAGTTCAACGACCCATCGCTGAACACTGCTGTCTGGACATTCATCAATCCGAGGAGTGATGCGTCGTATTCCATGACCGGAACTCAGCTTTCGATCAGTATGCCTGCGGGGACTTCTCATGACATCACTGAGTCAGGCAATTTCGCTCCACGGGTCATGCAGGACGTCGCAAACCCGCAGTCGTTCTCCGTCTATGTGAAGTTCGACGGGCTGATGAACCAAGCGTACCAAATGCAGGGCATTCAAGTTTGGGAAGATTCACTCAACTACCTACGACTCGAGTTCTACGGCGACGGGACGAGCCTCAGCCGACTGGCGTGGGATTTCGTCAACGGACTCCATCAGGATCATGGATCTGCCGGCTTAGGAATTCCACCAACAACTCCACTCTACATGAAGCTCACGCGACTGGCCGATGTGTGGACGCAATACTGGTCAACTGACGGCGTCACGTACAATGTCGGAGCGGCATTCACGCGAGCGATGAATGTGACAAAGATCGGAGTGTACGCGGCGAACGTCGGTTTCCCGGAAAGCTCAACTCCAGCATTCACAGGTATGTTCGACTACTTCATGTCGTCAGATCCGTTGCCCGTGCAGATCGGGAGTTTCGTCGGCTACGTATCATCGCAGGGGCGAGTGCAGCTGAATTGGACAACGGTAACCGAAACAAATAACTATGGATTTGAAGTACAGAAGTCGGCCAACGCGACTTCAGGTTTCGTCACATGCCCGAACAGTTTTGTTGCCGGCAATGGTACGACGATCGAACCACATACATATTCGTGGGTCGATCCACAAACGACAGCAGGACGATGGTACTACCGGCTCAAGCAAATCGATTTGGATCAGACCATACATTATTCAGAACCGATTCAAGTCGATGTTCTGACGAGCGCCGGGGAAGCAAAGCCGAAGGTCTTCGCGCTTCATCAGAACTACCCGAATCCATTCAACCCAAGTACAGAGATCGGATATCAGACGTTAGAGTTCGGTCGTGTTACGTTGAAGGTGTTTGATATTCTCGGTCGCGAAGTCGCAACGCTCGTGAACGACGCGAAGGAGCAGGGCAAGTACTCCATACACTGGAGCGCTGAAGGCTTCCCGAGTGGCGTGTACTTCTACCGGCTGACGAGCGGCACTCGATCGGACATGAAACGGATGATTCTCGTGAAATAGAACTGATCGTACTTTGTCTTCACAAGAACCCTGACTGCTGACAGTCGGGGTTTTTTGTTTTGTGATTGTTGGTGAGATGAAGATAGCGAGCGTCGTCACAGGTTCACCTATGTGTCATCGATGAACACTCGCCCACACCGTGTTTGATGACCGAAGTCACTTTTTTGTCGGATGAAATTTCCGAAGTTGTCCCACGCAGCGGTTCTCTTCCCCCCCCGAAGCACCCCTCGAAACACAAGTCCATCAACCAAAGGAGAAGTCATGAGACAACATGTACGAGTGTCGTTGCTTGTCTTGATCAGCGTTCTGCTTTTCGGCTCGCTCAGCAATGACCCCATCAGGGCAGGCGGGATCGGAACGGTGTTGCCGCAGACAAACAATGCAACCGTCAACGTCATCTTCGACGAAGATTTTCAGAGTGCATCGGGCACTACTCCTCCTTCGGGCTGGACGACGCGTGTGCTGGCCGGAAATACATCCGATGTGTGGCGATTCGACAACGGCAAATCGCGAAGGCTTGTCACTCCGATTCTCGCGCCCGCTGCCATTGTCGATTTCGATCTTCCGGGCGATCGCGAGATCGTGCTCGAGTCTCCTGAGTTCAATGCGCAGTCGAGCCACGATCTCATTCTGTCATTCGATCAATTCTTTCTGCTTGCCGATTCTTCTGCGCACGCCAAAATTGACGTGTACGACGGATACTCCTGGGTTGAAATCTTCTCTACCGACGCGACGCTGTCGGGCGTCATGCGGGAGACTTTTTCGATCGCTGGCGTGACCAACTGTTCTCCGCACGCGCGCATCCGGTTTCGGTGGATTGGCTCACGCGGCGGCTACTGGATTGTGGACAATGTCCTGCTTGTCAAACGCGTGACGACTGCAGTTCCGTCCGAAGTGCTCGTGGTTTCACCCAACCATGGCTCGACGAATGTTTTGCCGAGAACTTCGCTTGGCTGGACTCCATCAGCCCCATGCCCCACAGGATATCGACTCTTCCTCGGCACTGACAACCCACCGACAAACGTACTCAACGGCGTCGATCTGGGCAGCGCCACCTCCTACTCGCATCCGACACCGCTTCAATACAACACGACATACTACTGGAAGATCGTTCCCTACAATCTCAACGGTAACGCATCGAACGTTGCGGTGAAGTCATTCACGACCGGAGGAAACCCGACGGTCTCCTCATTCCCTTACACACAAAACTTCGACGGTTCAACGTATGGCTGGACATCTGAAAACTCCAACGGCGATCCTTACACGTGGGAGTTGACGACATCGAATGCGCGGTCAAATCCTTACGCGACGATCGCCTATGCTCCGCCCGGGAATGCCGCAGCAGACGACTGGCTCCTCTCAATGCCTCTGCGCATGACGGCTGGTCATCAATACAAGATCGACTTTTGGACCCGCGTGGCAAACGCAACGAAGCGCGAGGCACTTGAAGTGAGTTGGGGGAACGATCAGAATTCGCAGAGCATGAGTCCGGTACCCCTCTATCGAAACGCGGCGATGACAAACACCGCGTATGCAATGTCGACCGCGCTTGTGACATCGCCGGATAGCACAGGTTCATCCGACCAGTACATCGGATGGCGCTATGTGAGCCAACCCGGAAGTGAGTTTCTTCTGCTCGATGACGTAACGATCACTGATCTTGGAGTTTCACCGATTTTGCTCTCGCAGTTCACAGCGGCTCGTTCAGCGAATAGCATTCAACTCTTGTGGCGCGTGCTTTCGCAAACCAACAATGTTCAATTCGAAATTCAACGGGCTGTGGCGCCATCGCTGGAATATCAGACACTAGCCGGCAGCGTCGTATCAGGACACGGAACTACCTCGACGCCGCATGACTATTCCTGGATCGATAGCGCGCCGGGCAGCACACGAGTTTACTATCGGATCAAGCAGACTTCAACAGGCGGCGCGTCATACTACTCGAATCCTGTAAGCATCGATGGCCTGACGTCGGTATCGACGAATGACGGCATTGCAGATCAATTCATGCTTGGCCAAAACTATCCCAATCCATTTAACCCCGTGACGACCATTGGATTCCGGCTTCAAGTCTCAAGTCATGTTGCGCTCACAGTGTACGACATGCTTGGGCGCGAAGTCGCAACGCTGGTAAACGAGGCGAAACCAGCAGGCGAATATTCCGTTCAGTGGGATGCGAGCGGCTTGCCGAGCGGCGTGTACTTCTACAGATTGCAGAGCGTCAATTCACACGCGGTTCGTAAGCTGACGCTGCTCAAGTAGCAACAACCGTAACCGAAGCGACGTTCTGAAAACGCAGAGGGGTTAGCTTCTCTGCGTTTTTCTTTTCAGGATGGGGGAAAACGAAGGCATTGATCCACGAAGAACACGCCTGCGTGCCGAAGCGCTGCCCGCCTGCCGGACGGCCAAGGCACTCCGGCGTGCAGGCACGAAGGTGCACGAAGGTAACTCAGACACGAGCAAGAATCACTTCTATTACTCCATTACTCCATCACTCCATCACTCCATCACTCCATCACTCCACTACTCCAGCCCTCCATCACTCCAACCCCCGCCACTCCCCAGTCTCCAATCGCAATGACACCTTGCCGACACTTCTTTTTTCAGATATATTACTTCAGCATCTGAAGTTCTTCTTCACAACAAAGTCTAAAAGGAATCCTCATGACAATGAGCTACCGACTCTTCTTAACGTTCGTTCTGTTGATTACCGCCGCTCACACAGGTGTTTCGAGCGAGTCGTCGATTGATCTTTCGTTCTACAACAGCGCAACAGGCGTCGCAGTCAAGCCAGATCGTGTTCAACTGATTGCGAACCACGACGGCGAGACGCAAATGCTCAGCGGCGATCAACTGCACACATTCAATCCTACGATAATCTCCTTGCCGCTCGGAACGTGGAATGTCGCGATTGAAGCAGATGGATTTCGAAGCATAAGCTCTCACATTGAGGTCGAAGCAAACGCACAATCGTCATACGAATTCTTTCTCGATCCACTTATCGCCCCGGCAGAATTGAGAGCCATCGATACCCAACGAAGAAACGATGCGACGCTCGTTCTGGGGTACGTCGTTGATCGCACCAGTGGAGTTCCGCTCAAGAATGTTACCATAAGAATCGCAGGAGGCGCAGAAATTCAAACAGATGAGCGTGGCTTTTTCCAAACCTCTCTTCCCATCAACTCATCGACACCGCATCTCTCGTTTGCCAAATCAGGTTACATCACCGAACGACGAATGAACATCGAGACGTGGCCGGGTGGAGACTGGATCTTCACGATTCGGTTGCAACCTGGGTTCGGAACGAACATCATCGATGAAAGCAAAGATCACAAGCAGTCGAGTGAGTCCCCCATCGACACATGCGCAACATGCGAGACTGAGAACACAATCTCCTCTCCTCCACTTCTGACAACTGTTCTCCTCCCCGCCTCAATCAGAGTCGGTCGATCCTGCACCGGCACGTCTTGTACGACTGTCGAAGTCTATTCTCTCGACACATACTGCAAGCATGTTTTGCCCGCTGAATGGTACTCGTGTTGGGGATCGCTGAGCAACGGAATGAATTCATTGCAAGCCGGAGCAGTTTCCATTCGAAGCTACGGTTTGTGGTATGTGTACAATCCGCTCCGCTCGAACTACGACATCTGCGACAACACCTCGTGTCAGGTGTTCGGCTCTGCAACATCGACGAACGCCAACAACGCTGTCGATGCAACGACGCGCTACATCGTCCTAAATGGAACGTCCGTTGCACGCGCGGAATACGCCGCTGAGAACAACAACAAAGGCTGCGGCGACGGCTTTACGGGAACGGGCACTTCCTGGCCGTGCATTGCCGATCAGGTCTGTGCCGGACAAACGCCGAACGGTCACGGCCGCGGCGTCTGCCAATGGGGTACGGTACGCTGGGCAAACGGCACGCGCGTCACAACCGCGTCTCCCTGCGCACAAGGAACTTCACATGGATTGGGAACTTTGACTTGGCAGCAGATTCTCGGACATTATTATCCAACGTACGTGCTCACGCAAGGCGCAACAGCAACAATCGACAGCATCCGGTTAAGCCAATCAGTCGTTGCGCAGGGTTCGACATTTTCCATTCAGTATTCCGTAACAACGACCGACGACATGTCGCTCATTCTCGCGGCGTCCATCGCCCCGACAGGCGCCTCTTCGTTTGTTTCCGATCCGCCGCGCGATCTTAAGGCAAGCTTCTTTGCAGGAGGCGGCTCTGTGTCGCGCAACTTTGTCGTTTCCGTTTCCCAAGACACCGGCGTCTATGATCTACTCGTCGCCGTCTGGCACGACAAGAACAACAACAATATTATCGACACCGGCGATTTTGTCGTTCACTCAAAACAATACAATGCAGCGCTGACGATTTCCGTTCTTCCGGTGCAACTCGTTTCGTTCACTGCGACCGCCGTGAACAACCGCGACGTTCGGCTTGATTGGCGCACCCTGAGCGAGATCAACAATTACGGTTTCTACGTACAGCGGAGAGCTGAGAGCGTGGCGACGTGGAGTGAAGTCCCAAATGGCTTTGTTGCCGGCCATGGAACGACCAACACACCGCACGACTACACGTTCACGGATCAAAACGTCACAGGCGGCTCATGGCTGTACAGGCTGCGACAAGTTGATCTCGATAGCACGCAGCATTTCACTGATCCCGTCCAGGTGAGCATCACGTCAGTGGCAGAACGTACGCCTCTCGATTTCAGCTTGAGCCAGAATTTTCCAAACCCATTCAATCCCTCCACACACATACCCTTCGCGATTCAGGTCTCGGGGTTCACGTCGCTTCGGGTCTTCGACATACTTGGGAGAGAAACTGCCACGTTGATACATGAGAGACTTGAACGCGGAAGATATGAAGTGGAGTTCGACGCTCACGGTTTGACGAGCGGCGTGTACACGTACCGATTGGAAAGCAACGGCAAAAACGTCAGCAGGAGGATGATCATAATCCGCTGATTGTTTGAGGGGAGATTTGTGCTGGCTATGAATGAGTTGCGGCTGCCGGGGTACGCGAGATCAACATTCATTTTGTTTGGTCTCTGTCTGATGATTACCGTTCTCTACGTCGGAATAGACGTC
>JACRFA010000309.1 GCA_016218065.1 Ignavibacteriota bacterium | reverse complement strand
CTGCAGCGAGATCTTTGTCAGCGATGAGCCAATGTCGTCGTGCAGATCGCTGGCGATGCGGATGCGCAAGCGTTCCAGATCGAGCAGCTTGTTCACCCGATATTGGTAAATGCCCCACATCGAAGCGAGAATGAAAAGTCCCACAACGATGCGGAACCACCATCGCTCCCAAAACGGCGGCATGATTGTGATGGCAAGCGACGTACCCTCGTCGTTCCAAACGCCGTCGCTGTTCGTTCCCTTCACGCGGAAGATGTAATGCCCCGGCGGCAGGTTGGTGTATCTTGCCGAGCGGCGATTGGCGGAGTAAAGCCACTCGCGATCGAATCCTTCCATGATGTATTGATATTGCTGGCGTGTGGGATTCACGAAATCGAGCGCGGCGAATTCGAACAGCAAAAAGTTCTGATTGTACGGAAGCGACACGCCTGCACTCATCCAACCCGTTCCGCGCGCAGCATGTTCCTGATCGAAGAGGTACAAATGTTTTAGTACAACGGGAGGAATGCGAGTGTTCTCCTGAATGCTGTTGGGACGAAACATCGTCAAGCCATTCTCGCCGCCGAAGTAGAGCCGGCCCGAGTGTCCGCGATGGTACGCGCCCGAGAGAAACACATCGTCGTGGAGTCCGTCTTCGTGTGTGTAGTTACGAAACACGCCGGCGCGCGGATCGAAACGCGAAAGTCCCAGATCGGTGCTCGCCCAGAGAAAGCCGCGCGCATCGGGCACGATAGCCTTGACGAAATTATTGGGAAGCCCATCCCGCTTTAAGTACGTCGCAACCTCGCCGGTACGCGGATCGAAGCGATGCATGCCCCCAGCGAACGAACCGATCCACAGCGCCGAGTCGGGACCTTCGGTAATGCAATACACTGATCCGAGGCGGGAGAAAAGAGGCGAGCTTCTGTCTTCGGGAAAACGCGTGAAGTCGTCGGTTGCCGGATTGTATCGATTGATGCCCGACCCAAACGTTCCGAACCACATTGTTCCCGCATGATCGCGCAAGATCGACCAGACTACCATGCCGCTGAGACTCCTGGGATTGTCGGCCACGGTTCGATACGTGCGGAAAGTTTGCGTCGCTCGATTAAAGCGGTGCACGCCTCCGCCGTGAGTTCCGATCCAGAGAGTTCCCGTTGCATCTTCATTGATACACTTCACGTTTGTTTCGAACCGCGAGCTGTTCGCCGACTTCGGCGTCGGAAACGCGATGAAGCGGTCGCGCGGTCTGTCGTATTTATACAGCGCGTCCGCCGCCCCGATCCACAACTCGCCGAAGGAATCTTCGTACAGCGAGAGAATCGCCTCGGTCTTGACTGCAAGTGTGTCGGCAACTTCGCTCCGGCGCAATGTCGGAGCGGCGCTTCGCAACCGGAGATATACTTTGAATTTTCCCGTGGTAGGATTGTAGCGATTAAGTCCGCCGCCGACCGTCCCGATCCACACGTCGCCGAATTTGTCCTCGCAAACTGTGTACACCGATCGGGCGCTCAGTCCCTTTTCGGTTTGACTCGCAGGACGAATGTTGATGAACTGATCGCGCCGCGGATCGTACCTGTTGAGTCCGCCGCGATACGTCGATACCCAGAGAAGCCCGCCGGCGTCTTCAAACAGCGCCTGTATGCGCGACTTGTCCAACGAATGTGGATTGTCGGGTTCGTGCTCGAACCGGAAGAAGTTGTTCGCCGCAGGATTGTACTTCCGCAGTCCGATACTCATCGTGCCGACCCAGAGACTTCCCCGCCGATCGACAAGCAAGTCCACAATCATGTCTTCATCAAGCGAGTGTGGGTCGTTCGACTTGCGCGCGTAGCGCTGCAAACGATTGCTCGTGATGTCGAGGCGGCAGAGCCCCGTCGATGTACCAATCCACAAAACATTCTGCTTGTCAACGGCGAGCGAAGTAATGTCGTTGTCGGAAATTGCGATGCGCTCAACGCGCGCGCCGGATTGTTCGCGCCGAAGCAATCCCCCATTCGTTGTTCCGATCCACAACGTGCCGGTCGAATCTTCGGCGAAACAGCGCACGGCAGAGCGGCCGGCAAGCGAATCGTGCCTATACAATGAATCGCCGTTGCGCACGTAGAATGCGCCCGCAGCAGTCGCAATCCACATCGTGCCCCGGCTGTCCTCAAACAACGATGTGATCGCGGAAACCGGTTGCCCCTTCCAATCGCCGGGCGTTATCGTTGCACGCTCGAAAGTCCCGGCAACGGGATCGTGAATCACAAGTCCGCCTTGTGTGCCGATCCAGAGTTTTCCCGAGCGGCTCACCGCGAGCGAGTTGATTCTTGGCGACGGCAACACCGATGTCGCCGAGGGATCGTACAGATATTGATCGAACGTGTACCCGTCGTAGCGATTCAGGCCATCCTCAGTGCCGAACCAGAGATATCCCTGCCGATCCTGAGCGATCGACGTTACGGTGAAGTTGGAGAGACCATCTTTGAGCGAGATGTGATCAAACTTGAGATCGGGACGAAGCTGAGCAATGCACAGCATCGGCAGGAGCGAAAGCGCGAGCGTTCTGTGAACGAGTGTGGGAAAAATAGAGAACATGAGTCCGGCGACCTGATCAATCGAACTTCCGCACGATTTTGAATGCGAAGTATGCATTCTGAAGCGCCGCCCATGTCCGTACCCAGACGGGGAGCATCATCTCGGTTCCTCGCGCATTCGTTATGTCGCCGAGGTCGATGATGTCTTTCCATCCGAACTGCGCGAGAATTGTTCTGACAACGGACTTTGCGTCGGCGTTGTTGCCGCATACGAACATCGTTGCCTCGCCTCCGCATTTCGTCGCGTCAACCATCACTTCGCAGTTCACGATGTTCAACGTCTTCACGATGTGTGCATCGGGAATCAACTTCTGAGTTTCTTCGGCGAGTGAGTTTGTGTTGCTGATGAACAGCGAGGGCGGCATGCCCTTCGAGAAGTCGAGCGGATTGGAAATGTCGATGACCGCCTTCCCGCTGAAATTCTCCGCGCCCGCTTGTCGCACAATGTCGAGCGTTGCATCTCCTTTCGTGCAGAGGAAGATGATTTCGCCGAACGAGGCAGCATCGGCAAATGTTCCCTGCGATGCCTTCTGACCATTCGCCTTGACCCAGGCCGCCGCCTTTTCGTTGGTTGCCGAGCGTGAGCCCATCTTGACATCATAGCCGAGTTGGATCAGCTTCGTGCCGATGGTGTTGCCCACAATACCTGTTCCAAGAATTCCGATTTTCATTCCAGTCTCCTGCTGATGAGTGAAGGTTTGCGTGCTCTGGCGTGCATGGTCGCAAATCTTTCGCATAAAAACAAGCGCGCCGCAAACTCAACCATTCAGAAGCCGCCAGTCATGCTGGGCCGGCACGTTGTATCCGGACATTGAGTGATATGAACGGAGAAAGTAAGTCACGACTAAATTGACTTACTTCAACTCAGTTCTTACCTTGGGTCAAACGACGTGAGGCGCATGTTTGAAACTACGGCAACATCGAAAGGTCAAATCGTAATTCCTTCAGAGGTACGGAAACGGTTTGGCATCAAGCGAGGCACGCGGATTCGGATGGAGATTAACGAGCGCTCGCACCAGATAGTACTACAACCGATCACGCGCGAGTATATTCAGAGTATGCGTGGACGCCTTCGCGGCAAGGGCGTAATGCGAGCATTGATGCAGGAAAAGAAGCGCGAACGAGAACGCTAATGCCCGCGCATCCGAACGCACTTGTGCTTGATTCATGGTCCATGATCGCCTACCTGGAAGATGAGCCTGCGGGTGAACGTGTTGCCGACATTATTGCCGATGCACGCACGCAACGCATTCCCCTTTGGGTGAGTGTAGTGAACGCGAGCGAAGTATGGTACACAACTGCGAGGCAAACGTCGGCATCGGAAGCCGACAACTGCATCGCCCTCATACGATCGTTAGGAGTGAAGCTCGATAACGCTGAGTGGCCAATCGCCCGGCAAGCCGGAATGTTCAAATCGAAATACAAAATGTCGCTTGCCGATTGCTTTGCTGCTGCGTTGGCGCGCCAGAAGGATGGTCACCTTGTGACCGGCGATCCGGAATTCAAGCGGGTCGCGGGAGAAATCAAGATCCTTTGGCTGCCGTTCAAAGTGAAGAAAGGTGCACGTCGGTGATGGCCGGGTGTTTCTCCCAAATGAGAGAGTACCTCACAAACGTAAACACCGGAGAACGAAGTAACAACAAGTTCACAATGTCAATCTCCAAACAAATCTCAAACCGGACAAACCTTAAACCGCAAACCAACGATGTCCATCCTTGTCGAATTTGCTATTTGAGACTTGTTTGTTGTTCGGTGCTTGATGTTTGATAGTTCTGCCGATACGCGTACTTCACAAATGCGAACACGCCGAACGCGCGTGCGGCTTCTCCTTGCGCGTGCACCGTTCCAATCTCGCCGACGCCATAACCGTCTTCGCCGCCGTTCGGGTTCCAGCCGTTGCGGATGCCGTGATCGGTTTCGCGATGCAGCGTGACGGTTGCTGTACCGCGATGGTTCGTCCAAACGTGATCAAGCATCTTCTCGACCTTCGCCGGAATGTCTGCAAGCTCATCCGGCGCGATCATGTAGGCATCGAGCAGGAAGTTGACGAACGCGCCGTTGCCATCCATGTGAATCTGGTAGTAGTCGTCGCGATCGACCCAGCCGGTTGACGGATCAAGAATGTGTTTTGCCGTTGCGACGACGATTCTCTTGAACCGCGCATCGCCTGTTGCGCGAAACAGCGCCGCACCGATTGCGCAATATTCTGTGCCGTGCCACGGAAGCTCTTTGCCGAATGCCGCTCTGCCCGGACGGCCCTCCCAACGACCGTTTCCTTTGTACAGCTTCTTCTCGACATCGTTCCACACGCGCAGCGCTTCGTCGAGGTACTGCTGCTCGCCTGTCGCTTGATACAGTTTGCACGCAACGGTCGCCATCTGGTTCATGTTGCTGTTCGTGAAGATCTTTTCGTTGACCTCGGCATGCGGCGGCCAGTTGTACCACGTCCAGAAACCCTCGTGATTCGACAGCCTCCCTTCATCGCGGGCGGAAGTGTATCGCCGTGCAGCGCTTGTCACGAGCGGCGCGTTCTTCTTTCCCGTCATCTCCCACCAGATCAACTCGGCAAGCGCGGCCCACGCGCGATCATCGACCCAGTAACCGTCGTACAGGCGCGTCAAGTTGTGTTGGTGTAGATGGAAGCGAAGCAGCGCCGAGTCAAGTGTTGCAGCAAACAAATACGCGTCGCCGATTGCGCCGTACGCTCCTTCCCAGCCGGGAGTGTAGACGCGATGGAAGAGTTTGTCAACCGCGTACGCACGTTGAAGCCAGAGTTCTGTGGGTTGATAGGTGTGTTCCGGTTGAGATTGGGTGAGGACTGATTCTTCTTTTCTGAAATAGAAGAACGCGGCGACGAGAATCAACACGACAACAACTGCCAATGAGAGCACAAGTACATTTCCCCTCTTTGTCGCGACGCTTTGCGGCGGAGATTTTCTTTTGTGGTGTTTTGTCATCTGAGATGTCCGAAGAATGGGCATTGGCTACGAGTCAAAATAACAAAATAGGAGAGACAAGTTCCAATCTGAATTCACTCATCCATCAATCCACTAATCCAATACTCGTCCGCAACTCAATATGTTTGATACTCCTCGCCGAGGGTTGGCTCCGGGCTTGCGTTCACTACTCCGCCTTTTGCTTTTCCACGCAGTGCTGAATATATTGGTTCAGAAGAGGATCAGTAAGAACATCTGTCGCTCACTCAACTTTTCTTTCTTGCGATGAACGTAGCCATTGTTGCTTCCGAATGCGCGCCGTTTGCCAAGACGGGCGGACTTGCCGACGTTGTGGGCGCGCTGCCAAAGTCGCTTGAGCATTTGGGCGCCGATGTGAGAGTGTTTCTGCCCAAGTACAACACCGTCGATGAATCGAAGTATACGCTGCATTATCAATACAACATCGGGGAGATGCCGATACGTGTGGGGGGAATTCCGTGGCCTGTGCATGTGTTGCGTTCATCGATTCCGGGATCGTCTGTTCCCGTGTACTTCATCGACTGTCCCCACTTTTTTCACCGCGGAAAAATCTATACGAACGATAGCGATGAAGATCGTCGATTCATTCTCTTCACAAAGGGAGTAATTGAGGCGTTGCAACGACTGCAATGGACTCCGGACGTTATTCACTGCAACGATTGGCAGACGGGCTTGCTGCCGGTGATGGTGAAGGACAACTATGCGTGGGACCAACTGTTCGCCGCTACGGGAACGCTCTACTCGATTCACAACATCGGCTATCAGGGACTGTTTGCACGTTCGGCAGCGGACGCCGCGGAGATGGGGCCGCGCAATGCCGATGCGCTGGCAATGTACCTCGGCGTTTCGTTCATGAAGGGAGGAATTCTCTTTTCCGAAATTCTCAGCACCGTGAGTGAAACGTACGCGAAGGAAATTCTCACGCCGCAGTTCGGTTCGGGCATGGAAAGCGACCTTGCGCGCCGGCGCGATGATCTTTACGGCGTGCTCAACGGCATCGACGTCGATGACTGGAATCCGGCGACCGACCCGCATCTTCCGCATCACTACTCGGTCACGTCGCTCGACGTGAAGCGACGCAACAAGCAGTTTCTCCTCGACAAAATCGGCATGGAGTACAACGCCGACCGACCGCTCATCGGCGTTATCTCGCGGCTCGTGGCGCAGAAGGGTTTTGATCTTGTGGCGGGCGCGGCCGAAAGACTCATGGAGCTTGATGCGCAATGGGTGATACTCGGCTCGGGCGAAGACAGTTTTGAGAATCTCTTCTCGTCGCTGCACTACGCGCGGCCGCAAAACGTCTGGTCGTACATCGGGTTCAACAATGAGCTTGCGCATCTCATCGAAGCGGCATCCGATATGTTTCTGATGCCTTCGCAGTACGAGCCGTGCGGACTCAACCAGATGTACAGCCTCCGATACGGCTCCATTCCGATTGTGCGCAACACCGGCGGACTCGCAGACACCGTGCACGATTGGCATGAGCATCAGGCGAGAGGCAGCACGGAGGGAAATGGATTTCTGTTCGATGACGCGACGCCGTACGCGCTGTACACAACAGTTGAGCGAGCGGTCAACACATTCTATATCGACAAGGACGCCTGGCGCCAGATGATGATCAACGGCATGAGCGCCGATTATTCGTGGGACTCATCGGCGCGCAAGTACATGCGATTGTATGAGATGGCGATGGAGAAGAGAAGGCTGTCGCAGTAGGCGCGGAAAGCCCGCCCAGCATTGTTGACATTGGATTTACATTTTGGCTTATTGCAATAGCATCAAGCGTTTCCGATCTTTGCACACCATCGATGGAAACCGATCGTGCTCGACTTGCATCCGTCCCTGTTCGTTGCCGTGAGAGTTCCCCGAAGTAATGTTCATACAAAGCGCGGAAAAGTGCGCGTGAAGTGGATTCATCGATCAACAATTAAGCGACAGTTCATTGTTCTCATTCAAATCCTCATTCGTTACTGAACCTCGCTGTGTTTCCTGCAAGAACTGCAGCGAGCAGAAAGGAGTGTTCACAATGGATCGCAGAGTGTTTGTCGTGCTGAGTGTTCTGATGCTTCTGGGCTTGTCAGCGTGCGACCTGGGTCGGGCGCCTGAACCCGATCCGCAGTTTCTTAAGCTGGAGTTCAAGTACAGCTTTGGAAATGTCGTCAATACGTTCGATGGAAAACTCACGAAGGATCTTGTGCTCGATGGCAGCATCACGATTCCCTTCTGGTTCACATCTGACGAGCAGAATTTGATTGTCGCAGAGCTGAATCGAGCTGAGTTCTTTCAGCTTCCCGATACTGTGCGTTCTCAGCAGGGCGTCAGAGTTGAGCCAAATCCGGGAGCGCAATGGCTTCGAGTGCAGTTGGATCAACGACAGAAAAGCGTGGTGTGGTTCTTTCCTCCCGAACAGACGAACGGCTACGGAGAAGCTATTCAGAGACTCGCCGCCGCAATCAGATCGATCGTTGAGGGAAAACGTGAGTACAAACTCCTCCCAGCGGCAAGAGGCGGGTACATCTGACACGGCCCTTGAGATTTTTGTGCCTTTGTACTTATCGTGAACTAAGTGTTTAAGGTCAGTGAAATACATGAAGCAATGTGTTCTCTCATTCGTTTATCTTGTGCTCGCATTCAACGTGCATGCCCAGACGCTTTCTCTCTCAACAGCGCAGTTGAACTTCGGCGCACGACAAACGAACACAACAGATAGTCTCTCCTTCGTCATCCGCAACTCGGGCAACGCGCCGGTGAACGTCACGGACATCAACGTGTTCAAATCTGCGTTTGCGGTGCGCGACACGGCATTTATCGTGCGTGCGCATGACAGCGTTGGGGTAAAGGTATTTTTCCAAACCAACCAAAACGTTACGTGGAGTGATATTCTTGTTGTCGAGAACACGGGCGGGCGTGGCTCGCTCACGCTGCGTCTGACCGGAACGGGAACGTACAACGACGAAGGCTATGCATCGACACAGAACTTGTGGGAGAACGCGTTGAAGACCGCGCTGGCGGCGCTCGTCAACAATCACACGAACCTCGGCTACAACACTGCGCGCGACAGGATGTTTGAGACGATCGATGACGGCGGAGTCGATACGATTGAGTGTGTCTATACCGGACGCAAAGTCTATGCAACAACGCGGACCGCGGCGCAGAATCAGAACTTCAACACCGAGCATACATGGCCGCAGAGTTTCTTCAATGAGGCCGAGCCGATGCGCGCCGATCTCAATCATCTCTTCCCGACTGATGTCGATGCGAACAGCCGCCGCGCCAATTATCCGTTCGGTCCCGTGTCGGGTACGCCGACGTGGCAGGTGGGCGGGTCGAAGCTGGGCACGCGCTCAACCGGCGAGCTTGTGTTCGAGCCGCGCAACTCGCACAAGGGTGATGTCGCGCGAGGGCTGTTCTATTTTGTTCTGCGCTACGGAAATCTGGGGAGCTTCCTCGGCGCGACGCAGGAAGGTGATTTGCGGGGCTGGTGCAGAACGGATCCGGTGAGTACGAAAGAGACGCTGCGCAACAACGCGATTGCGCTCGCAGCAAATCAGAACAAACGCAATCCACTGATCGATCATCCGGAGTTCACCGACCGCATCACGGCGTTTTACACAACAAGCGCGCCGACACTCTACGCCGATATCGTCGCGTCTCCGGCAACAGCGTCGCTGGGAAGTGTCTCCTACCTGGATTCTGTTGTGTACAAGCTGATGATTGTGAACCGCGGACGTGCGACCCTGACCATCTCGTCGGTCACGCTGCAGAGTGGAACGACCGGCTACTCGATTCTCTCTTATCCGACGAGCATTCCTGCCGACACATTCGGAACAGTGAGCGTGAAGTTCAAGCCGACGCTTCCCGTGCTCGATGCATACGTTGACAATATTACCATCAACACCAACGATCCCGATCAGCCGAACGTTGTTGTCCCACTGAGCGCATCGGCGTTTCTTCCTTACGTGGATGTTCATCTGATGCTCGAAGGTCCGTATCAGCCGGCAACAGGAGCGATGGCAACATCGCTGCGGATGAGCGGGGCGCTTGTGGCGCGGTACGCCGGCGCGACCATTCCCTCGAATGCTGTCGATAGCATCAACATTGAATTGCGCGATTCACTTGCCGCATCATCATCAACAATCAAAAGCTTTCGTCCGGCGTGGCTGCTCGCGAATGGCTTTGCGCGCAGCTTCACTGACACATCGAGCGTCGTGAAGTTCGATGACGTGCCATCCGGCTCGTATTACATCGTCGTGCGTCATGGGAATCATCTTGCGGTGATGAGCAGCCAGCGCTACTCGTTGTCGTCGATGCCGTCGTCGGCGTACGAGTTTGCCAACTCATCGACAAGCGCATACGGAGCAAGCGCGATGAAGGAAGTGGCGGGCGGAGTGTTTGCGCTCTACGCGGGCGACGCGAATCAATCGGGCGTCGTCAGCGCGGCGGATGCGAATCTGGTATTCGGTCAACTCAACGTGATCGGGTACAGTTTGTTCGATGCAAATCTAAGCGGGGTTGTCACGGCGGCAGACGCGAATGCAGTGTTCGGAAATCTGAATCAGGCGAGTCAAGTGCCGTAGTCCTCCACCCTGAGCGCTTTCCGCGAAGGGTTTGGGCGCATGAGGAAAAGCGGGATTTGTAGAATGGTGGATTGACGAAGTTCCAGAAGAAGTTCGGGTTTCCAAAGCGCGTAGATCTGAGTCGCGTCTTCGTTTATCCCACTTTCTCGACTTCGATGAAGTTCGTTGACCCCCGCGCAAAGAAGGGCTGACCGCCAAGAAGTACGATGTACTCTCCCTCTTGCACCAATTCCAGCTCCAGCAGTCGCTCACGGATCTGCTTCACGGCTTTGTCCGAATCCTGCACAAGATTCTCGATGACGAGGCCCCGTACTCCCCAGATCAGATTCAGGCGGCGGAGAATTTTTGCACGATCGGTAATTGCTAGGATGCGGGTCGGCGGACGGTAGCGGGAGACGACGCGCGCCGTTTCGCCCGAGTGCGTCACGCAGACGATTGCCGCCGCGTTCATCTGCTCGGCGAGCACGCAGGCGGCGCGCCCGAGCGCATCGTGCCGACTTGATACTCCCGACGCCGGATGATCGAGTACGCGACTCATCTCGATATTCTCCATCTCGACGCGCCGGATGATCCGGTCCATGATCTGCACGGCTTCGAGCGGGAACTTGCCAACCGATGTCTCTCCGCTGAGCATCACCGCGTCGGCGCCATCCACAACGCCGTTCGCGACATCGTTGGCTTCGGCGCGTGTCGGCGTTGGGGTGTTGATCATCGACTCCAGCATCTGCGTCGCGATAATCACGGGCTTCCCCGCCTCGCTGCATTTCTTGATGATCTTCTTCTGCAGCATCGGCACATCCTCGGTCGGCAGCTCGACGCCGAGATCGCCGCGGGCAATCATGATCGCGTCGGCTTCAGCAATGATCGCATCGATGTTCGCGATGGCCTGCGGCTTCTCAACCTTCGCGACAATCGGAAGAAACCGCGATGGTTCGATGCGCGCGATGATCTCGTTCCGCAGCGTGCGGATGTCTTCCGCAGTCCGCACGAATGAGAGCGCAACGTAATCGATATCGTGCTTGATGCCGAAGTCGAGATCGTGGATATCCTTCTCGGTCAACGAGGGCGTACTGACCGCGACGTTCGGCAGGTTGATTCCCTTGTGCGCGGAGAGCGTTCCGCCAACGATCACCTCGCAACGAACCTCGCTTCCCTTCACCTCCGACACGCGCAGCCGAACCTTGCCATCATCTAACAAAATCGCATCACCGACATGAACATCATGAGGGAGATTCGCATACGTCGTGGAAACGCGCTGCTGGTCGCCGGTGATTGCCTCGGAGGTGATGGTAAAGGATCCGCCCTGCCGAAGCTCGACGTGTGGCTCATTGAACTCGCCGATCCGGATTTTCGGTCCCTGCAAATCCTGCAGCACCGAAATGAACGTTCCTGTTCGCTCTCTTGCTTCGTGCACATTGCGGAGCGTCTTCAGGTGATCGTCGTGCGTGCCGTGCGAAAAATTCAGGCGGACAACATCAACGCCCGACCGGATGAGTTGAATCAGTCGCTCGACGGAGTCTGATGACGGGCCAAGCGTTGCAACGATCTTCGTCTTGTTGTTGTGAAGTGTGTCCATGAGTTTTGTTGATGGTGAATCGATAGTCAGCGGATCGCCGCGAGAATCGCGGGGAGAATTTCTCCCGACTTTCCTTGCAGGAACACGTCCGCATGTGAACTCAGCGATGTTGGTTCGGGGTTGATCTCGATGACATAAGCGCCGGCGAGCTTTGCCGTCTGCGGCAGCGATGCCGCGGGATACACAACGCCCGACGTGCCGACGGAAAGCAGTACGTCCGCCGAACGGCATGCGCGGATTGCGCCCTCCCACTCATCTTCGGGCAGCATCTCGCCAAACCAAACAACATCAGGACGAATCATGCCGCCGCATGTACATTGAGGCACCGCGGCGCCGGCAAGCACGTACTCATTCGTGAAGTTTGTGCCGCACTTCATGCAGTAATTCCGCTCGATGTTGCCGTGAAGCTCGAAGACGTTTTTGTTTCCTGCGCGCCGGTGCAGGTTGTCGATGTTCTGTGTGATGACCGCGAACGACGAGAACTTGCGCTCCATCTCTGCAAGTGCGTAGTGTCCCGGGTTCGGCTGCACTTCGGCGATGACTTTCTTGCGCGCTGCGTACCATTCCCACACCAATGCGGGATTGCGCATGAAGGCGTTCAGGTTGGCAAGCTCCTCGGGCTTGAATGTTTTCCAGATGCCGTCGTCGCCGCGGAAGGTCGGCACGCCGCTCTCGGCGGACATTCCCGCGCCCGTGAACGCAACGACGTGTTGCGCAGTGCGAAACGCGGAGACGAGTTGATCCGAAATATTCTCAGAGCTTTTCATTGTGCAGGCTGCAATGTAAGTCGATGTGCAGATTGGAGATTGCCATCTGCACGAACAGTTTTGTACGCGCCGTTCAACCAGAGCGGCGTCTGATCATGATAATGCTTGCTGAAGACTTGTCCCGATTGCCCTGACGGAAGAATCGTTCGGGCCACGCCAGGCTTTGCCATATCGACAATACGACGGAACGACGCGCCGACAGTGACGCCGAACGGCTTGGCGACGTCGGTCGGCTGAAAGATGTCATTGAAACTGTACTCGCCGCTTGTCATAGCGGTTGACGCGCCGCCGTAAGGATACGGTCCGATACTGAACACCTTGTCGAGCGGCTTCTGCAGTCCGAACGGATGCTGCAGCGTAACGGTGTGCAGACTTCCCCACTGCCAATGTCGGGTCTCGTCGCCGAGTTGCGTCCGCAAGGCAACGATGGCCTGCTTCATACTTTTGACAATGATCGCATCACGCGTCTCGCCTTCGCTCGTGCGGATGTCGTCGAACCAGGATGAGTTGTCCTCTTGCACAAGACGCAACGTCACGCGCAGCGGAACATTCACGAGCATCACGTAGTCATGGAAGAGCTTCTCCCCCATTTCATCTTCGTAGATATTGCGGACGAGATGCGCGAGAAACTGTTGATAGATGGCTGTCGCGATATCGTCCGACGAGAAAACAAAATTCCAACTCGTCAAATATTCGATCGCCCAATTGCCGAAGGGCGGATCGAGATTTCCGCGGCAGGCGGCGATGATGTATGGCGTCATCTCTTCCGCGTACAACGAGAACTGATCGTTCTGCAACAGCTCGAAATCGTGGACGGAGAACTTCAGATCATGAGAGAGAACATCGCGGAGCCGCTGCACGCGTGAGGGCGGTTCCCACAAATCGGAGATATGGTAAGGATACGCGTCGTCAACAATCCTGTTGTTCGCCGTTGCGATGAATCCTTCCGGGGGATTGAACAGATGCGGCAGCTTCTCGAACGCCACGAACCCCTGCCACTCATTCAGCTTCTCCCAGCCGGCAAGAGGCAAAGTTGTGTTGTTCATCGAAGAGCGGATCGGCAGCATCACGCCGCACCAGTAGCCGATGTTACCGTTCACATCAGCATAGACAAAATTCTGTCCGGGGCCGGAGAAAAACTTCACACCCGCTGTGAACTCATCCCAATTCGTTGCCTTGTTGATTCTGTTGAACGCATCGATCTGATCGCTCATCTCGGCGCCGGTCCATCGCATGCTCGCGACGAACGGATACTCCGCTTTCTTCAGCATCGTCTTGATGTCGGTAACGATGGGGCCATGATGCGTCGAGCGAATCGTGACGTAGTGTGTTGTGTCGTCGCGGACGGCGATTTCTTCTTCACGACTCGTGATGGGAAGCAACTGTCCGTCGTAGATGTATCGGGTGGCGTCCGCGGAATCCAATCTCTCAACATAAAAATCTGCATCATCCGCCATGACGTTCGTGAGACCCCACGCGAGGTGTTCGTTGTTTCCGGCAACGATGCCCGGAATGCCCGGTACGGAGAATCCCATGACGCTGTAGTCGGGACTTCGCAAGCTCATTTCGTACCATTTCGAGGGAGTCGTGAGCTGAAGATGTGTGTCGTTCGCGAGAATGGTATGGTCGGATTCGGACTTCTTCGGCGCTACTGCCCACGCGTTGCTGCCGCCGAGAGTTCCGCCAATTCCCCGAAACTCGCAGTAGTCTTGTGAAGTGTGCATGAACTCCAGCGCCGCACTGATGGTCTTCTGCCATTCGGATGCGGGAACAGTCGGCGCGACATCAGGCGGATATGTTGGAAAGATCTCTCTCGCTTTTTCGTACCCGACACGTTCGACGATTGCGCCGAGCGTCAGATCTGTCCACCAGGAAAGATTCAGCTCCCATGCCATGAGCCGCGCAATCATGATGCTGTGAAGCGGCGTCCAGGGTTCGGGTTCGTACCGAAGAAGATCAAACTCGACGGGATACTTTCCTTGATGCGTTGCGATGAACGCGTTCACGCCGTCGGCGTAGGCTTGCAACCGCGTCCGCGACTCCGGAGTGATGCTGCGTTCGACCTCTTCCGAAATTCTTCTGATCCCGATGATGCGGAACATTTTGTCGAACGGCAGCGTGATGTCGCCGAACAACTCCGAGAGGCGTCCCTGTCCGATGCGTCGTCCCATATCCATTTGCCACAGGCGGTCTTGCGCGTGCACATATCCAACGGTAAACATCAGATCGTGTTCATCGCGAGCAGTGATGGAGGGAACGCCATACTCATCACGAACGACATCGACAGCGGCGTGCAATCCGGCAACCGTAATTGATCCCGATGTTTCGGGAAAGGATTTGTGCAGTTGAAAACGCAGGAAGAAGAATCCGGCGATCGCAACAACGAGCAGTGTGCCGACGATGCCGATGGTGACTTTGAAACGCGTGGGCAACGGAACTCCGATGAACAGAAACGGAAAGTGCGCCTCTAGTGTGAAGCGCACTCCAATATATTCAATCGAATGTCGTGTTGCAATGTATCGTCAGAAGCGATACGAGAACGTCAACGCGCCTGTGTGGGTAACGATCTTTTCGCCAACCAGCGAGGTCTGATCGTAGTTCGACCGGTACGTGTCCCACCATCCGCGCACGTACACCAGATCGAGCATGGTGGATTCGCCGAGAGGAATGCCGACTCCGCCCGTGACGTACTTCTGATCGAATGACGACGGATCGGCTTTGTACGGCGACATGTTGTATCTGAAGCCGCCGCGAATGCGGAAGCCGCTGTTGGAGACGTTGTACTCAAGACCTGCGCGGAAGTTCGTCGCCGGCCGGAAGATCTTCTTGATGTCGCTATTCAGCGCAATCAAGTCGCTAGTGGCGTCATCAAACTTCATCTGCTTCCAGTCGATGAACTCGATATCTCCCGACAGGACGAGATTTCTGATGATCACAGAAGCGCCGGCGCTCAATACCCACGGAGTGATGACTTTGTATTTGTTGTCTAAGGGATCGTAGTTTGTTTCGTATGAATCATAGCCGCTCGAATCGGGCGAGTCAAAGTAGCTCGTGCCTTTGGTGGTGAACGTTTCTTCGATGTTCAACGTTGTCGGGGCTTTCACCGTAAACCCAATCCTGAAACGATCAGGCTCCCGGTACATGATTCCAAACTGGCCGGTCATGCCGGTAATGTCGCTCTCAACTGTCTCGTCAAGAATCAACTCATCGAAGTCGTACGGATACGTGCGCCACACATTGGCGCGATCCTGTTCCTTGTACGTCCGATCGTAGTTGTACGAACCTGAGACGTAAGTGAGTGTGAGTCCGAGCGAGAGATTCTTTGCCACATCGATTGCGCCGCCGATGGACCAGTTGTTCAGTCCTCCACCTTCTGTTGCGTCGGCAAGCTGCGTGAGTCTGTTTTTGATTGGACTATAATAGCGTCCGGTGTTCGTGTCTGCGAACGCGAGCTTCAGGTCCTCTGCAATCGAGATGTCATCGGGATAGGGCCTTCCGTCGGGCGCCCAGTTTGCAGACTGAATAATACTTGACGATGGGTTGAATCCCTCGAATGAGATTCCCGTCGTGAAGTTGCTTCCTCTATTGAAACCGATAGCGAGCACTGCGCTTCCGCGTCTGACTTCGAGCGGGAAGACCCAGCCGAGCGAATTCAGATTTGCGATGCTCGTGTTCGTTGTTTTCGAATTGCCAAAGAATGAACTCTTGTCGGAATAACTCAGGTAAGAAAGTCCGAGGGAGAATTCGCCGTACTGCATTTGCGCGAGTCCCGCGGGATTCCAATAGAGAGCCGTGAAGTCATTCGCGACTCCGACGTAGGCCCCGCCCATCGCCAATGCGCGCGATCCGGTTCCGAGGCCTGCCGTTGAAAATCGCAGAGCATCTTCTACATACTGTGCGTTGCTTTGCGACACGATCACGCAAACTGCCAAAGCAAGTCCAAACCAACCCTGTCTCATTTCTCTTTCACCAATGTTGTTCGAATGTGACTCTACCGGCCGCGTCCCGAGCTTCTGCCGCCGCCACCGCCGCCGCCGTTACTCGGAGGCGGAGAAGATGGGGCCGGAGCTGATTGTGCCGGTGGTGAGTATGATCGTCCACTGCCGCTCGAGCGACTTCCTTCAGAGGAGCCGCTACGCGATGATCCACCCGATTGCCTTGGCGGGTCCGTGGAGCGCGGTGCGCGTTCGGGAGTTCGTACTTCTTGATTCCGTCCGCCGCCGCTTCGGCTGCTGCCGCCGCGCTTCACCGTTCCGCTTCGTGAGCCGGCGCGTGTTGCACTTCCACTTTCAGCGCGCCTGCTTGATGTGACGCGTGAGCCTTGCGGCAAACTCGTGCTGCGTCCACCCGTGCTGCTTGAGCCTGAGCGATACGCGCCCGGCAAGGAAACATCCGAACCCGATCCGCGGCCGTAGCCGCCGCGAGTTTCGCCGGAACCGCGCGTCACGCCAATCGTGCGCGTTGTGCCGTGACCTCGCGTGCCGCCCCAAGCGTGTCCGCCGCCGCCATGCCCCGATCCCCATCCCCAATAACCCGGATAGTAATCGGGCCACCAACTCGTGTACACGATCGACGGATAGTACGTTCCGCACCACCAGGGGTAGTAGTAGCTTCCATAATAGAATGGATCATCCCATCCCCACCGGACTGTGTATGCCCATCGATGTCGATAGTACCAGGGATCAAATGGTTCGTAGCCGACTCCGAATCCTACGTGAGATGGCGGGTAGTAGTAATAGAAATCGGTGCGGTTTCGATTGTCGTCGTACGATTCATCCTCGTACACTTCTTCGTCGTCGGGCGCTTGTTCGTCCGTCTGTTCCGTGTAGCCCGACTCCTCATCGGGTTCATTGCGCGTGGTGCCGACCTGTGTGTAGCACCCTGTGGCGAGCAAGCCAAACGTGACCAGTGTGAGTAATTGTAATAGAAGATTCTTCATTGCGAACCCTCTCTTTCTCCTTAGTGTGAACTGAACAGAGAATGACAACATCAATGCCAACCATTGGACAATGCGTGTCACCCGCCGGTTTGATTTTCGATGGTGAATTGGGGGAAAAGGATGTCGGCGCACTTCACGGTATTCACTCGAACAATTGCTTGTTCTAATTCATGAACAGACCACGTTCAAAATTGACAACACCCTGATGGTGAGCGTTTTCGATTACAAGATATGAAAGCCCGGAAGTGATTCCAACTCTGTTGGATTAAATCTCAGAGAGGACGCCTTTTACCGCTATTCCGATTTGGTAGGTGTCGAAAAACCCTCATTAGTACAAAGATGAATCGCCAAGGCGTAAAGAATGGAAGATGTATCATCGAAAGGTGTAAGGAAAGCAGTTTGTTTGTTAAGCATGACGTTGGCGCCTCCGAATCAGCAAATAGCAGGAAATGTCAGAGATCTTCGTCTTCACCAAATACGCGGCGCGCGTTTTTAGGAAGTTCGGGCTTGAGAGGCTCGCGCTGGGGGGGACGCGGATGTTCAGGGGGCGAGGATTCCGTTGCGGCTTCGGTGATATCGATGATGGGTGTTGACTTCGGTCCCGCCGCAACTCCAGATTCGAATCCGCCTGCCTCTTGGGATGTCGAGGATCGATCGGACGTGAAGGGAAGAACGTTTGCCTCTTTCTGTGCGTGCTGCTGACCGGTTCGCGCCAATGCCGCGGGCGGGAAGAACTTTTCATGAACAGCGCAAAACTCATCCATGATTTGCTTCGCGGATGATTCCACAAATTTTCGTTCGCGCATTTTCCATACACCGTCGAGCATCACGTCCGAGATGTCTGCTGTGGTGAGGTTCTCGATCAACAACCGCGCCCAATCCTCATTTGACGAAGTCAGATGAAGATGCGGCAGACGGACATCAGCCGCGTTCAGCAGAGTGAGATGTGCGCGCTTACCGCGCTCAATTGAGCCGAGTTCCGTCCCCAGCCCGAATGCTGTTGCGCCGTTGATCGTGGCCATGCGCAGGATTTCTGTCGCAGTGAACATTCGCAGACCGGGAACGACGAACGGAAGACGATACAGGAATCGCATCTCGTCGATCATGTCGATCGCGCCCCAATCGGCGCCCAACGCCAACCGAACATTATGCTTCGCGAGATAGCGAATCGACGGATAGCCTGTTTGCTTGGCCGCCGTCGATCGTGGGCACACCACAACGGTCGCGCCTGTTGATTTGATGAGCTTGACTTCGTCTTCGGTCGCGTAATTGGCGTGAGCAAGAACAGTATTCTGCCGGAGCGCGTTGAAGGAATTGAGTAACGTAATGCTGTCGCGCTGAAAGTTCTCGCGAACAATCTGAACGTCTTCCTGCATCTCGGCGATGTGCACATGCAGCGGCAGATTGGCTTCCTTCGCGGCCTTCGTCAGTTGCTCAAAACTGTACACGGTGAAGTTCCGTTCTTCTCCGAGGCTCACGAGAAAGCGGACTGCAGATCTTCTCTCTTTAGCTTTTCGGATCTGATCCCAATTCTGCAGCGCAACAACAGACGCTATGCCTGATGATTCGACGGCTTCAAGCATTTT
>JACRFA010000305.1 GCA_016218065.1 Ignavibacteriota bacterium | reverse complement strand
GGAGGATACTTTAGCAATTTTTCGCCGACCTACAACGGAAATGGGGCGCTGGCGTACAATACGGGCGGAACGTACGGCGTGTTCAATGAGTGGGGTACCGGCACTACAGTTGGTTACGGCATACCGCGGAGCGTCATCATCCAGAATGGAACAGCGGTGACTCTGCCAGGCGGCGGACCGACCAATCGGACGATCGATAGTCTTTTGCAGATCACGAGCGGCAGTCTTGACCTGAACGGAAACAACATCACGCTTACTCCCAACGCGACACTGAGCGAGACAGCCGGCAATGTCGTGTTCGGCACAAGCGGCGTCATCTCGACCACGCGGTCTTTGAATGCGCCAACGGGCACAGACATCGGGGGACTCGGCGCGAGCATCACGTCGTCGGCTGATCTTGGCAGTACAGTGATTACAAGAGGGCACGCTGTTCAAAGTGGCGGCGGCAACAACAGCATCAAGCGCTACTTTGAAATTACGCCCACAACCAACGCCGGACTGAATGCAACATTCACGTTCAAGTACGATGAATCTGAGTTGGGTGGCGCTACGGAGGGAAGTTTGCTTTTGTGGAAGGACGTGAGCGGCGTATGGGTTGATATGGGAGGAGCTGTCGATCAAACGTTGAATACGATCACCATAACCGGAGTGAATGATTTCTCGCGCTGGACTGCAGCGGCCGGCCCATTGCCAGTTCAACTCGCGTCGTTCACGGCGCAGCCAGTCGGCAATGGCAGCGTTCGCGTGAGTTGGATGACGGTGAGTGAGGTCAACAACTATGGCTTTTATGTTGAGCGAAAAGCTGAGAGCGTGGGGACATGGAGTGAAATTCCTAACAGTTTTGTTGCCGGACATGGAACAACGAGCACGCCTCACTCGTATTTCTTCGTCGATAACACTGTGGCGAGCGGATCATGGGAGTACAGGCTCAAGCAGGTTGATCTTAATGGATCAGTTCACTTCACCGATCCGGTGCGTGTGACTTCATTGACAGACGTTCAGGAGAATGCTCCAAAGCAGTTCGCGTTGAAGCAGAATTATCCGAATCCATTTAATCCATCAACTGAGATCAAGTTCTCAGTCGAGACAACAGGTCACGCATCGCTCGTTGTGTTCAATTCGCTGGGTCAGCAGGTGGCAACGCCGTTCGACGGCGTCGCAGAAGCGGGTCGATACTACAACGTGAGATTTTCAGCCGACAAGCTTTCGAGCGGAACATATTTCTATCGACTCGTAAGCGGAAAGAACTCTGAAATGAGAAAACTCCTCCTCGTTAAGTGAGAGGAATTTGTCATTCTGAGGCTCGTTTTCCAGAGCCGAATGCCGAAGGCATCCCTTCGGGAGAATCCAGAACCCCTGTCGTGCTCTGATCTGGATTCTTCACTTCGTCCCGATTTGTCCGAAGGACTCCTGCGGAGAAATGCAATCGGGACTCGTTCAGAATGACAAATGGGAGCGCACGTCATTGCCCCAAATAGCCACGCTTGCTTTCGGCGTGGTCATTGAACTCAGAGTGACCGGGACATTTCAGGAGAAACCTATGACACTCATTTCAACGTTGGCTATTGGAGGGATGGCGAGTTTACTCATACGCCAGTTTATGAGAGAACGCAGTTATGGTCCAGTTGATGATTTGATTTGGGGAGTGCTCGGCGCGCTATTAGGCGGCGCGAGTGCCGACATCCTCGGCCTGTCTGGGTATGGCAACGCGGTGACACTGCTGATGACGATTGCCGGAGCCTCAGTGTTGCTTCTGCTGACAGGATTGTTCAAAGGAGTGTAGTGAGCCATATAATTCCAGCTTTCATCCACAAACAATAAAAAAGGAGAACAGACATGAAAACTTTGTTGACGCTTGTTCTGTCGCTCGGCGTGATACTCTTGGTGAGTACCGCATCGGCTGCCGACATTACTTCGGCGGCTACGGGCAATTGGGACGCCGGCGCAACGTGGGTTGGCGGAGTCGTGCCGACAGCGGCTGACAACGTAACGATAGACACGGCGCATACAGTGACTATCAACGTCGCGACCGCCCAATGCAATAACCTGATTGTCGGAGGTTATCTCTATTTCGACATCGTGAATTCCGGCCAGAAGCTTCTCGTGAACGGGAATATCAACGTTACGGCGATCAAGCCGGGACGGCTACGTTCAGGGAGCGGCACACCAACTGCTCCGAAGGCGCACGAGCTTGAGCTGCGCGGAAACCTGACTGTGGATTCGAGCGGTAGCTTCGATATGCGCGTTGGGTCGGGCGCAAACGTTTCTGTTGGGCGGGTCGTTTTCTCGGGAAGCACGAACAGCACGATTCTCCTCGGCAGGACAATCTACTTGTCGAGCGGAGAGGAGTTCAATTCGGTCATCATCAACAAAACTGGTGGGGCAAAAGTGATACTTGCCGCCGGGAATCTTTTCCAGAACAACAACACCACCAATTCCCCTGATACTCTGATCTTCGTTTCCGGCATTATTGAAACGGGCAATAATCACTGGGCCATTCTGCGGACAAGCTCAGGGGCTTTCGTCGGCGCGTCCCCGGCAAGCTATGTCAATGGAATCATCGGGAGAGGCGTCACGAATGGCGGCGGGAATGCAACGGTTGATTTGCCGATCGGTGACGCGACCAACTTCAGACCTGTGAACCTGCGCCTTGCTGCACCCGCGAACGCGACGGGTCACTACGTCTGGGGAAGAGTGCGTCTAGGCAACGCCAACACGGGAAGCAGCACGCTTGCCGGAGGAATCGACCGCGTCTCGGCTGTACGGTATTTCGAAGTCGGTTACTTGCAGAATGCCGGAACAGCAAACACGATGAACTTCTATGTATTCGGACCGAGCTACGGAACTGATGACGGCGTCGCGCCGGGCAACCAGGATCTGCGGACCGCGTATTCGACGAACGCTCGCGTCACCTGGACAAATGCCGGCCCGACGACGCACACAACAGATCTCACCGCGCCACCAACAACAATTCCAAGCGATTCGCTTTCACCAACCATTCCGGTTGTGACCGGAACCAGTTTGTTCGTCGCGCTTGCACGCGCAACGGGGACCACGACGAACTCGCTTGGCGGACCATCTGCTGTCATTGAGGAAGCAGGAGTGCCCGAGCAATTTTTCCTCGCGCAGAATTATCCCAATCCGTTCAATCCCGCGACAACGATTGAGTACGGATTGCCGGCTGACGGTTTCGTTACTGTGAAAGTATTCAATCTTGTTGGGCAAGAAGTCGCGACGCTCGTGAACGAACAACAGGTCGCCGGTGTGCATCGCGTGATGGTGAACGCGAACGGGTTGCCATCCGGAACGTATTTCTATCGCGTCAATGCGGGCGGTGTGTCCGCAACCCAACGGATGATGCTCATTAAGTAGAATGACAAATGGGAGTTGCACGTCATTACCTCAAATAGCCACGCTCGCTTTTCGGCGTGGTCATGAAACCCAGAATGACTGCAATGACTGTGTAATTCACTATGCGATGGCCGGCGAGGAACAGGGGAAGCCGGCCATCGGTTCTATCTCTCCTGCTCTTTTCCACAAGACAATGAAACTTCGGTACTACAAAATCTTTTTGCCATTAGTGTGTGTACTCTTTTTTGGTTTTGTCCACGCTCAAACGACAATCACCAGTGATATCACCGGCAATTGGAATTCACCCGCGACTTGGATCGGCGGCGTTGTTCCGGGCGCGACGGATAATGTCGTGATCAGCGTTGGCGATACGGTCACGATAGACATTGCGACCGCATCGTGCGCCAATCTCACCGTGCGAGGGACTGTGTTCTTCTTGAATGATGGAACATCAACAGGCATCACGGTGAACGGAAACATCGATGTCCAGAGCGGCGGCGTTGTCCGGGCGCGGGCACGATCAGTAGCCGTTCTTTATTCCACCACGCCAACGACTCATGCGCTGACGCTGTACGGCAATCTCACGAACGCCGGCACGTTCGACATGCGCGAGGGCGCGAACGGCAGCTCGGGACAGACGAATCAAACCATCAGGATCTGCAATGCGATATTCGCGGGATCATCAAACAGCACGATCTCATTGAGATATACCGCCTATCAATCGTCTGGCGAGGAGTTCAACTCCGTTACGATCAACAAAACGGGGGGAGCAAAGGTCATCCTCGCATCAGGAAATCTTTTCATGAACAACAACTCCTCCGTTGGCGCGTGCCTTCTGACGTTCACGAGCGGCTTGATCGAAACCGGACCGACGAGCATCTGGGTCCATCTGCCGACTGCGAGTGGAAGTCTTGTCGGCGCGTCGACTTCACGCTATGTGAAGGGCGCGCTCGGACGCGGATTGAATTCGTCGCAAGGCACGGATCGAAAATTGGAAATCGGAGATGAGGATGGCTATCGACCGATCAGCGTGAGAAGTACGGCGGGGTCAGGCTCGGGGCATTATGTCTCAGCGCGCCTGATCAAGGGAAATGCAAACACCGGCAACAGCACGTTGACCGGCGGGATCGATAGCGTATCGCGCTATCGATATTATCAGATTGGATACGCCAGAGGAGGCAGCGGCGCGGCATCGATGACGTTCGATGAGTTCACGCCTTCATACAAGTCAGATGATGGAGTCGAAGAGGGAATGTCCGGCGTGATGGTTGCCTACAGCACCGACAACAGGCTGACGTGGGCGAACGCGGGGCCGGGCAATCATGTGATTGACTTGTCCGATCCTCCAACTCCTCTTCAGAGCGGCGCGCTGAGTGCGCCGATTTCAATTGGTGACGGTGGAACATATCATGTGTGTCTCGCGTGGGGTCCGCCGTCGGGCACGGGCATCATCCCTGATATCGCAAACAGAAGTTACGGTCCCTATCCACTCAACAAGTTCGACATGTGGAAAGCGCCGTCATCAACACCAACGCCATTGGTCATCTGGATCCACGGCGGCGGATTGAAGTCGGGGAGCAAGGCTGATGTTTCGAGCGTGCTGATCGAACGATTGCTCGCACAAGGCATCTCCGTCATGTCGATCAACTATCGGTTGACGCCTGAAGCGATCTTCCCGATGCATTTCATGGACTGCGCGCGTGCGTTGCAGTATGCGCGCTTTCACGCAACAGAGCTGAACATCGATCCGGCGCGCATCGGGTTGGGCGGCAGCTCGGCAGGCGCATTGACATCATTCTGGCTTGGCTTTCACAATGACCTCGCCGACCCGACGAACGCCGATTCCGTACTCCGCATGTCGACGCGCGTCCGGGCGCTCGCGTGCTGGAGCGGACAGACATCGCTCGACCGTCGCGTTATTCCCGCCTGGGTCGGCTCGATCGTGCTTACGTACAACACGTACTTTGACGGACAGATGTTTGGCATCCCTGCGGATTCAATCGATACGCCAACAGGTTACGCGCTGCAGGAAGCAATCTCACCCGTAAACTACGTGACGCCTGATGACCCGCCTGTGTGGATGTACTACAGTCAGGTCAATCCGGCAACAACATCGAGCGAGGCGATTCATCATGTCGGCTTCGGAATCAATTTGAAGACGAAAGTGGATTCAGCGGGCCTCTTCTGTTCACTGCTCACACCGTCGTATTCCGGTTCGGTGACGGACTCGGCGGTGGCATTCTACGTCAAGTATGTGAAGAACGCGATCATGAGTGTGAACGAACAGAATGTTGCATCGGAATTCTTTTTGCGCCAGAACTATCCGAATCCGTTCAATCCGACGACGACGATCTCATACTCCCTCGGTGATCGGTCTCTCGTCAGTCTGAAAGTTTATGACGTTCTCGGAAGAGAAGTGGCTACGCTGGTTGACGAGATTCAAGATTCGGGATTCAAGTCGGTCAGGTTTGATGCCCGCCTGCCGGACGGGCAGGCGTCGGGGCTTGCAAGCGGCGTGTATATTTACCGGCTGCAAGCAGGAGATTTTCTGAAAACGAACCGGATGTTGTTGGTGAAGTGATTTGGCTTATCGTCATTCTGAACGAGCCTGCCTCATTGTCATTCTGAGGCTCGTTTTCCAGAGCCGAAGAATCCAGAAACCGAGTCGTGCTCTGATCTGTCGAAGACTCGACTCGTCGAGATTCTTCACTTCGTCCCGATTTGTCCGAAGGACTCCTGCGGAGAAATGCAATCGGGACTCGTTCAGAATGACACCGAGAAGCACACGTCATTTTTCCAAAAAGCCACGCCACCTCTTGGCGGGGTCAATGAACTTAAAACGACATGTAGCTTGGTTTAAAGCAATGAAATGATAAGTTCTTTCCGAACATACATTCTTTGTCTGTTGATTCCGATGGTTCGGGTCGCGGCATTCGCAACGGAATACACGGTTTCTTCGGCTGCGCAGATCGCGCAAGTGATGCAGACCGCTCGTCCGGGTGACACGCTGACGATGTCCAACGGAACGTGGACGAATCAGGATATTCTTTTTCAGGGTAACGGCGCGGCGGGCAATCCGATCACGCTGCGCGCACGAACCTACGGCGCCGTGACTCTGAACGGCACGTCACGGCTGAGAATTGTCGGCAACTATTTGGTCGCGGAGAATTTTCTGTTCCAGAATGGCAACTGCGGATCCAATCCGGTGGTCGAGTTCAGAAACGGTTCGCTCGAAAGCAATTACTGTCGCTTCACGAACTCCGCCATCATCAACTACAGTCCGCCCGACATTAACACGGACAGCAAGTGGGTGTCGCTGTATGGAACCTACAACCGCGTTGATCGCTGCTTCTTTCGGAACAAAACAAACTCGGGCACAACGCTCGTCGTCTGGCTGACCAATCATCCCAACTATCATCAGATCGATCATAACCACTTCGGCTTGCGTCCAGCACTCGGATTCAACGGTGGAGAGACGATTCGTGTGGGGACAAGCGATTGGTCGATGTACGATTCGTTTTCGACTGTCGAGCTTAATCTGTTTGAAGAGTGTAACGGTGAGATCGAGATCATTTCGAGCAAGTCATGCGGCAACGTCTATCGATATAACACATTCGTAAGCTGCCAGGGAGCTTTGACTCTGCGTCATGGTAATCGTTGCACGGTGGAAGGGAATTTCTTTTTCGGCAACGGCGCGCCGAACTCCGGCGGCATCCGCATCATCGGCGAAGATCACACAGTGTTCAACAACTACATTGCCGGAACAACTGGTAACAGCATGAAGTCAGCGCTCTCATTCGTCAACGGTGTTCCCAACTCGCCGCTGAACAGATACTTTCAGGTGAAGCGTGCGATTGTCGCGTTCAATACACTCGTTGACAATGCGACGAACCTTACGATTGGCGCAGGCGCGGACAGTGAGTTGACGCTGCCTCCGCTCGACTGCACGATTGCGAACAACATTGTGTACGGCACAACGTCGCCGTTGATTACGCAGGTTGCCGCGCCGATCAACATGACATGGCAAGGGAATATCTTCTACGGAGCGACGCTCGGCATTTCCCCGACGCCTTCCGGCATCCGCATTGTCGATCCGCAACTTGCTGCAGTTGGGGCTGACGGATTGAGACGACTGAACAGTGGAAGTCCTGTGGTCAACAGTTCGGTAGGGACGTATAGCTACGTTCAAGATGACATGGATGGGCAGCTGCGTGATTCGCTCAAAGATGTCGGCGCCGATGAATACGCGGGTTCAACGATTGTTCGGCGTCCGCTCACCGCGGCAGATGTTGGGCCGAACAGCGGAACGGCGTCTGTGCCTGACGACGATCTGGGGGGAATCATCCGCGGATTCAAGCTTGAAGACAACTATCCGAATCCGTTCAATCCAACAACGATGATTCGGTTCACGATTCAGAACTCACAATTCACAATTCTCAAGGTCTTTGATTTGCTCGGTCGGGAAGTCGCAACGTTGGTGAATGAAGCGTTGTCGCCCGGACGCTATGAGATAGTGTTTGATGCCCGACTGTCCGGCAGGGAAGAACTTTCTAGCGGAATCTATTTCTATACATTGCAATCCGGTTCTTTTCTCACAACAAAGAAAATGATGATGATCAGATGAATCTGCAAAGACAATCCAACAACATCACAAGTTTTCTACGCCTCCTTGCAGCAGTGATTTGGCTGGTGGGCATTGCGTATGCTCAGCCATTGACGGTCAGAGTTTCGATCATGAAAGCGAGCGCGTTGTTGCAGGCACAATCAGAAATCGCGGCCGGCGACAAGTCCATGGTCGCCGCGCTGAAACGTCTGCGCAAAGATGCCGACAAGGTCTTGAAGATTGCGCCCCCGTCGGTCATGGAAAAATCTCAGGTTGCTGCGAGCGGCGACAAGCATGACTATCTGAGCATGGGTCGCTACTGGTGGCCCGATCCGAACAAGCCTGACGGTTTGCCCTACATTCAACGCGATGGCGAAACCAATCCCGAAGCAGAGTCAATTCCCGATCATGACAACCTCGGCAAACTTGTTAAATCGGTGGAGACGCTCGGGCTTGCGTATTTCTTTACAGGCAATGAAGAGTATGCTGAGCATGCTGCAAAGATGCTGCGTGTTTGGTTCTTTCATTCGGAGACAAGAATGAATCCGAACCTAAACTTCGCGCAGACTGCAAAAGGAAAACCGGAGGGACGCGCATCCGGAATGCTGGATGGTCGCGGTTTCGCGGACCTCATCGACGGCGTCGGGTTGCTCGCCGGATCGAAAGCGTGGACGGTTGAGGATCAGAAAAAGCTTGTTGCCTGGTTCACCGACTACTTTAATTGGATGCAGACGGCGAAGATGGCGCTTCAGGAAGTGGAATCAGGAAACAACCACGGCGTGTGGGTTGACGTGCAGCGAACAGCCATCGCGATCTTTGTCGGCAAGCCGGATGTGGCGCGAAAGATCGTGAACGAGTCGAAGTCGACTCGCATTGCGCAACAAATTGAACCGGACGGAACGATGCCGCGCGAGCTGGCAAGAACGCGTTCGATGCACTACACCGCGTTCAATCTCGAAGCGTTTTTCACCCTCGCCTTGCTTGCTGAACATGTCGGCGTCGACTTGTGGGACTATCAGACGGATGATGGCCGCGGCATTCGCAAGGCGCTCGACTGGTTCTATCCATACTACATTGGGGAGAGTGACTGGTCGTTCAAACAAATCGATACATTCAAGAAAGAATCCTTCTTTCCTCTCTTCCATCTCGCGTCGATCAAATTCAAAAATCCGAAATACGCCGACGCCGGATTGAAGTTTGGCGGAGAGAAAGCGAAAACAGATCGAGTTCATCTCATGTTCGGAAAGCAGCCATGACGTACATTCGCATACTACCGGCTCTTGTTCTGGCCTGCGTGTTCTCGACGTTGCAGGCGGAAGAACCAAAAACGTTTTTGTTGAATCCCGGTGTGCTGACCAAAGTACGTCAGGAACTTCAACAGCAGAATTCTGCCTACCAAAAAGCTTTTGACAAACTGCGAGAGGATGCCGACAAAGCGTCGAAACAAACGCCCCTCTCGGTGATGGACAAAAAGCAAACACCTCCCAGCGGCGACAAGCACGATTACATGAGTCTCGCGCCGTACTGGTGGCCCGATCCGAAAAAGCCTGATGGGCTTCCGTACATCAGGCGTGACGGCGAAGTGAATCCTGAGCGCGAAGAATTTACGGACAGAGATCATATCCGCACGACGATTTCTTCTGTGTTCACGCTCAGCGCGGCGTACTACTTCACGCGACATGAGCCGTATGCGGAACACGCGGCGCGGCTGCTGCGCACGTGGTTTCTCGATTCGGCAACGCGCATGAACCCGAATGTCAATTTCGGTCAGGCAATCAAGGGGCGAACAAAGGGGCGGGGCGCCGGGCTGATCGAGACATCGGGCTTTCGCTTCATCGTCGATGCGCTCGGTTTGCTCGAAGGTTCTGCGTCGTGGAGTGCGAGCGATCGAACGGCGATGAAGAATTGGTTTGAAGAATATTTCGTTTGGCTGAGAAGTAGCGAGGTCGGACTCGATGAGTCGGATTCGAAGAACAATCACGGCACCTGGTACGATGTGCAGTGCGCATCGATTGCGCTGTACCTTGGAAAGTCAGACACAGCGCGAGCCATACTCGCCGAGGCGAAAGCAAAACGCGTTGCTTCACAAATCGAACCTGATGGACGCATGCCGCTGGAACTGGCGCGAACAAAAGCACTTGGCTACACGACGATGAACATCGACGGCT
>JACRFA010000031.1 GCA_016218065.1 Ignavibacteriota bacterium | reverse complement strand
TAAACTTTAACTCCCAAAAAGTTTGAATCGGACTACAGTAGAATTGAAACAGTGGCGGGGCATGGAGTTTTTGTTTCTTACGACGGTTTGAATCGGACTACAGTAGAATTGAAACACGGTGGACGGCATGTAGAAACTAAAGGTGGGACAGTTTGAATCGGACTACAGTAGAATTGAAACGTAGCTGCCTCGGAAGGAGGTGGGCTACCGGGTTCAGGTTTGAATCGGACTACAGTAGAATTTAAACACGAAAAGAAGAAAGTGACAAAGAACAAAAGAACATAGTTTGAATCGGACTACAGTAGAATTGAAACCTAATTCAGACCCTTCGCCAATAACGCTCAGGGTGGGTTTGAATCGGACTACAGTAGAATCGAAACGGGAAGAGACCCTTCGCTACGCTCAGGGTTTACAGTGTTTAAATCGGACCAGAGTAGAATTGAAACACGAACATTCAGCAGGCAAGCCGAGATTGTAAGTAGAGCGAGTGCCCGGAACAGGACTTGAACCTGCACGACCTTGCGGCCACTAGCTCCTGAAGCTAGCGCGTCTGCCAGTTTCGCCATCCGGGCATGTGAAAGAGCATCGACCGTCTTGATCGAATTCTTTTACGCTATCAAAATAGTCAAAAGTCGGTTCACCTTCAACATCAAGAGTAAATCGAATTTTATCGTAGGGATTCTTTTTGTAAGTTGTGGCGCGGCTCCATCCCGAGAATTCGCGTAGGCTAATCTGGTGCAAGCACTTCAGGAGCAAATGCCTTGATCGACGAGGACTACTGGAAGAGAGTGTACAAAGAGAGTTGGGATTTTGAGTCGAAACGGATTGCACACATCATCGAACGCATCGGCGCTGCAACGGGTTTGCGCGTACTGCCTGTCGGCATGGGCACGGGGAGTCTAGCCTTTATTGCGGGATGCGCAAGCAAACATGGACACGAGCGCGGTGAGGCTGATCTTTGGGTTGAGAATACAAACGCGTATTTAGAAGTGACTGGCCCGCAAGTGGAACACGTTCCGCCTGAAGCGGCCTTGTGGGTTCGACCGGACAAAGTCGAGAATGCTCGCGCTCATTTTCCAGAACATGATACATGGTTGGTTCATGTCCTAGGCGCGCATGGACTGATTCGCGCGATTCGGTTTGACAGAGAATTCTTCTGCAGAATCGACAGGAAAGAATTCCGGTTGATTACACCCAAGCCTCACGGCGTCGTCGAAACGTATTTTGAAATTCCTGCATCGAGTTCTGCCGTTCGCACTTTCGACGTGTTGCTCATCCATCTGAAGTCCCAATTCACTCCACGACCGACTTCTCTGAATGATAGTTGAATTGAAAGGCCCGCAGGCTTGTCATGCGGGACAAATCATTCATCGAACTCAGACTCCAACTCCTCAAAGACCGCTGTCGTCTTTACGCGCTCAAATCACCCAATCCGCTTTGCAGCGAGCATCGTGACATCGTCCTGCGGGCCTGTGCCGCCCGAGAACTCGCGCAGTGCAATCCGCAGATCATCGATTAATGATCGCGGATCAAACTGATTTCGTTCTGCAACAAAATCAGCCAGACGATTCTCGCCAAACTCAACTGCGTTGGCATCACGCGCTTCCGTCACGCCATCCGTGTACAGCAGCAATGAGTCGCCTCGTTGCATGTCAATCCGCGCTGCCTCAAACAGCGATGACTCAGTGAGTCCAATCGCCGGACCTGTCGGTCTCAGCCGCGAGACAGTTGGCGCGCCGGCGGCCGAGTGAACATGAAGCGGAGGATTGTGTCCGGCGTTGCAGTATTCGAGTATGCCTGTCTCCGGATTATAGCGGGCGAGAAAGAACGAAATGAACTTGATGAGATGGATGTTGTGGCAGAACAGATGGTTGATTCGCCTCACGACATCGACCGGCGAATCATACTCGGGGACGAGAATTCTTAGTGACGCTTGCAAACTGGCGACCAGCATGCTGGCGGGAAGCCCCTTGCCCATGACATCGGCGATCGCGATTCCATACGAGCCATCTTTGAATCGGAAGAAATCAAAGTAATCTCCTCCCACAATCTCCGCGGGTTGAATCAACGCTGCGATGCGCATGCCGGGAATCGACGGCGGATCTTTGGGCAGTAACGCCTTCTGAACTTTGTGTGACAACTCCAAGTCTTGTTCGAGCTGGCGCTTCTGTTCCGCCGAAAAGTGATCGATGCAAACACACGAGGTGAAATCCATTTCGAGCGTGTCAGCGCCGACATCTTCATGACACACGTCGCATTTGCCAAACGTGTCGTGTGTGGTCTGATGGATCGTGTCGTCAAGCTTTTGCAGGCGGGCAAGCAAGTCTGATTCGGTCGCTAACCCAAGGCGAATCTTCTTCTCCCCATCGGGCGTTCCGTTCAGCCAGTCGAGCAGGTTCTGCCGTTGGCGTTCGAGGTTGTCACGGAACTTCCGCAGTACTGTTGTTTCCATGCTATCTCCTTTTCTGCGTGATGGTACGATTCGGTGGGGAGCTTGTTGCAGAAGTGGGATTAATGGTCAACGGTCAACTAGTCCAGCACCTGGTTCGCGTAGAACTCGCTCATGATCACGCCGAGCGCGACGGAGAGCAGCTTTGCATCGGCGCGATCGGCGCGCGATGGAATGAGGATGGGAACCTTGCCGCCAACGATGACATGAGCAAGACGGAGTTGCGCAAAATACGTTGTGCTCTTGGCAAGACTGTTTGCAGATTCGATGTTCGCGGCAATGAGAATCTCGGCGCGACCGGCAACGGGCGACGCGATGGCTTTTTCTGCTGCGGCCTCCGCGGAGATCGCGTTATCGAGAGCGAACGGCCCATCGACAACGCAGCCTTTGATTTGTCCGCGCTCGTTCATCTTGGAAAGCGCCGCAGCATCAAGCGTGGACTGCAAGCTCGGCACGACGAATTCTGTCGCGGAGAGAACGGCGACTTTGGGATTCAGATTGCCGAGCGCATGGGCGACTTCAACCGCGTTGTTGATCAACTCCACTTTGTTCTTCAAGTCCGGAGCAAGCGTCATACCGCCGTCGGTGATCATCACGAAACGGTTGTCCAGTCGCTGAGGATACTCGAGAATGAAGATGTCGCTCAACAATCGACCGGTGCGAATGCCTGCCTCCTCGGAGAGCACCATCTTCATCATCGTGGAGGTGTCAACTCCGCCCTTCATCAGTACATCGCAGTCGCCGTTGCGCACAAACTGGATCGAAGTCTTGAGCGCTTCGGCCATCGTAGGGCGATGGACAATCTTGAACGGACGCGTTGTCTTGCCCAGCTCGGCAACCTTCCGATCAATCACGTCGCTGTCGCCCACAAGCGTAAAGTTCGCCAGCGATTTGTCGCAGGCATCGTACACTGCCTGAAGCGTTTCCGTGTTATTCGGGAAGACAACGACAACGGTTTTCTTCCTGCACGTGAGCGCCTGCGCAAACAGTTCATCAAAATTCTTGATCATAAAATCCTCGAATGGAATATGGCCCTCGGCGCTAATATTCTTTTGCTTCTTCGTCGCCACGGAGGACGCGCAGCGCGCCTTCTGCGAGCGCGGCCATTTCATCTTCACCCGCATACACTCGCACCGGCGCGATAAAACGTACGCGCTGTTCGATCAACGCGACCAGAATCTTCGAGTACGCGCCCCCGCCGGTAAACAGAATCGCATCAACGTTGCCGTTTAGCACGGTTGACATCGCGCCGATTTCTTTCGCGATCTGATAGGCCATCGCCTCGAATGCCTGCCGTGCAGCGGCGTCGGCGTTTGCGATGCGGCGTTCTACTTCCTTCAGATCATTCGTGCCGAGATAGGCGAGCAACCCGCCGCGGCTTCTCACCATTTCGCGCAACTCTGTTTCCGAATACGTTCCCGAAAAACAGAGAGAGATCAACTGCTGCAACGGAAGTCCGCCCGAGCGTTCGGACGAAAACGGCCCGTCGCTCGAAGCATCGTTCACATCGATGATGCGTCCGCCGCGCACCGGTGCAACAGAAATCCCGCCGCCGATGTGAGCAACCACAACATCACACTCAGCAAACGGTTTGCCCAGATCGGTGGCGGCACGACGCGCCACAGCGTGCATGTTGAGCGCGTGCGAGAGGCTTTTGCGTTCGATGAGCGGGTGCCCCGAGTATCGCGCCAGCGGCTCGAACTCGTCCACGGAGACCGGATCGACAATGAACGCCGGGCACTGATGCCGCTCTGCAAGCTCAAACGCCAGAGCGCAGCCGAGATTCGAAGCGTGTTCGCCCTGAATGTTTCGGCGCGCATCGTCCAACATCTTTTCTGACACATTGTACGTTCCACCTTCCAGCGGACGCAGCAAGCCGCCTCGCGCAACTACGGCATCGGGGCGCACACCGGTTTTCTCACACCACTCGCTGCACACTTCCAGCCGATACGGAAATTGTTTCCAGATGCCGGCATACTGCTGAAGTATCGCAACGTCGTGCCGGAGTGTTTCGCTTTGACACAGCACTTCTCCTTTTGCCAACGCGATCTTTGTGGAGGTGGAACCCGGATTGATGATCACAACGTGTGGGCTGTCGACACTCATACCAGATTACGGCTTGTTTGATTCACCGTTCCGCTTCGCCAAAATGCGTTCGCTGACGGTCGGATAGAATGTTTGCAGGCATTCCTGGCAGAGGCCATGCGTAAAGCTCGTGGCATGTTGCGTTTCAAGATACTGTTCAACACTCTGCCAATACTCTTCGTCGATACGAACTCGCCGGCAATGGGAACACATCGGGATGAGTGAGCGAAGCTTCGTCATTTCCGTAATGTCTTCGAAGATCAGCAGTACAAGCTGTCTCCCCAACACATCGACGGGCGAGGCTGTGATCAATATGTCCCGTCGCCCAACATGCCCGTCGTGCAGAACTTCAAACTGCGAACGCCGACGCTGAACAGCTTTGCCGGAATTAGCATCACGGACAGAATTGCGCACATCGCAGTCGCGGCAATGCGGGCCTGCTCCACATCCTGCGGGAGAATCAATCATGTGAACGCAGCTCATTGCTTCTCCACCGCGCTTGCGCAGAGTTTCCGACTTCGTCTTCTGCATCATCTCGCTGGCAGCGGGGTTGAGATCAACCAACGTCAGATCATCGTCAACCAGCATGATCGGCATCGGCATCGCATCGAGGAGATTGCGATAGTATGGTCCGTTGTCCTCAAACGCCTGAAGCATAGCACCTCCACCATCCTTCACAGAATCATTTCACATACTTCACTGCACCAACTCGCCGTTGTGTTTGGCGAGCAAGTACTGATGAATCTGCTCTGCCGCGATTTTGCCGTCGCGCATCGCGAGAATCACTGTTGCTCCGCCGCGCGAGAGATCGCCTCCTGCAAAAATTCCTGCTCGACTTGTCGTTTGCTTGTCATCCACCTCCACCACGCCGCGTTTACCCGTTTTCAGTCCAGGCGTCGTGGATTGAATGATCGGATTGGGTTTCTGTCCGATTGCTTCGATCACGATTTGAACGTCAAGCACAAATTCGGATCCTTGCACTGCAATAGGCTTTCGTCGTCCTGATTCATCCGGCTCGCCAAGCTCCATCTGCTGGCATTCCAATCCACAAACCCAGTTGCCTTTGTCGCCGAGAATTTTTGTGGGATTTGTGAGGAGGAGGAATTCTATGCCTTCTTGTTCGGCGTGATGAATTTCTTCGACGCGTGCAGGCATCTCGGTGCGTGAGCGGCGATAGACGAGATACGCTTTCTCCGCGCCAAGTCGTTTTGCAGTTCTCACGGCATCCATCGCCGTGTTGCCGCCGCCGATCACGGCAATCTGTTTCCCGATTTTGACCGGTGTGTCATTCTCCGGAAACTTGTACGCGCCCATCAGATTAGTGCGCGTGAGAAATTCGTTGGCGGAATACACGCCGCTCAGATTCTCGCCGGCCATTCCCATGAACGTGGGGGTGCCTGCACCAGTGCCGAGGAAGATTGCGCTAAAACCCCATTCATCGAACAGATCAGCGATCGTCGCTGTACGACCCACGAGGAAGTTCGTATAGATTTCCACGCCCAGCGCTTTGATGCGTTCTGTTTCGAGATCGAGAATGGCTTTCGGGAGACGAAACTCCGGAATGCCGTACCGCAACACGCCGCCAACGGCGTGCAGCGCTTCAAAAACCGTTACCTTGTAACCGACCTTCGCGAGTTCCGCGGCGCACGTTAATCCCGCCGGACCGCCCCCGACAATGGCAACTTTCTCTTCGCGTTGGTCTTTGATGTGGAACGGCGTGAACGAGTCGTGCAGCATTTCGTAGTCGGCGACAAAACGTTCAAGCTTGCCGATGGCAACCGGAGCGTGCTTCTTGCCGAGCGTACAGACTTCTTCGCATTGCGTTTCCTGCGGGCACACACGGCCACAGATGGCGGGAAGGTAGTTTGCCTCGCGGATTTTGTTGACAGCGCCAGAGAAATCTTTTTGAAAAATGAGTTGAACGAAACTCCGGATATCGATATTCACAGGGCAGCCGGACTGGCACACCGGGTCCTTGCATTCGAGACAACGCTGCGCTTCGGTGGAAGCGCGCTCCTCATCAAAGCCGTGCGAGACTTCCTGGAAATTGCGATTTCGTACTTGCGCTTCTTGCTCGATGGATTCCTGTCGCGGAATCTTCATGCGCTGGGAGGGCTTCATAGGATTGACGTTGGTCATCGTGCAACCCCTCCTTCCAGAACATCGGCCTGCGCGTAGACAGTACAGCGGTGATCCGAGATTTTCTCCATATCGATATATGTTCTATTCCGCATCATCATCTCATCAAAATCAACCTGATGTGCATCGAACTCCGGCCCATCCACGCATGCGAATTTCATTTGTCCTCCGACAGACACGCGGCATCCTCCACACATTCCGGTCCCATCAACCATGATCGCATTCAGACTGACGAGCGTATGCACGCCATACTGTTTGGTGAGATTGGAAACTGCTTTCATCATCGGCAGCGGACCGATGGCATACACGGCGTTGATGCCCACGTAGCCATCGAGAAGATCTTTCAACTGATCGGTCACCAAACCTTTTCTGCCGTACGAACCATCGTCGGTTGTGACAAAGACTTGATGAGAGCATTCTTTCATTTCATCTTCAAGAATCGCGAGATCGCGTGTACGCCCTCCGATGACGGAGTAGATTGTGTTGCCTGCCGACTGCAAGGCTTTTGCGATCGGCAACAGCTCGGCAGTTCCGACACCGCCACCGATGCATGCAACGACGCCGTGGTTTTCAATCGGCGTCGGGTTACCGAGCGGTCCAAGTACATCCTGAATGAATTCGCCTTCCCGCATCGTTGCAAGAAGTTTCGTCGTCTTGCCGATGGCTTGAACGATGAGCGTGATCGTGCCTGCTGCGACATCGCTATCGACAATCGTGAGCGGAATGCGTTCACCGCCTTGCATGATTCGAAGAATAACAAAGTTGCCCGCCTTGCGCTTGCGCGCAATGAACGGCGCCTCGATGACGTAGCGAGTTATGGTCGAGGCAAGAGCCTCTTTAGATATTATGCGGAACAAGTTTTTTTCCCTTTGCTCGTTGATGAACATAATCGACGGCTGCAGAAATCCTCAGTATGCCATGTCTGAACAATCGGTATGCCACGGAAAGGGAGCCAAATTCGCCAATTCGCATACTCAAACCCTCAGGCTGAGGCGAGGCAAATCGAACTTCCCATTTTATGGGAATCGATTCCCAAAGTTGGAAATCGAATCAGTTGACATTTGGATGCTTTTGCGTTAAATTCGGATAGAAAAATCTGAATATGAAATGAGTATTCTCTTCAGCCGGCAGTGTGAGTATGCAATTCAGGGTGTCCTGTATCTTGCCCTCAAGCCCGAGGGTGAGATGACATCCATCAAGGAACTCACGAAGCGACTCGATATTCCGTACCACTTCCTCGGAAAAATTCTTCAGCGCCTCGCAGCAAAAGGATTGCTTATGTCGTTGAAGGGACCAACCGGCGGGTTCGCGCTCACCAAACGGGCGAAGGACATTACGCTGTTTGATATCGTCGAAGCGGTTGATGGCTCAGCGTTCACGAAGAATTGCGTGCTCGGGTTTCCCGAATGTTCTGGAAAAAATCCTTGCGCCGTTCACAACACGTGGGGAAGAATGCGGGATGAAATCTATGAGATGCTGGTGAGCAAGAACATCTCCGACATGGCGAAAGAGATGAAGAAGCCGGAGTACAGGGTCGCCGGGTGATTTTTTTTGTGTGATTATTTAAGATAAAAGAGTCCGATACGTGGCATTCAAATTGCGTCTTTTCCGCGCCGAATGACATGTACCCAAAAATTCTGCAAGCAGAGCGCATCCGTCTGCAGCGTTTCGCAGAATTGGGAGAAGGAGGCGAAGAATGAGAACAGAGAATATTGAAACTGTTGGAGAACAAATCGAGCAGCAGGAAGTGAACATTGTTGCTTTTGCGTCGCAAGCATCTTCAGCAAAGCCGGTCGTCAAGAAGCTTGCACCGGAGATGAGAAAGCGCAAGATCAACTTTGCCTCTCAGCCAACCTTGTACAAGCGAGTGTTGTGGCGGCTGAAGGAAGACTCGCAGTTTCAGCGTTCCGCGATCCAGCTCGCGTTTGTGCTGCTCTGCATTTGGATTGGCGTCGAGTTCTACATGTTCATGCAGTGGGGGATGACGGGCGGTCAGGAGGCGTTTTTTGAACGTCCACCCGGCGTCGAAGGCTTCCTTCCCATCAGCGCGCTCATGAGTGTGAAGCATTGGATGCTCAGCGGCGTGATCAACAACATTCATCCATCTTCCATCTTCATTCTACTTGCCATCATTGGCGCAAGTCTCGCGCTCAAGAAAGCGTTTTGCAGCTGGCTCTGTCCGGTGGGAACGTTGAGCGAAGCATTGTGGATGTTGGGAAAAAGAATCTTCAAGAGAGATTTCACGACGCCGCGATGGCTGGACTATCCGCTGCGTTCACTGAAGTACCTTCTACTCTTCTTCTTTGTAAACTCCATTTGGCAAATGGACGTGTTCGATCTCGAGAGCTTCATCTACAGTCCGTACAACAAGGTGGCCGACATCAAGATGTATTTGTTCTTCGCCAACATCAGCACGTTTGCGTTGTGGACGATTATCATCCTGATGGTGTTCTCCGTCTTCATCAAGAATTTTTGGTGCCGATTTCTGTGCCCGTATGGCGCGCTGCTCGGCGTGTTCGGGTGGTTGAGTCCGCTGAAGATCACGCGGAACAAGTCCACCTGCATCGATTGCGAGTTGTGCACGAAAGCCTGCCCATCGAACATCAAAGTCCACAAAGCTGGACGCGTATGGAGTGATGAATGCATGAGCTGCATGCTCTGCGTCGAGTCGTGCCCGGTCAAAAATACGCTGGACGTTCGCGTGACCGCAAAGAGCACACGCGCTGTGCCGACGTGGGTGTACGGAACACTCGTCGCAGGATTGTTCGTCGCCATCACCGGACTTGCGATGCTCACGGGCAATTGGGCGAACGGCATCAGCAAAGAAGAGTACCGGCGCAGATTCCAGCAGCTCGACAATCCGGTGTACCAGCATTTCAGAGGCGAAGTGCCGCAGTATGGACCGAACGACTGAGATCAGCGCCGCGCGGAACGTTTTGGAGCTGAGAGAATGGAAAGCGTTCGTTGCGGACCGTTGAGGTTGATGTTGAGCTCGTTGAGGACATCAAGTGCGAGGAGGGCGGAATTGGAAACAGATGTGATGACTTCAATGCCTTCAAATGCAAACCTGCCAAGGAAGAGGTTAGCCGTGAAACTCTCGTGTGTAACGGCGTTCGAATCATAATCAGTTACCTCGATTTTTCCCTTGGGCGCCAAGTTCACTATCTCAGCGTAACGCCAAGGGATAACAGTAATATCAGCACCCGTATCGAGCCGGAATTTGACCGGTACTCTTCGGATGGAAAAAGGCGAGCCGACGAGCAACGTGAGTATTGGGGCTGGAAGCGTTGTGTCCGAGCGATAGAGAAATTTTCTCATCAGGCATTCTTCGGTTTATTGAACAGGGCAAGAGAAGGAACACGATACACGCGCGGATGACGCAGCACCTCAGTTATGAAAACGGGATCATTGCCGATGGCATGAAATACTCGACCGAGCAATGCGATGCGATTCGTGTCTGCGTCAATGACCTGCTCTCCAGCAACGGCTATGAATTTGTTGCGATATTTCTTCAGGAGTTGTTGCTTGTGTGCCTCGTAGTAAGCAATGTTCTTTCGAAACTCGCGCATGTACGCCCGTCGCCGCGCTTCGCGAGTTGAGCTTGTTCTCTTTCTCATATACTCTCGTTCTCCGTTCTTTGCAAAATTAGCATTCTGTTACTCGAAACGCAACAGCGTTTCAAAACTCTCTCTGCTTCATCCAACACACTCAACACACTACACCTATCACAAAGACGAGGTAGATTCATGAAACGTGTTCTCATTAGCTTCGTTGCAACACTGCTCCTATTCAACATGGCGCTTGCCGACACATGCGTGGATTGCCACAAGAAGGTGACGCCGGGGGTTGTCACCGATTGGCAAATCAGCAGGCACAGTAAGAATGCCGTCGAGTGCAGTTCATGCCACGGCGACCTGCATAAATCGGCAAACGATGTCGCGAACGCGACAATCCCGACGCCAGAAACGTGCGGGCAATGTCACGACAAGCAAGTCGGCGAATTCAAAAACAGCAAACACGCTGCATCATGGGCGGCGATGAAGGCAATGCCGACAGCGCATGCGCAGCCTGTCGCGATGATGGAAGGAATGAAAGGCTGCGGCGGCTGCCACAAAATCGGGTTGAAAAGCGACGCAGAGTTGAAAGAGCTTTCGAAGCAGGGCGCCGGCTTCGGGCGAGCATCGTGCGACGCGTGCCATACGCGGCACACGTTCTCGAAGAAGGAAGCGCAACAACCTCAGGCGTGCCAAACCTGCCACATGGGCTTCGATCATCCGCAGTGGGAAATGTACTCCGCGTCAAAGCATGGCGTGCGGGCATTGCTCAAACAAAACGGAACGCTGTCTGACTCTGTTGCCGCGCCAACCTGCCAGACCTGTCACATGCAAGAAGGCGACCACAACGTGCATACGTCGTGGGGATTTCTTGCGGTGCGGTTGCCGATGCCTGAGGATAAACAATGGGCAGCAGATCGCGCAACCATTTTGCAAGGACTCGGTGTGCTCGACCCGACTGGCAAACCAACCGCGCGACTCGACGTCGTGAAAGCCGCGAACGTCGCACGCCTCACGCAAGAAGACTGGCAGAAGGAACGCGACAAAATGCTGAAGGCGTGCAATCAATGTCACTCACTGAATTTCGCGAAAGGCGAACTGGCGAAGGGTGACGACATGATTCGCGAGACGGATAAGCTGATGGCAGAGGGCATTCGCATTATCGCCGATCTGTACAAGGATGGTGTTCTCGCAAAACCGAAAGACTACGCGTTCGCGTTCCCCGACTTGCTCACGTTCCATGATGCGCCCACGCCCATCGAGCAGAAGCTCTTTGTCATGTTTCTCGAACATCGGATGAGGGCATTCCAGGGAACGTTCCACGGCAATCCCGATTATGCGTTGTGGTACGGCTGGAGTGAGCTGCAACGTGATATTACCGAAATCCGATCACTCGCCGCCGAGTTACGCGCGGCAAAACACACCATGAGAAAGAAATAGTTCGGCCCGGACGACCTCTGACAACTCTTCAACGCGTTGAACGACTCGCTCCGAATGAACGTTGGAGCGAGTCTTGAGTTTCTTCAGACGCTTCGCTACATTATGGCGGCATTTACAACAGTAGTTCCGGAGGCATGTTCATGGCAGCCAAGCTTTACGTTTCCAACAATGATGAATCGGCGCGTCTCTTCAAGAGCGGTTTTCTGGAGATGTTCTCGCATGTGCATCCGAGCGTGCCGCTGATCGTGTACATTCCGGTGATGGTGTACAATCTCTATCAGGCGAGTCATGCGCCCGAGATGAGCGCGGCAAACATCGTCGGACTGTTTCTGGTCGGATTGTTTTTTTGGACGTTGACGGAGTACTTGCTGCACCGATTCGTCTTTCACTACGAGCCGACGTCGAAGTGGGGAAAACACTTGCACTTCATGATGCACGGCGTCCATCACGATTACCCGAACGATTCGTTGCGGCTCGTGATGCCTCCGGTCGTGAGCATACCGCTCGCCATTCTGTTCTACTCGATGTTCGTCGCCGTGCTGGGCGCGACATTGACCTATCCGTTCTTCGCCGGATTTATTCTCGGCTACATGATCTACGATTCCTGGCATTACGCTTCGCACCACTTCGCGCTGAAAGGCTCGGGATGGATTTGGCTGAAGCAATATCACATGCTGCATCACTATCAGGATCCGCACACGCGCTTCGGCGTCAGCTCGCCGTTGTGGGATTATGTGTTCGGAACAACTGCGGCAAAGCAAGAGAAGAAGGCTATCGCTTAATTGACTAACATTCGGACTATAACAGAAGGAGATATCATGAAGGCAAAACTCGGGACGTTACTTGTGCTGGTTCTTGTGAGTGTGATCGTTCTTGCTGCACCAAAGAATTACGGAAAGAAGCTGACGCTGAAAGAGAAAACCAAAATTTCGGACATCCTTGCGGCGCCTGAAAAATTCAGCGGCAAGAAGGTTCTGGTCGAAGGAACCGTCGTTGACGTTTGCAAAGAACGCGGCTGCTGGATCAAGCTGGCAAGCGACAAAGAATTCGAAAGCATTCGCTTGAAGGTCGATGATGGCGTGATCGTTTTTCCGATGGACGCCAAGGGAAAATCCGCGACGGCCGAGGGCGTTGTTTCCGTAAAGACATATTCCAAAGAGGATCTGATCAAACAGGGAGAGATGCACGCGAAAGAGGAAGGAACGACCTTCGACCCCGCGACCATCACCGGCCCGAAGACGGTCGTTCAGATCAAGGGCGAAGGAGCAACCATCAAGTAGCACGCCGTTACCGAAGGAATTCTGAAGCCGCAGCATAAACCCTGCGGCTTTTTTTGTCCGACCCCACACAAACTTCCGGCCCCATCGTCCGTACACACTCCCAGAATTCTCTCTCCGTTGTCAACCGATAACGGCTTCGGGTTATCTAACAATTGTACTACCACCATTCCGGAATACAACATGGCAACTGCCGAAGAACCCAGCGTTCCCCTGTTGGGTGACCCTCTCAGGGCAGATGCCCGGTGGGATGAACGGCGCATACTACAACAAGCGAAAGATGGAAACCGGGACGCGTTTCGACTTTTGATGAATCGTCATCTGCGACGGGTGTACGACGTCGCGTACCGGTTTATTGGCGATCATGATATGGCGGAAGACATCACTCAGGAGACATTTGTGAAAGTGCATGCAGCGTTGCCGTCGTTTCGCGGCGACGCGGAGTTCAGCACCTGGCTGCATCGGATTACGGTGAATATTGCGCTCACCAAGAAGCGGCTCGAGAAGAGCAAGCAGCAACGCCATGTTCGTCTGGACGACGCGCTCGATGGAGCCGACTGCGAACAGCATGAAGCGCTTCACATTGATGAACGGCGGGCGCATATCGAGCGGGCATTGCACGAGCTGCCGACACTTCAACGGGCGGTCGTCATCCTTCGCCATCTGAACGGACTCTCAACAAAGCAAGTGAGCGACATCTTGCGCTGTTCGGAGGGAACGGTGAAGACGCATCTGTTTCGGGGTTTGCGGAAAATGAGATCGAAGCTTCACTACCTGCAGGAGGGAGCGGCATGAGACACTCAACGATACAATCGATGCTATATGACTTTCTCATGAATGAGTTGCCGGAGCGAGATCGTGAGATTGTGGAACAGCATCTCGCCTCGTGTTCAGGATGTTCACGCGAACTGGCCGACCTCAAGCAGGCATTGCAACTCCTCCCGACGCCGACGGAAGCTCCAAGCGATGCACAGAACGAAGCCTATTGGAAATCTCTGTCACTTGCAATTGAATCCAGCATCGACACACGACGAGTCACGCAACCGCGTCCCTTCGCAGGCTTGTATGATCGCGTGATTTCGTTCTTCACATTCCGGCCTGCGTACGGATTCGCAGCCGGAGCGAGCCTTGCTGTCGCAATCGTGGCGCTCGTGTTGTTCCGGACGGCGTCAGACGAATCTCCGATCCAGATGGCGAAGTCCTCGATCGATTCATCCATAGTCTTGGCGCAACATGAGACAGACCAGCGCATGAGTCGCTACTTCAGCAAATCGAAGACGCTTCTCGTCGGCCTCGCCAATCTGCAGGAAGAAGAGAGCAGCCTCGACTTGCGGGCAGAGCAAAAGCTCTCGCGCCGGCTTGTTCGCGAAGCCCGCTACCTGCAACAACAGCCGCTCGATGGACGATCTGCCAAACTCATCGCAGATCTTCAGAAGATTCTGATTGAGCTTGCGAATCTGGAGGAGGGAAATGATTTGCCGAACGTCGAGCTGATTCGCAGCGGCATTCGAAAAGAAAATCTTCTGTTCAAAATCCGGATGGCTGAAGAGGCATTCGACACGACAAAGAATCATTCAACGCAAAAATCCTTTTAGAGGAGTTAGACAATGAACTACGCACGCTGGTTCCTGACCGCGGCCCTTTTCTTCGGACTTTCCGTTTCGCTTGCCCAGAGTTCATGGAGAACGCCTGCACCGATGGCGTTCGTTGACGTGACTGCACCCGCAGATGGCGATGACGAAAAAGATCCGGGCTTCTCAACCTACAAAGCGGGATACAATCTGGTTCTTGAGGATAAATGGAAAGAAGCGATGGAGAAATTCGCCGAGCTGAAGACGAAGTTCCCCAATAGCGCGTACGTTGATGATGCAGCCTACTGGTCGGCTTAC
>JACRFA010000307.1 GCA_016218065.1 Ignavibacteriota bacterium | reverse complement strand
TCACAGCATTCGACAGTAACGCTCTGTCGCGTTTCGAATAGCCAATCTCCCTTCTCGTTCACGATGCCGCAGACGAGCATCCCGGTGCGCCGCTCGGCGAGATCGTTGAACACAAACACGCGAACATCGCGGCTTTCATTGCGCACGAAGTGACGATCCCACAACTCGACACTGACGCCGAATGGACTGAACGCGTTCTTCAGTGCGCCGAGAATCGGTTTCACTTTCAGGTGCTTGATATCTCCCTCGAACCAATGCGCGGTTGGGCCGGCGTTATTGGAGAGATACACGAACGGCTGGATCGCGTCGACTCGCATGCGACGAAACAACTCGACGAGTTCAGTCGCCAGAAATGATTGATGGTCGATGATCTGCTCTTTCGTCCACGATCTGCCCAGCCATCGTTCGACAACATCGCGAGTCAAGAGAGATGGATTGTACTCCTTGTCCAACCACCACCAGCAGAATTCATTGAGCATCGTCGGGCGTGTCGCCCGCTCGATCTCGTTGAGTGAGCGTGTGAAGCCGAATCTGCGATCGTTCAGTACCGGTCCGAGCGAGTAGATGTACGGATGCTCTTCAACAAAATCGACCGACTCCCAGGGTCGCGTCGGATCCAGCTTCTTCATCTCTGGAACAATCTGTTTCTGAACAACTTCGTCTGAACACTCGTTGAGCGCGTCCCAGATGATAATGCTGGGATGATTCCAGTTGTCCTGAAGCCATCGGGTGAACTCCTTCGTGATCTGTTCCGGCGTTCCGCTCGTTGTCCAGAACATCCATTCGTTCTGCAGCAGCATCCCGTGCTCATCGGCGATGTCGTACCAGCGATTGTACAACTGTCCGATATGATTGCGACAGAAATTGAAGTTGTGGGATTTGGGAATGTCGATGAGCAGTTGTTTCACCCATTCCTGATTCCAGGGAAGTGTACCGCGATCTGCATCTGAAAGAAAACGATGAAACGCAATGTTGCCGCCGCGGAGGTAAATCTTCTTGCCGTTGAGAAAAAAGTCGCGTCCAACAACTTTGAACTCCCGCATGCCGAATGTTGTGCGCACTTCGTCTGTTGTTGTTGTGCCAACGCGAAGAGTTGTCGCAACGTCGTAGAGAAATGGATACTCCGGCGACCACAATCGCGCCGCGGGAATTTTCAATTCCGTCGTGAACACTCGCTCACTTCCGGCCGCGACGAGTCCCTCCTCGTTTCCCACCGGAGTCACTTCCTTGCCAGAACGCTTCTCATGAATCGATGAGCGCAACGAAATTGCGACCTCGCTCAACGAGCGATTCTCGACAGTGACCCGCACTTCCGCTGTTGACGATTCGATGTGCGGAATTACCTGTACACGCTTGATGCGCGGGTTGCCACATTGCACCAATTGGACATCGCCCCAAATTCCCGGCAGCCATTCCGTGCGCTCCTGATCGTTCCCGACGGCGCTCCATTCCGGCAGATCACTGCGCTGGCCAATGCGAACGAGAAGTTCATTCTTCTCGCCCACCTTCAAAATCCTGGAGACATCATATTCCTGCGATGTGTAGCAGGCGATGTCTTCTCCGACATGCGTTCCGTTCAGCCACACATGCGTTCCGAACATCGCCTGTTCGATGACGATGAACGTCAACTCACGCGATGTTGGGGCAGAGAACTCGCATCTGTGCCAATGATACTTGAATGCCTTCCAGTCAACATGCGGCTCTGCGCAATCGACGACAGCAGGAACAGGAACGGAATGGTTCCACGTCGCAGGAATCGACTCGTCGTTCGTGGGGTGCAGCTGCCACGCGCCATTCAGCAGCGTCAGCTTACGCGCAGACGTGGTTTGTTGCTGATTCACTCGATGCTCTTGTTTCTTCAATAGGTAAGTACAATACTCGCGGGGAGTGAAGGAATCCGAATCTCATTCTTGTTCACGACTCTCGCTGCCCGCCCATTCACGCGAACCGACTTCACCTTTGCAGAGAGCGGCGACTTCAGCACGACGCTGCCCGACGGCATTTGCGTCATCCGCTCGATCTGAACCTGCACTTGCGTTCCTACTTTCTTCGTCTCAACTTTTTTGATTGAGTAGCTGATGTTGCCGTAGTACGTCGGCAAACCGGTAACGACAATTCCTGCCGAATCCTTCACCCACGCGTCGGCAATGCCGGCGCCGATAACGAGCGCCGTATCACTTTCTCGCTCGTACACAAACATGGCGCGAATCGATCGGATGAAATCGGACCCACACCACGTGTGCGGCAAGTCGCCGATGAACCTTGGCGTTGACTTGTCGCGGTGTACTACTTCGCCCCATTGATTCCACGCGGCCGGCGTTCGATCCTTCATGAAGAACTCCATCGCAGCGTACGCCCGCTCTTTCTGGTCAAGATAGACGAACGAACCAATCACACGATTCTCGTAGGGCGTATAATCTTTCCACTCGGTCTTCCCCTCCCGCCGCTTCAGAAAATACGCATAATATCGGTCGAATGTATTGTGCAGTTGCAGCTCCGGAATATTGCCGAGTTCATTTGCCGGATGGATGCCGATGGTGGTGGATGTCGCATCGAAGTCGCCAAGCTCAACACAGCCGGGAATGAAGTTGATCTTCTTGGTCTTCATCGCAAGACGCATCGATGCGTACAAGTCTGTTCGAAAATCATCACGCTCACTCGCAAACTCCGCGGCATGTTGCTTCTCTCCAAGAATTGCGGCGATGCTCGTCGCATCTTTCAATCCCCGAAGAACAAAGAAATCATCCCAATACGAATGCATCGCTTGGGCGGAGTAGCCCTCATGACTGATCGATTCGGGAACAAGACCATAGCATGCGCGCTGCTCGGGCGTTCCGTTCTTGTAGAGATCAGTCTTGCGTTCTGCGCGAAGCGATTGAATGTAGCGGACAGTCTTCACCACGGTTTCAAACTTCGAGCGCAGCCATGCTGTGTCTTTCGTGAAATTGAAATACTGCATCACCGCATAAATGAACTGTCCGTGACTATCATGTTCATTTGTCGGATCGCCGCCGCGCTGGTCAACCACGCATGGAATCTTGCCGCCGGGAAACTGGTACGTTGCATACCAGTCAATGTACTCCTTCACTTCGTCAGTGATGCCCAACTCAAGCAGCGCAGTGGAAGTCAACGAACCGTCGCGAATCCATGATCGCTCGTAACTGCGCGACCCTGGTTGGATGCCCGCGCCGTCTCGGTTGATGAAGATGTAGGCAAGCTGTGATTTGATTGTGTTGATGATCGGCTGCGAAAACGCAGGAAGCTTTATCTGAAACCTATCCAGCTTCGAAATCCAGAATTGGCTTGTGGCAGCGAGCGCGAGCGATGTATAGATGTCGGCGCCGTCGCGCATGCCAGGAGTCGGGCTGCCGCTGTAGTTATGGAAGGGTACAACGACGTGAAACTCCCTCGATACGCCGCCCGGGCAATCGTAGTCGTACTGAAGTGCAGCCGAAGCAAATCCGCGAGAGTCAATGGACCTTTGCGTCGCGGGAAGCTTCCCCTCTTTGAGATACTCAAGAATGTCGCCGCTGTCAAAACTCGTCGCGCCAAAGCCGTCCGGTCCAGAAATCGGAATCACAACTTTGTCCTGAACGTACAACAGTCCATTGACATTCCGAATGCTATCGATGCGTGAGGCGCCTCCGACTTTGTTCAGCCACTGCCATGGCGGATTCACCTGAAACGGACGCAAGGCAACAAAGAGTCTTCCCTTCGGATTCGCGCTCCCTTCATTCTCGATTTTGTATGTGACGATGAGCTGCGAGTTCCCTGCCGTCCCCGGAGCAAAGGCGCGAATAGTCAGCGTGAGGCTGCCATACTTCCACGTAACAGATGGAATAGGAAGATAGTCGCCGAGCAAAGTTTGCTTGCGTTCGACATCGTTCCACGTGATCAACTTGCCATCGACAAAAAGAAATGGTTCGAGTGAAAATCGTTGTTGATCAACTTCGATCGTTCCAAGCTCGTTGATCAGCGCTTCTTTCGTGTCGCCGCTTGTACCCACCACAGTCCAGAAGCACTGCTTGCCGAGAAAGTATTTGGGATAGTAACCTTGCGGCGCTTCGCGAGCCAATGTGGAAAAGAAATCATTCGGACTCTGAGAGAACTCCGGCCCCTTTACTTCAAGCCGGGAAATACCAAAACCTTTCCCGATCGCGCTCTGTTTCATGTTGACACGCAGGACACGCGCGTCTTTCTCCGGCAAGTACACGTAATCACGTCCACCGTTTCCGTTCGTCACCGTGTATGCAGTAGCCCACTCCTTCCCGTCGTCCGAGAGCTGAACGTCGTACGCCGTGGCGTGGTTGGTCGAGTCCCAGTCAATCGTCAGGCCGCCGATTTCCTTCAGATGGTTGAAGTTGATGGAGAGCCATTCCTGCGCATTGCTGCCCTTCCAATTCTGAATCAGCGTTCCCTTTTCATTCAGGAGCGGCTCGCCGGATTTTGCCATCGACGATGCGTCGAAATCGGCTCGCGCAGTTTTCGCGAGATTGTCGTCAATCGGTTCCAAGCGAAAATTGTCGATGAACACTTTCCCTTTCCCGCCAAGACCGGACGATACGACGAACTCGATCTTTGCCACCTTGCGAATCTCGCCTCCTCCGGCCGGACCCCACGCGAAGGTGATGTGACGCTTCTTGATCCGTTGCTTCTCCCACTGCTTCGGGTATTCGACGTTCAGCTTTTTGATCCAATACACATTCCCATCGGCATCGAGCAACTTGAACTCGAAGTTGTTGACGGGAATATCCGCCTTCATGTCGAATGTGAATTGATAGTTGGATGGAAGATCGATCGAAAAATCTTTCTGCGCAATCGTGTAGCCATACACATTCGAAAGGTCAAACTCCATCACCATGCCTTTGCCAGTCTTCCCCTCGCCACTGCTGATGGTCAGCCTCGCGCCCTCGGAGGAAATTGCTCGCCAACTCGAGAGCAACTCGAAGTCATCGAGGAGTTTAGATTGAGATATCCCAGGTAGAGCGACGAGCCTCGTCGCTCTACCGAGGAACTCGGACTCATCAAGGTGTTTGGATTGAGAGAAGGAGTGGTGAGACAGGAGAAAGCAAAAGGCAAAAGGAAAAAGGAAAAGGGATTTGGTTCTCATATTCGCATTGCTCTTGTTCATCAGTTGATCGTGTGACCTTCACCCTTCAACCATTTTCGAACTTCTCGAAAGGAGCCTCGACGAGTCGATCTGCCATGCCCTTCCTGCCCGCCTCATTGCACTAAGAAGGCAGGCGGGCGCAAGAATCGCTCAGTGTTTGCGGTCCAGCCATCCGCCTGTGAACTTCGCCCTCTTGAGTCCGTCAACGATATACTTGTTCTTCTTCATCACGTTCCACACAAAACCATTTCGGTAATTCTCGATCATGATCGCAATCGGGCCCTGGTCGAGGCCCAGATAATCACTATCAAACCAGCCGCTTGGCGTTTTGTCGGTAATGTATGTTGGATTGAACGCGTCAACGAAGCCATATTTCGTCCAAAGCTTGTCACCGTATTTGTTCTTCATCGCTTTCAGCGCGGGAACGACGATCTCCGGCGCGAAGGGAACACAGCCCGCCGCAGCATTAGGCGCAATTGTTCCATCGTCAACTTCTTCTTCCGCGCCCGTCCCTCTCGCGGAGTACGAGCGGAAGAGTCGCCTTTTTCCTCTTACTTCGAACGTCGTATCTTTCGGACCGTCACAAGCACTCAATCCCCAAATGGAATCAGAGTAGTCAATCCACTGATGAGGGTTTTGTATGGCATACGTTCGATGCAGATATGTTGCGCGGCGCGAGTTCTCAAAATAATCTATCCCCTTCACGCGCATGAACGAGTCCCTGATACCGCGAAAATCTATCCAGCAGTGCGAGTGCTGATGCCCAAAGAGCGGCATAAAGTTCACAAGCGTCTGCCCGTAGTGTTCCTTCCACAAATATCCCGAAAGCCAATGTTCGTATGACGCATACATCAGCGGGTGCGTCGGTGACGCCAGGGCAATGATGTAGAGGTATTGCGCCTCCATATAGCCGTTCCATGTGCTACGATTGAAGCCATCCTCCGGAGTCCAACCCATGCTCATCGCAGGCGAGGCTTGCGTGAAATATGTCCAGTCAATGCGACGATAGAGACTGTCGGCAAGGTTACGAATCTCGCGTTCATCAGGAGTTGCCTTCGTGAAATACGATTGAGCAAACAATGCTCCCATGATGAGCAAACCTGTATCCACTGTTGACAATTCGCAATTCCATTCACGCAAGCCTGAGTTCTTTTTGAGAAAGTGATAGTAGAATCCTTTATGCCCGCTCACATCGGTTGCGTCGGGCGATTGCTTGGATTTCCAAAAGAATCGAAGTGTATTCAACGTTCGCTCCGCTGCTTCTCGACGCGAAATCATTTTTCGCTCGACAGCAATCGGATAGATGGTAAGCGCGAAGCCAACCGCAGCAATACTCGATGGCGACCACTCGGCGGGCCAGCGGTCGGGTGTTAGACCTGTTTCTTTCGGCGTGACATCGAGAAACCACTGAATCGTTCTTCGTTGCAGCGTGTCGAGAAACGGATCCCAATGCTTCTTCTTCGACTGCGCGATGGAAGCCAAGGAAGAAGTAACGAGGAGAAGGAGAATGAGAACAGTCTTCATGTTCCCTCGATCATAAATAGAGTATCAACAACGTTGCTTCACCTCGCAAGAATCATCTTCCTTGTCTGCGAGAATGAACCGGCTGTCAGCCGATAGTAATACACGCCGCTCGGAAGGTTGCTCGCGTTGAAATCAACTTCATACGCCCCGTTCGGTTGTGACTCGTTGACCAACGTGGCAACTTCTCTTCCCAACACATCATACACCTTGAGTGTTACCTTCTCCGATTCTCCCCCTCTCCCATTCCTCGACCCAATCGAGAACCGGATGCGCGTGCTCGGGTTGAACGGGTTGGGATAATTTTGGTCAAGCCCAAACTCGGATGGAATCTTTGTCTCGTTCACATCTGTTGTCGGCAAGAAGTTTGCTCGTTGCAGCCCGCGTTGCACATCGGGATTCTGCATGAAGCGATTCCACACACGACCTGTACGATAATTTTCGATCATAATGATCATCGGTCCCTGATCTATGCCGATCACATCACCCGACCACCACCCTACTCTCAAGTTAAAGGCATCAACAAAACCGTACGGACCCCACAATGGGTTACGCAAAGCGCTCCACAACGTGTGAGCAACACGAAGGCATTCCGTCGGCGCGAATGGAATTGAGCTGATCGGCGCCGTTGGCGTGATCGTGCCATCATCGTTTTCTGGCGGGGGCGCGCCGCGAGCGCTGTACCCGGTCGGAACATCGCTCGCCGTAATACCCCACAACGAGTCGCTGTAGCCTGGATGACCGAAGGGATTTGCAATGCTGTATGCACGCTGAGCAAGGGTCGCGCGACGCGAATTCTCAAAGTACGTTATCCCGCGGTAGCGCATGTAGTCGTCGGCGATATTGCGGTAGTCGATCCAACAGTGTGAGTATTGGTGACCGAAGAGCGGGGGAAACACGATGTATGAGAATCCATAGTGCGTTTCCCACCTGTATCCGCTTGTCCAGTACAGCCATGCGCCCGGGTCAACAGGGTGCGTCGGGGAACCAAGCGCGAGAATGTACATGATCATCGCTTCATTATATCCGATCCACTGACCATAGCCTGAGAATCCTGTCTCCGGCTTCCATCCCATCATGATGCCGGAATGACTATTGCGCATGTAGTTCCAATCCATGCGGTAATACACAGAATCGGCAAGCGCACGAATCCGCGTCTCCACGGAATCGGCGCCATCAAAATACTGTCGCGCATCAACGATACCGGCAAGCAACAAACCAGTGTCGATCGTCGAAAGCTCCGAGTCCCATGTTCGGAGCGCGTCATTCATTCCAAGAAAGTGGTAGAACAATCCGAAGTTGCCGATGAAGCCGCTTGCGCCGCCGCCTTGCGGCCCGCTCCAAAAAGTGTTCATCGTGGCGAGCACGCGCTCGCGCGCCGCT
>JACRFA010000304.1 GCA_016218065.1 Ignavibacteriota bacterium | reverse complement strand
GAGGTATTGCAACGCCGGCATCTGAAGGAACGTTCCGTACTGTGCGTGAAACACCGCCTTATCAGTGATCGGGAACGAGAATCCCAATCTAGGGCTAACCGTTGTTGATGCTGTAGACGCAGTCAGGTCGTTTGCGTCAAAAACTCCGCCGCCTACCGTGCCTCTAGCCCCAAATGGATTTGCGGGATCCTTGAACACCATTTCCTTCGCGTCAAACCGGTCCATACGAATGCCAAGGTTCAGCACTAAGTCATCGATTTCAAACTTGTCTTGGATGTATGCAGCAAAATACACCGGCTTTCTGGCTCCCTCTTTGTGATCAGCAGTCGCGAAGAATGCATCCTCACCCGTGTATTCGGAGCCATCGAAATTGTATCCATAGTACTCAACCTCCTGGTTGCGGTATCCCTGCCATCCCAACACTGCCCCTGTCAAAGAATCGGCGAGTCCCATCGGGGTAACGGTGTATCGACGTACCTTGTACATTCGGTAGTCCACACCTGCTTTCAACAAATGATGGCCAGCTTGAACACTCACGTCACCCGTGAAGTTCAAAATATCCGAATTCTGTTTCGTGAAACGATCAATGACTTCACCAGGATAGGCGATGGTGTTAAAGATCCGGTCATGGTTATTGCCTGCCCCATTCCGAACAGATTGGAATGACGGATTTTTTCTTGCATCTCCATAGGAAAGAAGATCCTCGAACCACACACCGTCTCCGGTCTTCGTATTCTCGTTGAAGAAACTTCCCTGCAACGTGTAGAAGACATTCGTACCAATATTGTGCGTTACGCGAGCAAACAATGACATTGTCTTGTCATCAAATCGTTGGTGATGTTCGGAATCGAGGAAGCGTCGGATATTGTCCCAGTTCTGCCCTTTGCGGGTGTACAGATATCCGCCGAGCTTGACATCCATTTCATTGATGGGTCTAAGACTGAGCTTACCGTTGAAATTCCAACTCTTCGTCGTCGTGTTCGGTTTTACACCAGCAACCGAGCGCGGATCATTGTCTTTGAGGTCTTGCCGTTCTGCCGAAAGGTACAAGGTGGCAACATCACTCTCCGGAACTATGGGTCCACCAACAGACAGATTGAAGACGTTGAAACCATATCCGCCACGCTTACTGATTTCTGCCTTCTGGATGGCGTCGGTAGTGAATTCACCATTGACGGTATACTTCGTGCCGCCTGATTTCGTGTTTAGATTAATCAAACCGGACATCGCCGATCCATATTCGGCGTTGAAGCCTCCTGTCTGAACCTGCAACTCCTCAACATTGTTCTGATTGATGTTCGTGAAGGACTGGCTCGCGTTTCCGCTTAGCGGATTGTTCACGGGAACGCCATCGATCAAATACGCCACTTCAGATGAACGTCCACCACGGACATAGAGGAGGTTTGATCCCTCGTTTTGAACGACGGACGCCTGAAGACCCACAACATTTGTCACACCCCGAATCGGAAGTTGATTGATCTCTTCCGCAGACTTGATTGTCGTTGTATTTGTGTAGTCTTTCTTGACGAGCGGTCGTTCGGCGATAATCTCCACCTGACCAATTGCTACCGCTTCTGGGGTCATGGAGACGTTGAGTTCTGTCGTGAAATCACTGTTGACAGTCACCTTTGTTATCGAGGTTGTCGCATAGCCGACATACGTTGCCTTTACCGTGTAGACGCCAGCCGGAATGTTGAGAATGAGGTACTCTCCTTCTATGTTTGTCGCCGCACCATACGAAGTGCCGACGAGCGTAAGATTAGCGCCGACAAGTGCTTCTTTGGATTCTTTGTCTGTAACTTTTCCCTTGATCTTGCCTGTTGTACCAGCGAGAATCATTCCCGGCACAAGCAATAACAAAAGGAAAAGAACTATAGCTTTGGCGCGCATAGCAGCCTCCTTTTTGATTATGCGTTAGTTTGCCTACGTTGTTTGATAACGCAAGCAGGTGTGATGTTACTGCATCCTACAGTTGGCACGAACCCAAGGAATCTCTTCCTTCGAGCGTGTCTACCAAGTTTGCCCTCGCTCGCTTTCAGATGGTAAGATTCACGAGCGGAATGGTGTGACAATGGGAGTTGATGATGTTAAGCGAAGCCAAACTCTGGAGCGACCAAAATCTCCGGAGATCAACAGACTTCGTACTACTGACGGACTGGTATGTTTTGAACGAAATGTAGTAACAATTCTTTGCCCTCTACCTCCTCTAAATTGTGAGAACGTTGTTTGAGTTGATGTAGCTGGAAAGGGTATTGGTTACGGATCAATATAAAGAGGCACATTTTGTTTGTCAAGTGCGACTCAAAGAAAAATCTCACCACCCCACCGAATTTGGGGACCACCCGCTCCGCCATTGTTAATAATTTTTGCGCGAAAAGGGATGATGCCTGCGACCAGCGCCGAATCGCCTGCAATACACCGTGGCGAGAGACTCACGCACCTCGCCACGTTACGGTTCTTCTACTTCATTGTAAGAAAGGCATTCTGCGTCGCAGCAAGACCGGAGCCGACTGTGAACTTGTAGCCCACCGTTGACAGCGTCCGCTCCAGCGCGCCAACGAAGGCGATCATGTCCAGTTCGTCGTAGTAGCCGAGATGCGACACACGGAAGATTTTGTCCTTGTAGTCATCCTGGCCGCCGGCGATCGTAATGCCGATTTCTCCTTTGAGTACTTTGTTGAATGCTTTCCACGCGACGCCATCGGGAACCCACACGGGCGTGACCGCGAAAGACGGAGAATCCGAGAACAATTTCAGTCCAAGTCCGACGACGCCTGCGCGCAGGGCAGTCGCCAGTCGTTCGTGTCGTTTCCAGACATTCTCGATTCCTTCAACACGTATCATCTCCAACGCCGCGTCGACTCCGATGATCAGCGAGACCGCCGGCGTGAACGGCGTATCGTTGTCGGCATGTGACTTCACCGCTTTGCGCAAATCGAAATAGAACTTCGGCATCTTTGATGATTCCATCATGGCAACCGCGCGCTGGCTCACCGCCACGAAGGCGAGTCCGGGCGGAATCATCAGTCCCTTTTGCGATCCCGTAACGCACACATCGATCCCCCACTCATCAAAGCGCATCTCGTGCGCACCGATTGCCGTAATGCCATCCACACACACAAGCGCACTCGAGTTCTCGCGAATCAGCTTCGCCATCGACTTCACATCTGTTGCAGTGCCGGTCGATGTTTCGCTGTGCACGAGATAGACAGCTTTCGCAGCCGGATTTGCTTTCAGCGCGGTGAGAATCTGGTCGGCAGTTGGCGCCTTGCCCCACTGCGTTTTGATCTCGACAACATTCATCCCGAACGCCTTCGGCATCTTCACCCATCGCTCGCCGAATTTTCCTCCGTTCACCGAGATGATCGTATCGCCGGGAGAAAACAAACTGACGAATGTCGATTCAACGCCGCCCGTGCCTGAGCAGGTCAGCGTCAGCACCGGTTGTTCCGTCTGAAACAGATACTTGAGATTCTTGTTGACGCGCGTCAGTACTTCGTTGAATTCGGGATTGCGATGATGAATGATAGGCTCCGCCATTTTGAGCATGACGGTTTCCGGGATTGGCGTTGGGCCGGGAGTAAACAATCGTTTTTTCATGTACGGTCTCTCAGTTGTTAGGTTTGGAAAGATCAGTGGGAAGAGCTTAGTTGAATCTACAAAAATCGAAACTCAGATTCGCAACGCTTAGTCGGCAGCGACGATATGCTTCGCAATAATACTGAGAAGCTCCGTTCTGCCTTCACCGCTGATGGCGGAGAATGGTATCACGTCGCGGCAGAAGCTGAAGCGGGCAAATCCGGCTTGAGCGTTCTTGAGATACGTGGGCATCTTGCTGCGCGGCAGCTTGTCCGATTTTGTCAGCGCAACCACGAACGGAATCTCGTAGTACTCCAGCCATCCGACCATCATCATATCCAGTTCGGTCGGCTCGTGTCGTGAATCGATTAACTGCACAACCAGCGAGAGATTCTCGCGCGTCTTCAGATACTGCTCGATGAGTTTTCCCCAGCTCGATCGAATCTGCTCGGGGACTTTGGCGTAACCATATCCCGGCAGATCGACGAAGTAGAATTGTTTGTTGATGAGATAGTAATTGAGTTCGCGGGTTTTGCCGGGTGTTGTGCTTGAGCGAGCGAGGGTTTTGCGGTTACAGAGTTTGTTGATCAGGGAGGACTTGCCGACGTTCGAGCGACCCAAGAACGCAACTTCCGCATGGACTTCTTTCGGAAGCTGCCGAAGCGCTGCGACTCCTAAAGCAAATTCTGCCGATGTGAGTTTCATACAACAAAAAGGAAACGGAGAGAGTCCCGTGGTTGCGGACAGATGCCGGGACTCCCGTCAGCTTCGAATGTTAGCCGGCTTTTGCCGCTGACTCTTCAGCAGGCTTGGATTCTTTCGCGCCTGCCGCCTTCTTCTTCCGCGGCGCCTTAACTTTCTTTTCTAATTCGAGTTTTCCTGAAAGTTCCTGGCCAGTATTGAAATCCACAAGCTCGATCACCGCCATCTCGGCCGCATCGCCGCGCCGTTGTCCGAGCTTGACAATGCGCGTGTAGCCGCCGGGTCGAGTCGCAACTTTCTCGGCGATTGTGGTGAACAGTTCTTTGATCACAGAGCGGTCTTTGATGTACTTGCCCACTTCGCGTCGCGCATGTACACCGAGAGCCGGCGCATCTTTGCTTGCCGCGGCGGCATTCTTCGCCCGCGTAATCATCTTCTCGACAAGCATCCGCGTTTCTTTCGCCTTCGCGACCGTCGTGGTAATCCGCTTGTGTCGCAGCAACGAGCTTGAGAGCGAGGCAAGCGTGGCGCGGCGGTGGCTGGCTGTACGTTTGAGTTTTCTTCCTGACTTACGGTGTCGCATAGTGGCTTTCCAAAAAATAATCTCAGTTTAGAATTGCGGCGCGTTAGTTGCTCGACGCGTCGCCAATGTACTTCGTCACGTCCATGCCGAAGGTGAGCTTCTCGGCCTGAATAATCTCCGACAATTCGGCGAGCGACTTGCGGCCAAAATTCCGGAACTTCAGCAGCTCGGCTTCGTCGCGGCGCACGAGATCGGCAATCGTCTTGATGTTGGCGGCGCGCAGGCAGTTGTGCGAGCGCACGGAAAGCTCAAGCTCATCCACCGGCGTGAGCAACACCTTGCGGATGCGCGAGAACTCGGCATCCTGCTCGCTCTCGACCTTCTCTGCTTCCGGCTCCGTATCGAAATTGATAAAGAGCTGAATATGATCGCGGAGAATTTTGCCCGAATAGGCCATGGCATCTTCCGGCGAAATCGATCCGTCCGTCTCCACCTCGATCGTCAGCTTCTCGTAGTCCGTCTGCTGCCCGACACGCGTCGGCTCTACGAAGTACCGCACGTTGCGGATGGGCGAAAAGATCGAGTCAATCGGTATCACACCGAGCGCCCCATCGGCGGGTTTGTTCTCTTCTGCCACGACATAGCCGATGCCGCGGCCAAGACGGAGATCAAGCTCGAAGTTCGCTTCCGCGTTGAGCGTCGCGATATGCATGTCGGGGTTCAGCACTTCAAGATCGGGCGTCGCATCCTGAATATCCTTCGCAACAAACTCGCGCGGCCCTTTGAGCGGAACGACCACGCGATTGCTTTTCTTGTTGATCAAACGGAGGCGAACCTGCTTGAGGTTCAGAATCATGTCGGGAACATCTTCGACAACTCCCGGAATGGAGGAGAACTCATGCTGCACGCCTTCCACTTTCATTGCTGTGATGGCGTAGCCCGGCAGCGATGAGAGCAACACGCGACGCATCGAGTTGCCGATTGTCGCGCCAAAACCTTTTTCCAGCGGCTGAACGATGAATCTGCCAAACGTGCCGGTGCGCGACGACTCTTCGAGCTGAATGCGCTCCGGCATCTGAATTGTTCCTGCTGTCATGTGTACAGATCCTTTCGTGGTTACTTCGAATACAACTCAACAATCAATTGCTCGTCGGCATTCAACGGAATGTCGGCGCGCTCGGGAATGTTGAGGAATGTACCCGTCATGGTCGCCTTGTCGAGGCTGAGCCATGGGAGCATTGCGTTATCTTTCATCCTCTTCATCGAGGAGTGGAACACTTCAAGCTTCTTGCTCTTCTCGCGCACGTGAATCGTGTCGCCGGCGCGCAACAGATACGACGGGATATCCACCGCCTGGCTGTTGACGAGAATGTGTCCGTGCGTGACCAGCTGTCGCGCGGTTTTGCGCGACGGCGCGAGACCGAGACGATAGATCGTGTTGTCGAGCCGGCGTTCGAGCATCTTCACGAGAATTTCGCCCGTGCGTCCGGTTTGCTTCAGCGCCTTCGCGAAGTAATTGCGGAACTGCGTTTCCTGCAATCCGTAGAGGCGGCGAATCTTTTGCTTCTCGCGCAGCTGCACGCCGTACTCCGAGACTTTCGCCCGGCGCGATTGTCCGTGCTGGCCGGGCGGATACGCGCGGCGCTCCACCGGACATTTCTCCGTGAAGCATTTCGTTCCCTTCAGGAACAGCTTCTGTCGTTCGCGCCGGCACTGCCTGCAACTTGCGTCAATGTATCTTGCCATGAAAAATATTCCTTGTTAAACTGCGTTCATTCTCAACTCATTCGACTATTGTCAATAGTCAATAGTCAATTGCCAATCGCTCAGCGCTACACTCTTCGCCGTTTCGGCGGGCGACAGCCGTTGTGCGGAATCGGAGTAATGTCGCGAATCGTGCTGATCTCGAGTCCGGCAACCTGCAATGCGCGAATCGCCGCTTCGCGTCCCGAGCCGGGACCTTTGACATAAACTTCCACTTTGCGAAGTCCGAGCGAGTGCGCCGTCTTTGCGGCGGCTTCTGCCGAGACCTGCGCCGCGAACGGCGTATTCTTGCGCGATCCTTTGAAGCCGTTCTTTCCCGCCGACGACCAGCTGATCGTGTTGCCGTAGATGTCCGTGATCGTCACGATCACATTGTTGAACGTCGCCTTGACAAACACTTTGCCGCTGACGTCAACCTGAATCTTCTTTTTCTTCTTTACTTCGGTGTTTGCCTGAGTGGTTTTTGCCACGTCGTACTCCTTTGATTCAAAATATCATTCGTGAATCTGCACAACTTCCTCGTCATTCGCTCTCCCCCGATCCCTCATCACTCAGAGATTACGTCTTCGCCGCAGTCTTCTTCTTGCCGGCAACCGTCTTGCGCTTGCCTTTGCGTGTGCGGGAATTTGTTCGTGTGCGCTGTCCGCGTACGGGCAGGCCGCGTCTGTGGCGCAAGCCGCGGTAGCACCCGATGTCCATCAGGCGTTTGATGTTGGACTGCACTTCGCCGCGCAGGGCGCCTTCCACTTTGAGGTCGGCGGTGATGATGCTGCGGATCTTTGCCACTTCATCGTCATTCAGATCGCCAACCTTCTTGTCGAAGCTGATGCCTGCCTTCGTCAGAATGTTCGCGGCCGTTGCGTTGCCGATGCCGTAAATGTACTGCAAGCCGACGAGCGAGCGTTTCTTTTTCGGTAAATCAACTCCAGCGATACGAGCCAACTGGATTCCTCCTTTTTGTTTTTCCTGAGGAAGCGGAGCGACCGATGGATCACTCTTTCACAATCAATTCGCCTGCTCAGTTTGTGGTACGCATTTCTAAAAATGTTAGCGCTGACATTTCTTCTCAGAACCCTCATAACTCCAATCGTAGAGATCCTTCGCTGCGCTCAGGATTGGGAGTCGCTCAGGATCTAGATTATCCCTGCCGTTGCTTGTGCTTGGGGTTCTTGCAGATCACGCGCACAACACCGTTGCGACGGATGATCTTGCAGTTGTTACAAATCTTCTTTACCGATGAACGGACTTTCATTGCTCTCCTCCGTATTTCCATTCTGAGTTCCGTCGCTTTCAGGCGGCGAAGAATCTCTCACGCTTTTTTCGAACAGCAGATCCTTCGTTCCCGACACGTCGGGACCCCTCAGGATTGGAAACCTATTTATACCGATACGTAATTCTACCCTTCGTCAAATCGTACGGCGACAACTCCACCGTGACCTTGTCGCCCACCAGAATCTTAATGAAATTCATGCGCATCTTGCCTGAGATGTGAGCGAGTATTTCGTGGCCATTTTCCAGACTGACTTTGAACATTGCATTCGGAAGCGTGTCCGTGATTGTTCCGTCAACTTTGATTGGACCTTGTTTCGCCATAACACATCCGGACTATCTCGTCAGGATTTCAGGTTCTCCTTTTCGTACAACAACTGTGTGTTCATAATGGGCGGATGGACTTCCGTCGGCGGTTCGGACCGTCCAGCCATCGTCATCAAACTCCACCTTGTATGTTCCGGCGTTCACCATCGGCTCGATGGCAAGCACCATACCTTCCTTCAACTTGACGCCGGTTCCCGGATCGCCATAGTTGGGAATCGGCGGTTCTTCGTGCAGACTTTTGCCGACGCCGTGTCCCACCAGATCGCGCACGACCGAAAACCCATTTGCTTCGACATACTTCTGCACGGCAAATGAAATATCGTGCAGATGATTTCCTTCGACGGCCTTCTCGACACCCTTGTACAGCGATTCCTCAGTTACGCGCATCAGCCGCTTCTTCTCTTCATTCACGCGCCCGACGGCATACGTTCTCGCGCCGTCGCCATAGTAGCCATCCTTGCGCACGCCAACGTCGATCGAAACAATCATCCCTTCGTCCAGCGTGTGACCATTCGGGATGCCGTGCACCACCTCATCATCGATGGAGATGCAGAGGCTGGCAGGAAACAAGTTTTTCCTGTCATGTCCGTATCCCTTGAAAGCCGGTGTTCCGCCCCGCGAACGGATGAAGCGTTCGGCAATTTCGTCCAGCTCTTTCGTCAACACTCCCGGCTTGATGCGCGAGCCAAGCAGCGCCAGTACCTCAGCGACGATCTTGCTGCTTTCGCGGATCAACTCAACTTCATGCCGCGACTTTATCGGTACCTTTCCCATACATTCTCGGACCGCCTACCGCAACCTTCCGCGCAACTTGCCGGACTTCATAAATCCATCATAGTGACGCATCAGCAGATGCGACTCCACTTGCTGCAACGTATCGAGCGCCACGCCGACCATGATCAACAAGCTTGTGCCGCCGAAGAACTGCGCAAAGCTCGGCGTAACGTTGAACCGCGACATGAACGCAGGCAAAATCGCGATGATCGCCAAAAAGATCGAGCCGGGCAATGTAATCTTCGTCAGAATGTTGTCGATGAAATCTGCCGTGTGCTTTCCCGGACGAATGCCGGGGATAAAGCCGCCTTGCTTCTGCATGTTCTCCGACACGTCCTTCGGGTTGAATGCGATTGCCGTATAGAAGTAGGTGAAGAAGACGATCAGCAACGCATACACCACCGAGTACGTTGCCGACGTGTACTGAAAATAGCTTGCGGCATTCTGCATGAGATCGCTGTCCGGGAAGAAGGTCGCGATCGTTTGCGGGATGAACATGATCGACTGCGCGAAGATGATCGGCATAACGCCCGCCGTGTTGACGCGCATCGGGATGTACTGTGTAACGCCTCCGTACACCTTTCGCCCGACAACCCGCTTCGCGTACTGCACCGGAATTCTGCGCGTCCCTTGCGTCACGAGCACAACGCCTGCGATGATCGCCACCAACAGCCCGACAAGAATCATCCAGATGATAACGTTGCCGCTGAAGTTGAACTGCTCGACAATCGAGTGCGGGAAGCGCGCAATGATACCGATAAAAATGATGAGCGAGATGCCGTTGCCGATGCCGCGCTCGGTAATCTGTTCTCCCAACCACATCATGAAGATCGTTCCCGCCGTCAGGAAGAGCACGGTCGAGAGCGTGAATCCGATGCCTGCCACATCGAACGGAACGATCGGCTGTCCTTCGATCTGCAAATTCGAGAGCCGGACGCTGACGCCCCACCCCTGCAATGCTGCCACGACGACGGTTCCGTACCGCGTCAGTTGCGTCAGCTTGCGTCGTCCTTCTTCCCCCTCCTTCGAGAGTTTCTGGAAATACGGAACGACGGCGCCGAGCAACTGCAAGATGATCGACGAACTGATGTACGGCATGATGCCGAGCGCAAAGATTGCCGCGTTGTGAAATGCGCCGCCGACAAACAAATCATACAGCCCGAACAGCGTGTTCGCTTCTTGCTGCGCCACAGCGCGAGCCAGAAGAATCGCATCGACGCCGGGCAGCGTCACGTGCGCGCCGATGCGAACGACAATCAGAAGCGCGGCCGTGAACAGAATGCGGGTACGCAGCTCCTGGATTTTGAAAATGTTGCGAAAGCTTTCGCCTAACTTAGCCATTATTCTTTCGTGCCTGAACTAATCGTTTGCGCTTTGCCGCCGGCCTTTTCAATTTTTTCCTGCGCGGATTTGCTGAATGCGTGCGCGGAAACATTCAGCTTTGCTTTCACGTCGCCGTTCCCCAGCACCTTCAACAATCCGGTCGCCTTCTTTACGATGCCGAGCTTCGCCAACACTTCGGGAGTGATGACGCCGCCCTGCACGCGACCATCCGTCGAGAGCTTCTCGAGCGTCTCGATGTTTACCACTTGATACTCTGTCCGGAAGGGACTCGTGAACCCGCGTTTCGGAACGCGACGCGCGAGAGGCATCTGCCCGCCTTCGAAACCGGAGACGTGCGTATAACCGGAACGCGATTTCGCGCCTTTGTGTCCGCGTGTCGAAGTCCCGCCGTGTCCCGAACCTTGTCCGCGACCGATGCGCTTCCGCTTCTTGCGTGAGCCGGGTGCGGGTTTCAGATTGCTAAGAATGTCTTGTGCCATTTATATTCCTGTTCTAAAACACTTTGTCATTTCGGATTTCGGAATGTTGCTTGCGGACTTACTGAAGAACTCAATGCGCAATCCGAAATCCAAACTGTTTCACTTGATCTCTTCGACTTCCACCAGATGAACGACCTTGCGGATCATGCCGCGGATTTGCGGCGTGTCTTGCTTCTCCACCGAATAGCCGGGACGTCCGAGGCCAAGCGCTTTGATCGTTCGCTTCTGCGGCTCAATCTGATCGATGATGCTACGCTTCTGTGTAATCTTCAATGTCTTTGCCATGATCTCCTCCTAGTTTACCGGCGCTGCTTGCGTTCCAAACAACTCCGGAAGAGAGATTCCGCGACGCGATGCCGCCATCTTTGCATCCGTCAGGGACGTGAGCGCTTTCATCGTCGCCTTCACAACATTATGTGGATTGGATGAGCCCATCGATTTGGTGAGGACGTCTTTCACACCGGCAGATTCCAACACGGCACGCACGCCGCCGCCGGCGATCAAGCCGGTTCCCGGCGATGCAGGCTTGAGCATGACGCGCCCCGCGCCGAACTTGCCGATCACCTCGTGGGGAATCGTTCCCTTCACGATCGGCACGAGCACGACGTTCTTCTTCGCATCGTCGATGCCTTTCGCAATGGCATCGGCGACTTCGTTTGCCTTGCCCAGTCCGATGCCGACGTGACCTCTTCCGTCGCCAACGGCAACGATGGCGTTGAAACTAAACCGCCGTCCGCCCTTGACAACTTTCGCGACGCGATTGATGTGAACGAGTCTGTCTTTCAACTCCAATTCACCTGCTTTGATCTTTGCCAACTTTGACCTCGTGATAAGTCGAAAATCTAAACGCTACATACTTTGCTCTCGGGCGTGGATTCGAACCACGATTGACGGCTCCAAAGGCCGCTGTCCTGCCATTGGACGACCCGAGAATCCGTCTTGTACGGGGCGAGAGCAGCCCCAATTTTACAACTTCAGTCCGCCTTCCCGCGCGCCGTCGGCCATTGCCTTCACGACGCCGTGGTACAGGTATCCGCTGCGGTCAAACACGACGGCTTTGATGTTTGCCTCGAGCGCCTTCTTCGCAACCAGCTCGCCCACCTTCTTGCTGATCTTCACTTGTCCCTTCATGCCGGCGAACTCTCCCTTGAGATCTTTGGAAAGATCGGAGATGGAGAGCAAAGTTTTGTTCGACGTGTCATCGATGATCTGCGCGTACACATGCTTCAGACTTCGAAAGACTGCCAGCCGCGGACGCTCCGGAGTTCCGGTCACGGTCTTGCGGATATGCACCTTGGTTCGATGTCGTGCGTCGGTCTTCTTTTTTGTCATCATCACTACAATTCCTGATTGGCTCTCAAACTCAATTGTCGATTACTTCGCACCGCTTGCTGCCGCGGCCTTGCCGGCCTTGCGACGGATGTACTCGCCTTCGTACTTCACGCCCTTGCCCTTGTACGGTTCCGGCGGACGGAACGAGCGAATCTTTGCCGCCACCTGACCAACAAGCTGTTTGTCGATGCCGCTGATCGCGATGTTTGTCGGGATCGGCGTTTCGATCTTGATGGAATCGGGCGGCGCAAACAGAATCGGGTGCGAGTAGCCGAGCGAGAGCTGCAGCTTCTTCCCTTTCATTTCTGCCTTATACCCGACGCCGACGAGCTCGAGCTTCTGCGCATAGCCTTCGGTTACTCCGGT
>JACRFA010000299.1 GCA_016218065.1 Ignavibacteriota bacterium | reverse complement strand
GTCGATTATTCGGCTGACTCCCCAAGCCCATGCGCTGTATTGTCCCGTGTTATCAATGTTGAGATGAGGATAAAGCCTGTAATAGGCGTCTCCATTTGACGGGCTGTTATAGGTAGTTACTTGATTGTGATTGAATGTGATTTGCGCGATGTTCCGACTGCTGAAGATGCTCGATGGAATGCTGCCACTGGGGCTATTCATGCCGATCACTGCAGGGAAGGGTCCGTTTCCCGTCGGCAGGATGACTTGCGAAGTCAGTGTGAGCGTTTGACCGTTTACGGTTATGATCACAGTGAGTACGCCGCCGGAATAGCTGGCTTGTATGCTCTCCGGTCGAACCGGCTTCTCACCAATTTCATATCGTTGGATCTCGGCGCCAATCTCCGCACGTCGCACCCGCCAGTCGGAGAAGTTCACGATGCGACCTCTGCCATCGGTCCACTTGAACGGATCGGGTAATGATGGAACTGTGGGGAGTTCATTGAATGAAGGCAAATACGGTATCGGACAGTTTGCGCCGGTGTTCTCAACATGATAGACAAGAGGCAATACCTGAGCCAATGAATTGACGAACAAAAGTGTGCTCAAGAGAAAAAGCGTTAGCAGTATTTTTGTTCTCATTCTGTTCCTCACGCGATTACCTTCGCGATGCATTCTTCCTATTTCTGCAAAATGAGTTTTCTCGTTTGAACAAAACTTCCAGCCCGAAGGCGACAAAAGTACACTCCGCTCGCGAGCGCAGACGCGTCAAACCGAACCGACTTGAACCCTGAATCTTGTCCGAAGGACTCCTCTGGGAGAATCTCGTCAACAAGTGTTGCTACTTCCCGTCCGAGCAGATCGTAGATTTTGAGTGAGACCCTCACCCCTTTCTCCCCTCTCCCTGAGGGAGAGGGGACGGGGGTGAGGGCATATCGAATTGTTGTACTCGGATTGAATGGATTCGGATAGTTCTGATACAACTCAAACCGCTCGGGCAAGTGATTGAACTCGCGAACAGGATTAGGTTTGTCGTTATCGATGAACGTCATCCACTGAAGCATGAGGAGCCGCTCAGTGCCGCCGCCTCTGAATCTCAAATAGACATCATGCTTGCCCGAAACCGGTTCGAGAACCGGAACGGTAAACGTTCGGTACACATCCCACCCACCGGTGCTCGTGATGGTGCACTCGGCGATCTTTCTTCCCGTCGTGATCGAATCGAGCCACACTTGAACAAGTCCGCCAACAGACGCGCTCGACGCGACAAACGAGACTGAATCGGGTTGCTTCGGGTACTCGCTGTTCCCAAACTCCACGCCTGCATAGAGCGCCATGTCGAGATGGCTGATACTGTCCAACGAACTGATTCCGTTTTGTCGCGGCGACACAACCGTACCGTATTGGTTCGCGGGACACTCGGCGAGTATCGGCGTGTACGCGTCACGATAGATGTAAAGATCGAAGTCGGAGGACTTTCCCTGCACGAATAGTCCTTGCCGGTTCCCGGTCCACGCATTGTAGTTCGCCTGCTCGTTCTCCATATCCGCAACACTCACGCCGCTGCCGACGGGAATCCAATTGTATCCTGTGAGGCTAAAATATCCGGTGAGTGTATGATTCACTCGCACGAGTCGCAGCCATACAACATTCTGCGTCGTGTCGGTCGGGTTGCTGACTTTGAAGTAGTTCGATTGATAACTGAACGCGACGATCTTGTTTCCCACGCTATCGATGGAGCTGTACAGCTTGGCGTACAGAGTCTGCAAGCCGTTGAAGACCCAGATGCCCGCTTGATCATTCACTGTGTTCGCGCGAAAATCCACCTTGGTGATGATCGAGTAGTTGTGTTCACTATCGTTCTTGATGATCGTGTTCGGCTTTCCCTTCGGCGACAATCTGAGCCAGCCAGGACGCGCAGTGAGCGACCATGAGTTGGTAGGAGTATATCCAAGAAACGACCACTCAGGATTGAGCTGAGCGGAGTCGAAGAAATCGGAATGCGGCACCATCCACGGAATGCCGCTGCTCGGCAATCGTGGTGCAGGCTTTGGAACGTTGATGGGATAATCGGCGGTCGGTTTGTTGGCGGCGTCGTAACGAACTTGATTGAGCAATCCCTGCCGACCTTGTCCGTACCATTCATTGCCGTTCGACTTGCGCCAGAGCGGATGAACAACCCAACTCGTGCTGTCCGCGAGCATTACAGCAGCCGAACTATGATTTGGTCCCTGATACAATGCGGTGGGTTTGAGAGGATCATTCTCGTTGAAGAAATCGCCGAGGTTCACCCAATATGATTGCGTGTCGGTGAGTGCAGTGCTGCGGAAAACTTTCTGTCCCCCCGCAACATTGCGCGCAAAGCTGTAATAGTAGTAGCCGTTGTACTTCCACATCACCGGACCTTCTGCCCAGCTGAATGGATACGGCGGCGGGTTAAGCCAACGCAAATCATAGATGGCTCCGCTCGGCTGACCATTGCTTCCCAACTCCACGATCCAGTTATTAACTTGTCCGTTCTTCACCAACAGAAACCACCTTCCATCGCTGTCGATGAAGATGGAATTGTCGTAACCCAAGCCGGGGACAGACGGCGGTGTGTTCATCAACGTTGGCATACTCCATGGTCCCCGAATGTCGGGCGCGGTGGTGAAGTACATGGAATTGTTCCGCGAGAAGAAGTGCCAGTACTGTCCGCTGTAGAGAACCACTTGTCCGCCCCAGCAGCCGCCCGCCGGCGCGTCGCCGTAGCTCGACCACGCCGCGCTCACCGGCTGAGCAATCGCTTCCCAGTGCACCAAGTCCGTTGAGTGATAGATCACCGGCGTCGGATTGAATGATGAACCCGTTGTGTAGAAGTGATTGCCGATCTTCGTCACCGTGCAATCCGGATGATCGCCCGGAATGACGGGATTCGTGTAGGTGGTGAAGGATGGAGATTGAGCGAAGAGGATAGTTGCAAACAAGGAGCAACAACTGAATAGTACAAATGGTCTTAATCTGTTCATTGGTTTCTTCCTCCGTCGCTACGCGACGGATTGCATTGCTAATTTTTCTGAGACCTTCTGTAGGGACATGCCTCCGGCATGTCCTGCATTAGAGACGACTCGAACACGATTCATTCATACCCACCGATAGGAAACGACGGAGTCGTGTCCCTACCTCGATATTGCGGTAGGGACATGCCTCCGGCATGTCCTGCATTAGATGACTCGAACGCGACTCATCTTCTTCGAATCTAAAACCATGTATAGCG
>JACRFA010000308.1 GCA_016218065.1 Ignavibacteriota bacterium | reverse complement strand
GAAGAAGCGTTCCCGTTGCCTTGCGGACACTTTCCATTCCTACATCGGTACCACACCAGATGCGTTGGTCCGTTTCTGCGATACACCAAACGGCATTGCTCAACAATCCATCTTCTATTGAAAGTCCGGTGAACTTCACGCCGTCATAACGGACAATCCCATTGTATCGCGTCCCAATCCACAGAGTTCCCTCACGATCTTCATGGAGTGAACGGACACCGGAACCCGGCAGCCCGGCAAATTCCGAAACCGTGCGGAAGGTATCAGCTCCGGGTTGTAAGACATTAAGCCCGGTTGTCCACGTGCCCGACCAGACATTCCCCTTTCGATCAGCGAGGAGAGCGCGTGGCAAGTCATCGAGCAAGCCGTCAGCAGGTTTGAATTGTCTCAATGCCCTCTTGGTTTGAATATCAATCTCCACAAGACCGATAGGATGTACGGTAAACCACCCGTGGTTCTTGTTATCCACAGTAAACGTGTAACCGGGAGTTGTTCCTCTCTCAAATGTAGAAGCCGATATTGATCCAATCTTTCCTAATGTTGACGGAGCGTTCTCCCGTGATGTAATGGTGTAGAAGTGATACTGGTTCTTGGCGGTTTCCAGTTCCCACAATCGTCCCATCGGATCAACGAGTATTCCGCTGGCTCTTGGCTTGGTATAGTGTTGGTACTTTTTCCATTCTCCGGAATTCGAACGGAAGACTTCCCAAAGCCCGCTCGATGTGGAGATCCAAACATGCCCGTGCGCATCCGAGGCTGCTGCAAGATTGAAGGAGCCTACGCTCACGGGGTCAATGGGAACGTAGAGTATTCGCTGATCCGTGAGTTTCAGCAGGCCATCAGCGGTGGTACCGATCCAAACATTTTCCTCCCGGTCAAGAATGATCGGTCCGGAAAGAATGGTGTGAGGTTTTCCCGGTTCACGAATGATTGTGCTTGCACCTGTGGCTTTGTCGACACGGAGAATTCCCTCAGGCAGCGTGACCCACAGAGTTCCTCCCCCATCATCAATGATTCTTGATGGAATATTTTCTGAGAGAACGAATGTGATCGGGAGTTGTCGGAATGAGATTCCATCCCGACCGATCCTGCCCAACCGCCGGGTGGAAGCGACCATCCAGATAGTACCGTCGGTATCAATCAACATAGAGGATGTAAATCCGTTCTTGGCAAAGCCGAGAAGGTGTTTCTGAACGGTGCGTTTCTGAAGATGGTAGAGAAGTACTTCGGTCCGGCCAAGAAAAACAACCACGCTGTCGCCCACACTTTGTATGTCGTAGCCGCCTCCGGGAATATTTTCCGATACCGCCGCCGAGTCATTTTTCACTCTGAACACATGATCCCGGGTCGAACACCACAGGGTTCCATTAATGTCCTCGTGCAGCGCACCAACACTATTGTCGCCTACGGAAATACTGGAGAACGTTTCTCCGTCAAACTTCACGATGCCGCCGGCAATTGTCCCGATCCACATAGCGCCGGGTTTGCCACGTTGTTCAACGATGGTTGTGATGAAGAGATTTGGGAGGCCGTCTGTAGTGGTGAAGGTCTTGAACTCCGTGCCGTCATACACACTGATCCCGTTATCGGTCCCGATCCAGATGTAGCCGCGTGAATCCTGGCAGAGGGCAGTGACATAATTCGAAACAAGCCCATCGCGGACGACGTAGGATTGAAACGGAAGGATCTGTGCCTGAAGCTTACCATGGCATACGGCGCCCGCGACAAGACAAATGGCAAGAGACTGTCGAACCCTGCACATGGGGGCGAACCGCGTTGTGTGTAATTGAAGAACGGTGGTGCAATCTACAACAAACGGAGGAGCGATTCAATCTGCCTCCGCGGTGAAGTGCGGACGCGAACGCTTCCGGCACGCGTATCTGTTTGCAATAGATGCGCACATCATCATTTCAGCACGTTCATTGCTTCATGATTTCTCACTGCTCGCTTTTGTTCCCAACCACTCGAATATTACCGGCAGCACCACCAGCGTCAAGAACGTTGAAGTAATCAACCCTCCAATCACAACAGTGGCGAGAGGACGCTGCACCTCTGCGCCTGCCGAGGTCGAGAGCGCCATCGGGATGAAGCCGAGACTCGCGACAAGCGCTGTTGTAATAACAGGACGCAATCGAGTCTCAGAGCCTTTGATGACCGCGTCGCGCACGCTCACTCCTTCCTGAATAAGTTTGTTGTAGTACGAAAGCATCACCAACCCGTTTAACACGGCAACCCCAAAGAGCGCAATGAACCCGACGCCTGCGGAGATCGAGAAGGGCATGTCTCGCACCCACAACGCAACAATCCCGCCAACGACCGCCAATGGAATGGCTGAGAATATAATCAGCGCTTGCCGCGCGGAATTGACGGACGCGAACAATAAAAGGAAGATAAGGAAGAGCGATACCGGCACGACGATACTTAACCGCGCGCGTGCCCGTTCAAGATTCTCAAACTCGCCCCCGTATGTGATTGCGTAGCCCGCAGGAAGCCTTACCTTTTCACGGATTTCTTTTTGGATGTCCTGCACGAAGCTTTCAATGTCACGCTCACGCACATTGGATTCGACGACAAGGTACCGGCGCCCGGCGGAGTGCGTAATTTCTGCCGGACCTTCGAGCATCACGAAGTCTGCAATATCGCCGAGACGAACCTTTTCTTCGTTCGGCGAAGGGACGAGGAGATTCTTGATTCCTTCCACGTCTGTTCGGGATTCGCGTTGGAACTTCACGACAAGGTCGAATTGCTTTTCGCCTTCATAGATGCGCCCGACTTCCGTTCCTGCGAGCGCCGTTTGAATCAGAATGTTCACATCCGCCACGTTAATGCCGTAGCGCGCAATCTTGTTCCGGTCGATAACAATTTGAAGTTGAGGCAAACCTTCTGTTTGCTGCACACGAGCATCGGCGGAGCCTTGCCTGGATTGTACAATATTCAAGATTACATCGCCAAGCTTTCCAAGCGTTTCAAGGTCTTCTCCAAAGATTTTCACACCAACATCCGACCGGACGCCTGCAATCAATTCGTTGAAGCGCATCTCAATCGGCTGCGAGAAACCACCACCAATGCCGGGAATGCGGCCCATTTTTTCGGTCATCAGTGCAATCATCTCGTCTTTTGTTTTCGCCGAGGTCCATTCTTCGCGCGGCTTCATTCTAATGTAGACGTCGCTTTGGTGAATGCTCATCGGGTCGTTGGCAATTTCCGGTCTGCCGGTTTTGCTGACAACGCCAAGCACTTCGGGAATGGATGTAAGCTCTGCTTCCAACATTTGCGCCGTATGAATGGATTCCGTGAACGAGATGCTCGGCAAACGACGCAGCTCAATCAGGATATCTCCTTCGTCGAGCGTCGGGACGAACTCGCCACCCAGCCGTGTAAAGAGAAGAATCGCGCCGATAAACACTGCAACCGCTCCACCAACAACAACGAGCTTTTGGCGCAAGGCAAACAGCAACGTTCTATGATAGAGAGGTTTCAAGAATGTAATGATTGGACTTTCTTTCTCGGATATTTTCTTCTTCAGAAAGAACAAACTCATGACTGGAACGTACGTGAACGTAAGGAAAAGCGCTCCTGCAATGGCATAGACAACCGTGTATGCCATTGGTTTGAACATTTTCCCTTCAATGCCCTCGAGCGTCAAGAGTGGAAGATAAACAATGATAATGATTGCGACGCCAAACAGAATCGGTCGCCCGACTTCGAGGAACGAGCCAATCAATGTTTGCTGCACAGTCTCGCTCGCCATGAGCGCGGGTGAGTGTTGCCGCTCGTGCAATTTGCGAACGGCATTTTCAATGAGCACGACAGCGCCATCCACAATAATTCCGAAATCAATCGCGCCGAGCGACATCAGGTTGCCGGAGACGCCGTTCAACTTCATCATCACAACGGCAAAGAGCATCGAAAGGGGGATAACGGAAGCAACAATGAACCCGCCGCGTAAATTCATCAACAACAAAAAGAGAATGATGATAACGAGCAGAGCGCCTTCTGTCAAGTTCGTGTACACCGTTTTGATTGCGCGGTTCACCAACTCGCTTCGGTCATAGAAGGGGACAATCTTTACTCCTTTGGGGAGTGTTTCTTGCACATGCGCTATTTTTTCTTTTACCCTCGTCACCACCTCGCGGGCATTCTCGCCTTGCAGCATCATGGTAATGCCGCTCACGATTTCCGATTTGCCGTTGACCGTGACAGCGCCTTGCCGGATTGCGGCCCCGACATCAATAGAGGCAACATCGCGGACAAAAATCGGAACGCCGCCTTCCGACTTCACAATGATGTTCCCGATATCTTCCATCGCTCTCGCGATGCCAACGCCGACAACGATGTACTGCTCTTGCTTATGTTCGATGTAAGCGCCGGGCGCATTGGCATTGTTGTTTTCCACCGCCTCGATGACGTCCCGCAAGGAGAGATTGTACTTGAGAAGCTTTTGCGGGTCGATGAGAACTTGATACTGCTTCAGTTCGCCGCCGAATGTATTCACTTCCGCGAGTCCGGGCGTGCCGGCAAGCTGCCGCTTGATTATCCAATCCTGAATTGTGCGAAGATCCATCGGGGTGTAGCCTTCACCAACAACTTCGTACTGATAAATATCGCCCAAGCCCGTCGAGACGGGACCCAGTTCAGGCTCAGGAATTCCAGGCGGAAGGTCTGCTTTCGCTTCCTGCACTTTTTGCGCAACGAGTTGCCGTGCGAAATAGATGTCGACGTCATCCTCGAAGACAACAGTGACAGCAGAGAGACCGAACTTCGAGATTGAGCGAACTTCTTCAACATCAGGAAGATTCTGCATCGCCACTTCAATGGGATACGACACAAGGCGCTCAATCTCCTGCGGTGCGAGCGCCGGGGAAACTGTGAAGATTTGCACCTGGTTGCTCGTAATATCAGGAACCGCATCAATAGGAAGTTTGGCGAGCGCAAAGATGCCGCCGGCAATCAGCGTCAACACTCCGAGAACAACAAAGAACGGCTGCCTGGTTGCAAAGAGAATTATTTTGTCGACCATTACGCAAGCCCCTCCTCGCCGGTCTTGATTCGAATCGCCTGTCCAACGGGTGAAACAAAAATCGCCCCGTCGCCGGAGTTGCCGGTATGCGCGTGTTGCTTGATGGCGTCAACAAATCGCTCAACGTCGGTTTGCATGCAAATAATTTCAAGCTTAAGCATGTCGCTGCTCTTCTCAATGACTTCTGCATCGTATTCTTCTGTACGAGGATCTTCGAACAATCCAATGCCTTTGACGTGTGCCGCAGAAATGTTTGTCACTCCGGCGGTTTTCAGCGCTTGAATCACTCTGTGCCCAAGCGCCGGTCGGATGTATGCTTTGATTTCGTCCATGTTATTCTTCCTCCACAAAAGTTTCTTTGGCGCGTTCGCTCTTCAGATAGAATGTTCCTTTCGTGACGACACGCTCGCCGGGCTTCAGACCGTTGAGAATCTCGGTGTATGCTTGTGTTTCAAAGCCGACCTTTACCGCGCGTTGCTCGAATGTTGTATCGTTCACGGCAACGAACACGTACTTCTCATTCTTACTGTCCATCACTGCAAGTGAGGACACCTTCAAACTCTTTCCTCCAAAGAGCGCCCGCACATTGACGGTGGCGAACATTTCCGGCTTCAGCTTTCCCTGCCTGTTCTCGACATCAAACCGGGTTTTTATTGTTCTGGATTTCGCGTCCACCATGTCGTAGATGGTTGTGAGGCGGCCGGGAAATTTTTCCGACGGGTAAGGCGCAACAACAACATCGCCTTGCATGCCTTCGCGTACAAGAGGTAAGTCGTGTTCGAAGACGTCCGCAATCACCCAAAGCTTTGAGAGATTTGCAATAGTGAAAAATTCCGCGCCAATCTGAACGGCCTCGCCTTGTTTCGCTTCCCCGGCAATCAGCGTTCCGCTGAACGGGGCGCGCACAGGCAAGTACGCCATCGGCACATGTCCATCGGCAAGCGTGTTGATTTCGTTGTTACCGAGTCCGACGATTTGCAATTTTCGCTTCGCAGATTCGTATATGGCTTTTGCCGTTCCGTACTCCGTTTGGTCGGGCGTCATCCGCTTGAAACGTTCTTCCGACTGAACAAACTCGGACTGCATCGTGAGAAATTCCTGGCTGTACAACTCAACAATCATTTCTCCTTGCCGAACTCTGTCGTTGATGACTTTGTGAACTTTCTCGATGCGTCCGATGACGCGCGCCGTGATGTGCGCTGTTGCTCTGTCATTCAACGCCACTCGACCGGGAAGCGCAAGAGGAACAGTGACCGATATTTCTTCTGCCGCTTCAACGGCAAACTCAATGTGTTCGAGTTGATGTTTGGTCAACACGAGCATGGCTTCACCTTCGCCGTGCTTTCGCTCAGGATACTCTGTTTGCTCTTGCTCCTTCTCCGTCTTTCCGCATCCGGCAAGAACAAACGAAATAGCGAATAGTACAACTACTGACTTCATCATAGATTCTCCGACCTTTGATTTTCGATTTCTGATTTCAATCTTCTGTCTCCCCTGCAACCTCAAGCGAGGCTTTTGCGGCGAGCAAGTTATACAACGCGCGAGCGTACTCAATCTTCGTTGCCCGAAACGTTCGGTAAATGTCAAACACGTTCAGTGCGTCCACTTGATTGTTTTGATATGCCGAGATGCCTGCGCGCAACTCATCTTCCACATCGCGCAGCAGCGATGTATCAAACACCCGTAATTGTTCTTGCGCCACGCTTGCGCTGCGGAAGGCGCTCAGGATATTGAGTCGCACCCGAAGGCGCGCCGCCGAAATACGAATGTTACTGACATCGAGCAATGCCTCGGCTTCCTGCACTTCACCTTTCGGGCCTTGCCAGAACCAGAGCGGAATACTCGCGCCGAATTGAAAGCCAAGATAATTGGATGACCCCGTCGGCGAAATCTGTCCCGGACGTTTCTGCAATGCAATGCCCAGCGAAAAGTCGGGCAAGTAACTCGTTCGTGCAAGACTCAGCACGGATTGACTGCGCTGTGCTTCACGCTCCGCAATCTTCAAGAAGTTGCTCTGGCGCGTGTACAACGCCACAGTCGAATCTTGAGACATCTCGAGTGGCTGATATGAGAGCGAGTCCGAAAGAACCACGGGAGTATTGTCGGTTCTTCCCAACAGAGCATTGAGTTCATGGAGCCGTGTCTGCTGCTCGCTCCTTGCCTCGAACAAATCGTTCCGCAATCGCGTCACCTCCACCTTTGCCCGAATCACATCCAAATATTTACTCGCACCTGCCTGATAGCGTTCGGTCACTGTTCTCAAAAAATCAGAAAGCAATGTAATCGTAAACTCCAGGTTGCCCACGACTTCTCCGGCAAGCAAGCTTTGGTAATAGGCTCGCTTCACGTTCGCCGAAACGATTGCTTTGGTGCGCGCCAGTGAAAACTCAGCGATGGATGTTCCGTGCTCGGCAACATCAACGCGTGAGCCTCGCTTGCCGGGAAACTCGAAGGGTTGCGACAACCCAATATCTTTTTCGCCCGCGTCGCCGAGATTGATACCTCTCGGGACTTCATTGAACGTTACGGACAACTCTGGATTGGGAATGCGTCCGGCTTGAAGAACGCGTCCGCGTGCCGCATCAATCTCTTTTTGTGCCGCGCCGATTTCGGGATTATTGTTCAGTGCTATTGCAAGCGCATCGTTGAGGGAAAGTGTTTCCGTCGTTTGCGCAGATGCAAATGGCATCGTACCATTCGCAACGAACAGAACGAGCAATCCCGTCGTTAAGAAAAACCATTTCAAGAGAACCTCGCTAAGACTTTGTTTGATAGTGATTCGGTCTGATCAATCACGACAAACAGACCGGCATGAAACTACGATCTGTTACAACCAGGGGAACAAAAGTTTCACGGAGAAGCAAACAGACGCTTATCAATGACAAGCGAAGAGGTATTAAATGAGGAGAATGCAGAAAAAGACACAACT
>JACRFA010000292.1 GCA_016218065.1 Ignavibacteriota bacterium | reverse complement strand
TGCCGTGCTGACGTCGAGCGTTTACGAGATGGCGGGGAAGGCGAGTTCGATGAAGCAAAAATTCCATTGATCGAATGGAGTGTATGAACATAGGGCGAGGCGGAGATGTTCACGACGCGCCCATCAACTACTAGAAAAATCCTATCGGAGGAAATCACATGGCAACAATGATCACTGAAGAATGCATCAACTGCGGTGCATGCGAACCCGAGTGCCCGAATACGGCAATCTACGCCGGCGGCGTTCAGTTCGAGTACGGCGGGCAGATGTACGAACCACTTTCAAACGATTTCTACTACATCGTTCCGGAAAAATGCACCGAGTGTGTTGGGCATTTCGATCAGGAGCAATGCGCGGCCGTGTGTCCGGTTGATTGCTGCGTGCCCGATCCGAACCACGTGGAGACGGAAGAGCAGTTGCTTGAGCGTGCTCAGGCTATCCACCCGGAGAAGGAGTTTCCAGCGCTCAGCGAATCAACGTCGCATTTCCGGAAGAACGCTTGATCGTTCGGTTACGACTACAGGAAAGGTCGGTCTTCGCTGGGAGACCGGCCTTCTTTTGTTTTGATCCATACGTTACCAACAGACTCACGTCAGGCCTATGAAAATCGGAAGCTACGAACTTCACTCAATCGAAACCGGCTCCTTTGCGCTCGATGGCGGCGCGATGTTCGGGGTGGTGCCGAAGACGCTGTGGGAAAAATCGATCGCGCCGGATGAGAAGAACAGAATTCCGATGGCGGCGAGAGCGTTGCTGCTTGTGGGGGATGGACGGCGAATTCTGATTGATGTCGGCAACGGCTCGAAGTTTACCGACAAGCTCAAAGCGATCTACAAGATGGATAATAGCCGGAACGACTTGCTGACTTCACTGAAAAAGCATAACCTCACTGCGGCTGACATCACCGACGTCGTTCTGACTCATCTTCACTTTGATCATGCGGGTGGTTCGACATTCAACGAGAATGGAACGGTGAAGCCGACGTTCCCCAATGCAAAGTACTATGTTCAGCGCGAGCATTGGGAAGCTGCGCACAAGCCAACTGAGCGCGACAGAGCGAGTTTCTTTCCCGAAGACTTTATGCCGCTTGCCGAACACGGTCTGTTGAACTTTACTGAAGGCGAAGGAGAAATTCTGCCCGGCATCACGTGTCGGATCTGTAACGGGCATACCTCTGCATTGCAGGCGCCCATCATCTCCGACGGAACGACGACGCTGCTGTACTGTGCAGACCTCGTGCCGACAGCGGCTCATGTTCCGCTTCCGTGGATCATGGCGTACGACTTGCGCCCGCTCGTGACGCTTGAAGAGAAGCGGCGCATTTTGCAGAAGGCGATTGACGAGAATTGGATTCTCTTCTTCGAGCATGATGCGACTGTCGAAGCGGCGACGATTTCTATGAGCGACAAGGGAATCGTGTTGCGTGAGAAGATTGTTGTGAATTGAAATGGCAGCATTCGTAAAAATCGCCCGCATTTCTGATTTGCCTGAGCGCCGCGGTAAGTTCGTTCGTATTGAAGATGAGGAACTGGCGTTGTTCAAGATCGACGGGAAAGTTTATGCAATCGGCAATGTCTGCCCGCATCAGCACATCTCAGCGCTGCATCAAGGAGAGCTGAACGGACTGTGCATTACGTGCCCGATGCACGGCTGGACGTACTCACTCGAAACCGGACTTGCTGAAGGCGGAAGCGGACGAGTGATAACGTATCCGGTGAAGATTGTTGGAGAAAATGTATTTGTTGAGGTGCAGAGCGAGTGAAATGTGGATTGGTTCTTCCAGTGATGAGGCATGGATACTGCAACAGAAAGAGTGAAGGCAAAAGCGCTTGGGCTTGGCTTCACAAAAGTTGGCATTGCTAGGGCAGACGCGCTGACGGAGGAGTCCGAGCATCTTCGCGAATGGCTGAGCCGCGGCTATCATGCGAGCATGGAATGGATGTCGCGCAATATCGACAAGCGCACCGATCCGCGAGTGATTGTTCCCGGCGCTCAGTCGGTGATTTGCGTTGCGATGAACTACTACACGCCGGCAGAGCACAGCAACGATCCGGCAGTCGGAAAAATTTCTCGCTACGCCTGGGGCGACGATTATCATGACATACTCGGCGAAAAGCTGAAGCTGCTTTGGGCGTGGATGCAGCATGAGTTTCCCGGCGCTGAAGGTCGGTATTATGTTGACACCGGGCCGGTGATGGACAAAGTGTGGGCTGAGCGTGCAGGCATCGGGTGGATTGCGAAACACACGAACGTCATTACGCCGGAAGTTGGCTCGTGGGTGTTCCTCGGCGAGATCATCACGACACTGAAACTCGACTGCGACTCGCCCGCGACTGATCATTGCGGCACATGCTCGCTCTGCATCGAAGCGTGTCCGACAGAAGCTATCGTAGCGCCCTACGTAGTTGATGCGAACAAATGCTTGTCATATCTTACCATCGAGCATCGCGGCGAGATTGGCGGAGATGTCGTCAACCAATTCGAGAATTGGATCTACGGCTGCGACGTATGCCAGGATGTGTGTCCTTGGAACCGAAAGTTCTCCACTGAAACTGAGGAAGAGAGGTTCTCTCCGAGGGAATTCAATGTGGCGCCGCGACTCGCTGAGTTGCAGAACATGTTGCAGGAGGAATTTTCGTCTCGCTTCAAAGGAAGTGCAATCAAGCGTGCGAAGTTAGAGGGATTGCAGCGCAACATCCGCATCAATGTAGAACACAACAACTCGACATCTTGACCCAACTTGGTTGATTCATGCATCTAATCAATGAGAAGCATACGCTCACACGTATGCTGAGCAGAAATTTATTCCCGACCTAATCACGAAAGAACATGGCGAACCATCACAAACTGATTATCATCGGCTCAGGCCCCGCAGGATTTACTGCTGCACTTTATGCCGGACGTGCAAATCTCAACCCCATTGTGTTTGAGGGAATTCAACCGGGCGGGCAATTGACGATCACAACTGAAGTGGAGAACTATCCCGGCTTTGCGAAGGGAGTGATGGGTCCGGAGTTGATGGAGATTATGCGTGAACAGGCGCTGCGTTTCGGCGCAACGTCCGTGTACAAGCTGATCACCAAAGTTGATTTCTCGCAGCGACCATTCAAGTTGTGGGCGGATGAAGAGGAGCTAACGGCTGACGCCGTGATAATCGCGACGGGCGCTTCGGCGAAGCTACTTGGACTTCCCTCCGAAAAGCAGTACATGGGATACGGGGTCTCTGCGTGTGCGACCTGCGACGGATTCTTCTTCAGAAATCTGGAAGTTGTCGTCGTTGGTGGAGGAGACACCGCAGTCGAGGAAGCGACATTCCTGACGAAATTCGCGTCGAAGGTGACGATCGTGCATCGACGCGATCAACTGCGCGCATCGAAGATCATGCAAGAGAAAGCACTGAAGAATGCGAAGATCGATTTTGTCTGGGATTCCGTGATCGACGAGATTCTTGGCAAAGAAGAGAGCGGCAAGAAGTCCGTTACGGGCGTGCGACTCAGAAACCTAAAGACCGGCGCGGTGACGGAATTGAAAACGGACGGGGTGTTCATGGGCATCGGTCATCAACCGAACACGTCGCTCTTCAAAGGCCAACTCGACATGGACGAAGTCGGCTATTTGAAGCTGAAGGGAAGAAGCTCGTTCACAAACATTCCCGGTGTGTTTGCTGCGGGCGACGTTGCAGATAGTGTTTATCGTCAGGCGGTGACTGCCGCCGGCTCAGGCTGTGCCGCCGCTATCGATGCCGAGCGGTGGCTCGAAAGCAATCACGAGGAGTGAGGCTCACCGCCTCACTCTCTCGCCCCCCTCTTTCAACTGACCTCCACATTCTCTACATTCATACAGGCAACATCTCACACATCGTTCTGGTCTGCTGAACTCTGCGTCTAGCAGATTCCTCTCGTTCTAGCAACATCCACCATTCACGACAAGGTTCGACAATGCACATTCAGCCGCTTGATTGGATCATCATAGTTGCTTCGTTGCTCATTTCATTTGCGCCTGCATTTTTTTTCGGAAAGCGTGCCGGCAAGAACACGTCTGAGTTTTTCGCTTCCGGGCGATCCGTTCCCTGGTGGCTCGCGGGCCTTTCGATGGTAGCCACGACATTCAGCAGCGACACGCCGAATCTTGTGACGGATATTGTCCGGCGACAAGGCGTGGCGGGGAACTGGGTCTGGTGGGCGTTCGTGCTCACGGGCGTCTCGACTGTGTTCTTCTACGCGCGACTCTGGCGCAGGTCGAGCGTGATGACGGATCTGGAATTCTACGAGATTCGCTACTCGGGCAAAGCGGCGAGCGTCGTGCGCGGCTTTCGGTCGGTGTACCTGGGACTCTTCTTCAACTGCATCATCATGGCAACGGTGAATCTTGCCGCCTGCAAAATCGCCGGTGTGCTCTTCGGCTTGCCGCGCTGGCAAACGCTGATTCTCTCGGGCGTGCTGAACGTTGCCTTCGCAGCGCACTCGGGACTCTGGGGCGTGCTCGTGATCGACATGGTTCAGTTCTTTATCAAGATGACTGCAGTGATTGCTGCGGCGTACTTTGCGCTTCAGCTTCCGCAGGTCGGCGGCTTGAGCGGACTTGTTGACAAACTCTCGACGCTTCAGGGGCCGGGCGGCATCAACTACCTCAACATCCTTCCCGATTTCTCCAACAACTGGGACATAGCGGTTGCGATCTTCGTTATGCCGATTGCTGTGCAATGGTGGGCGGTTTGGTATCCGGGCGCCGAACCGGGAGGCGGCAGCTACATTGCACAACGCATGCTGGCGTCGAAGAGCGAGAAAGACTCTCTCGCCGCCGTGCTGTTCTTCAACGTCGCGCATTACGTTCTGCGTCCCTGGCCCTGGATCATCGTCGGACTCTGCTCGATTCTCGTGTACCCGCAGCTCTCCGATATTCAAAACGCATTTCCGAATCTCGACCCGCATCTGTTGGGGCACGACATCGCGTATCCCGCGATGCTGCGCTTTCTGCCGACCGGCTTCATCGGGCTGATGATCGGCGGTCTCATCGCCGCAAACTCATCCACCATTCTCACTCATCTCAATTGGGGCGCCTCATATCTCGTGCACGATTTCTATCGGCGGTTTGTCCGGCGCGATGCGAGCGAGCATCACTACGTTTTCGCAGGCCGCGTTGTCACAGTCATTCTCTTTTTCTTTTCGTCCGGACTCGTCTTCTTTCTCGACACGGCGAAAGATACGTTCGATATTATTCTGCAAGTCGGCGCCGGGACGGGCTTGCTGTATCTTGTTCGATGGTTTTGGTGGAGGGTGAACGCGTGGTGCGAAGTTGTTGCGATGGTCAGCTCATTTGCGATCTCGCTTGTGCTGCTGATTCTGAGCAAGAACGGAGTCGCGTTCAGCACACACGTCGCGCTTCTGATTACGATTGCCTTCACAACAATATGCTGGATCGCCACGGCGTATCTCGGACCGCAAACGGATCGCAAGACGCTGCTTGAGTTCTACAAAAAAGTCCGTCCGTTCGGTCCTGGCTGGAAAGCGATTCGCGCAGAAGCGGGCATGATGGATTCTCCATCGACACACGAAAACATTCCGCTCGCATTGTTGGGCTGGGTTGCCGGATGCGCCGTGATCTGGTCGTCGTTGTTCACAGTCGGGAATTTTCTTTACGGACGATACGACTATGCGCTAACCCTTTTCGCTGTCTTCGTCATCAGCGGCGGTGGATTGATTTATGTGATGAACAAGCTGTGGGCGACAGGGAAAGCATGAGTGGGGAGTCCCGCTAAAGAGAACATTGCACGACACATTCCTCTCTGTGTGTTGGTATTTCGGATCGTTGGTCGGGACTCCTGTCCCGACTTTTGACGAATCGGAGACCCGCCGCTTGCCCCCAAAACAACTCTGCACAAGTCATTTCGATCATCCTGACCTGTTTGGGCTACTCCCATTGCCAACTGACTATCATTGACAACTGATAATTGCCCATCGAACATTAGTTCCTTCACCAAAATACCTCCTTTGGGGTATTGTGAGGGAACTGCTCTTGTTTAGATTTATGTCAGGACGAAAACCAATCACTCTCCTGACAATGGGTCCGCATGTCACTGGGGAAGAAATCCAAAATCAATCAAGGGAGAATCCATGAAGAAGTTCCAGCTCGCAGTGTTCACGCTGTCTGTTTTTACACTCGCGCTTGTTGGTTGCAAAAAGGATGATGCAAATCCAATACAGAACACACCACCTACGCCTCCGTCGTTCTCGACGCCTCAACTAACGAACTTCGGCGGCCCGACGCCAACAAATGTGCTCGCCGCAATCCGCACCGTTACGACAATGACTCTGCCGGTTGTCGGCACGCAGTATATCGATGCGAACACCGGCGTTGCCGTATTCGGAACTCCGGGCGCGGACAAAGGAGACGTGAAGATCGTGTACAGCGGCACGAACTATCCATTCACGAAGAACACGGTGAGCGGTGCAGTGAGCTATGCATACGTGCCTTCGGTGACGAACCCAACTGGAATTCCCCTCAGCAGCGGCGCAACGACTGTTACGTTCAATGTCTCGGGCTACGCACTCGCTGCCGCGAACGTTGTTGTGCCCGGACAGGTGCGTCTGAGCGCGCCGACTGACTCCGTGATTTCGAAAAGCGCGGGCGTTGTCATTTCGTGGATTGTCTCCGGCGGGGCGGGATCGAAGACGGCGGTGTACATCACCGATGCAGCCGGGCATTTCAAATTCTACGAGAACATGGGAGCAATCAACACATACACAATTCCAGCAGCCGACATTTCAGGATTTACGAATGGCTACGGCTTCCTCGGCGTTGTCACGTACAACTACGTTCTCACGAACAGCAATCAGGCTGTGTTGATTGGCGAGTGTGCAGCGACCAAGACGCTGACGATTGCCAATTAACTTCTCCACGAAGGACACGAAGGAACACGAAGTATGATTTCAGCTTGCATTAAAGACCTTCGTGCAAAACAAAGGGGACTCAGTTTCATCGTGCGCAGGCAGCTGATCGGGCGGACCATCGGGCCGGCAGCGAATCTCGTGGCGATGAAGCTGATTCCTTTTTTGGGGGAGGAAGTTTTTCTCCATTCTCACAATTAAAGAGAGGTGAACATGAAATCGTTTCTCCGTGCGACTCCATTGGTGCTCGTGCTGCTGACGTTAAGTTTGCAACCTGCACTCATCGCCGGTAAGAATCCGCACAATGTCTGGACGCTCGAAACAAAGGAAGACGTTGAGGCAAAGTACTTCATCGATGATGGAAAGTATTTCTTCGTGCGGGCGGAAGATTGGCTTCACTTCTTCGACGGAGAGAACGGAAAGGAAGTCTGGCGATTGCAAGTACCCGACTACGAGCGGGCGGGTCTTCACGTGCTCTGGAATAAAAACAAGTACATTGTCAGCAACGAGAACGAAGAACTGATGTGCTACGACGTGTACACGGGAAAAATTCTCTGGCAGCAGAAGTATCCCGACATCGATCAGGATGACTTCAAAGACTACGACAGTAACGAAGCCGGAATTATTCTCTGGTATGACAACATTGGGCTGTGCGTCGACTTCGATAACGGCAAGGAGCTTTGGCGTCGCAAGATCAAGCTTGCGGAAGGCGCGAATCTCTTCTGGTCGTGGGGAGATGATTTCAAACGCTTCCTCTTCGCGACGAATGACGGACTTCTTCTGCTCGATGCCGAGACGGGGAAAGAATTATGGAAGAAGGAGGACAACGCCGATCTTTCGAGCGAACAAAACGTGCGACCGGTAACATTCTACGGCGCAACGGCGCTTATCATGTACGACAATGACGTGATCGGTTTTCTTGATACGAAGAATGGCAAAGAACTCTGGACGAAGAAGGAAAACATCGGCGACATCGAAGGCTATTCGAAGATCGAAAAGGCCGGCGGGAAAGACTGGCTTCTGTTGTCGTTCGATGATACGCAGACGATGGTGGACCTGAGCAGCGGAAAGATTGCGTGGGAGACGAAGCCCGATCAGTTGATCGGCGTGCTGACCGACTATGAGGTGATGGACGGCGGCAAGAACGTTCTCTGCTATTTGCAGCAGAAGCGAAAGAGCGGCAAAGAGAGCGGCACGTATCTCATTCTCGTCAAGATCGAAGTCGCCACGGGAAAGATTCACTACAAGGAGAAGATTGCATTCACCGATTGGGCGCCCGGCGTCGGCTTCCTGAACTTCGTGAGCAAAGTCCTTACAGGCGACAAGCTGATGGACGAGTACGATTTCGGATTTCGGTTTCAGGAGTTTGAGTATGGTGGCGATGCCGTGTTCGTGATTCGCGGCGACAAAGGAACGAAGCAGATGGCAAACCCGCTGACGCGTGAAGATGACGGAGAGGGCATTGTTCGCATCAACAAGAACACGGGCAAGGTTGTCTATCGATCCTACTTTCCGGTAAACAAGGGAGCGGGCGGGTGGTTCACTGCCGCGAACTTCGATATCAACGCTGCGCCGGCGCCGACCGTGTTTCGCGACAACATGTATATCGTCGGCGCGGAGCGCATTGTCTGCACGAATCTCAAGACGGGAAAGATCGTCTGGAAGATTGATGATGATTTGGGATTCCCCATTGATTGGGGCGTCTTCGACAACACAGTGTTCTTGAAGGTCGGCTATCAAGCATTCAATATTTCTGTCGATGCCAAGAGCGGCAGCATCGATGCGAAGAAAGCCTGGAATAAAGATCCGTATCGCATCTACGCGCTCGATGCAGCGACAGGCAAAGAACTCTGGAAGATCGACTTCAAAGAAGATCCCGGTCTCTCGATGTCCGATGGCGAGATCAAGTTCGACGGCGAAACGAAACTCATGGTCGGCGCTGACGAAGAAGAACTGTTTGCCGTGAAACTGACGCGGGATGCCGGCGGCAAGCGGCTATGGTCGAAAAAGTTTGACGATGATCTGAAAGTCGGCGATCTGGACCACGAAGACTGCTATGCCGTTACGCAGTCATCATCATCGTCAACAAGTGTTAGCTTCGGGTACAACTACACATCGACGACGACAACGACTTCCTACGCCGCCTCGGCTCGACACGTGCTGTATCCTGTGCTCAGAGGAGACCATATTGTTGTCTTCGGACCTGACGGCGTTGCTTCAGTGAATTTGGCCGACGGAAAAGTCTTGTGGCGCACTGAATGGAACTGGGCGGGAAAGAAAGTGACGTTGCCGCCACAATTTCTCAGCACCGGCATGATTGTGTACATGGTGAAGGAGGATGTTCAACTGATGGACGAGAAGACCGGCAAGTTGTACTGGAAGGAAGAAGACGACTACGACGCGACGCCAGTCATTCCGCCCAACAACAAGTTCTTGTATATGTTGGAGAAAGATGAGATTCGCGTATACAAGATGGCGCCATAAGTCAGGGATGTACCTGTAGGGCGACAAGCCTTGTCGCTCAACGCGGGGTCGGCGGGGGCAAACAAAAAAGTCGGGGATGTGCCTGTTGGGCGACGAGTCTCGTCGCCTACCGTGGGTTCGGCAGGGGGAAAATAGAAAAGTCAGGATGGTGGGTCCCGACTTTTTCTATTCGCGACAGAGGCTGTGCCTTCTGCTGATTCCTCAGCATGACTCAGAGAATCTCAGACTGAGAACGTGCCGGTTTCTTCGCCCATCCGGCAAGCCCGCCAATCAATGCGCCGTAGGCAGTGCTGATGTACGGATTGGAAGTGATCGGGCAGGTGCCGCTCGCGCAGCCGATGAAATGGTAGTATGCGTATCCTCCCGCAGCGCCGGCGAGAATCACTAATGATCGCTTCAGCCAGATGTTCATGCTTCTTCTCCCTCAACTAACTGTGCATTCATGTCTCGAACGAGCATATCAATCTCCTGCTCGCCGTACTCCTTTTCGCAGGCAAGTTCTTCCAGCGTTCCCCAACTCGGTTCACCGCACACGAGACACGGCAAGTTTCGCTTGATGAGGAACTGAACCGACCCCGGATGATTTTCAAGCAGCTCTTCTATCGAAATTGTTCTGATGATCTTTTTCACTCCTACCGACCGAAAGTTCGGGTGATAATGTCGTTGATGTATTGTCGCGTTGCATTGAAAAGCAGCTCGCTGTCGCACTCCTTCTGAAATTGCGAGCACAATTCGTTTCCGAGCTGACGGGCTTCGGTGGCGTTCGTCGCCGAACGTATCTTCTCTTCCGCCTCACTGCAATACCGGGCGAGCAGCCCATCTTGTGGCGTATGAGTCGGATGCTTGATCAGCATGGGACTCACTTAGCTGATGGTGTTTTGTTCGTTGTGATCTTGAATGGCAGATACAACGGGCAGGAACCGAGCGCACTTGTGCCGAGGAATATTATCGCAAAAACTCCAAGAACGATCCCGACTGTGCCGCCGATCGTGCCGTTGAGCAAAAGAACTCCAATCACAACAGCAACAATCGCCCGGATAATGCGATCTGCGGATCCCATATTCTTAAGCATACGTCTCTCCTAAAATGAGTGGGGGAAAAGTGGTCTCGATAGTTAGATGCATGATCACGAGCGGTAGGGTCACACCACGTCAGCTCGCTTTTCTTCTTTTGGGATGAGCGGCTCTCGTCTTATCCCGCGGCGCAGTTTCTGCAATTGCAACGTCGATCATCTTGAAGAGTTGGCGGTGCATGTGAATGGGAACGCTCGGTCCGCTTTCCTTCTTGTAGAGCATGATTGTTTTTTTGAGCGAATCCAGATAGGCGCTGCAATCAGGACAAGAGTCGATATGCTTCTTGATCGCCCTGCACCGTGCGGACTTCATGTTTGCGTCAAGGTTCTCGCAAATGTATTTGTACACTCCTTCGCATTTCATGAGTGTGTTCCTTCAGAAGTCATGTATGGCTCCAATCTGTCGCGCAGAAACGCCCTGGCTCTGCGCAGCCGCGATTTCGTCGCTTCAACCGAGATGCCGAGAATCCTGGCAGTCTCTTCATTTGAGTTTCCTTCAACATCCCGCAGCACAAATACGACGCGATAGTCGACCGGCAACGCGGTGATCGCTTTATCCACCACATCCTTTAGCTCCTTCTTCAGGACAACTTCAGCAGGCGTCTCATCCCAACGCGGCACGTGATGCGTCAGGTTGCCCTCGTCGTCCGTTTCCGGCTGATCGTACGACTCAAGCAGATCGTCAATCTTTCGACGCCGCTGTTTCATCAGGCAGTTGTTCGTGACAATCCTGTAGAGCCACGTGCTCAGCTTCGAGCGACCATCGAACGAAGACAAGTTCCGGTACACGTTGATGAACGTATCCTGCAGAGTTTCGGCCGCCTTGTCCTGATTTCTACAAACTTTATACGAGAACTTGTACACCAGGCCTTCGTACCGTTGCACGAGCGCCGTGAATGCTGCCTTGTCACCGTTAGATGCGGCGGCGATCAATTGTTGGTCAGTCTTTTGGGCTTTCACAATAAGATGCTTTGAATTGGGAATGGTGTCTGTACAAACGTAACAAAACTTGCCCTGCCGTGCAATGATTTGAAGAATGATTGCAGAGAGGAAAAAGTCTCGTGATTCCGCTAACGCGCTTCGATGGAAAATCACGCAAACCGAAGAGGCATGTTTGTTGAAGATGCGAGAAGAGGGGGAGAACGAGAATCCGATGAGAGTTGAGTTACTGTTCGAACGGCTTGCAAAAAGCGGAGAGTTCCGTTCGCTGCTGGAATCGATTACAGGTCTGCCGCCGGCGGAGTTAGGTGAATC
>JACRFA010000291.1 GCA_016218065.1 Ignavibacteriota bacterium | reverse complement strand
TTAACCGCCAAGACGCCATGACACGAAGTAATAATGAGAGAAAGAACACCGCAAAGCCAACAACTTCAAAATTGGAATTCGGAAACAACGGCGGCGTTGATTTTCCTTCAAATTCACTTATCTTTACTCAGAATTTTCCGGCTCAGTCATTTGCCTCCACTACTCTTCCGAACACATGAACACTACAGCTTCTATCGACGACGTCTATCGGATCATCTACAATGATCATCACGATCCATTTCAGGTGTTGGGGCAGCACATTCTGAATGTGAAAGGGAAGAACAGCGTTGTGATCAGAGCGTTCCTCCCCGACGCCGACACACTCAGCGCCATCGAAGACTCATCTGCGCCCGACGGTGAGCCGACAGTATCGGGGCGGGAATTCCCGATGAAGAAAGTTCATCCGGAAGGATTCTTCGAAGTCGTGCTGCCCGAGCGCTCCGAAATTTTCCCCTATCAACTCAAGAAGACGACACCGGACGGGAAGATCGAAGTGTTTCGCGATTCCTATTCGTTCATGCCAACGGTAACGGATTTTGACATCTACCTCTTCAACAAAGGCGACAATCATCGCGTCTATGAAAAGCTCGGAGCGCACTACGCGCACGTGAACGGTATCGGCGGCGTGCAGTTTTCTGTGTGGGCGCCATCGGCGCGAAGCGTGAGCGTAATCGGGGACTTCAACAACTGGGATCGGCGGTTTCATGCGATGCGTGTGTTAGGTTCATCGGGGATTTGGGAAATTTTTGTTCCGGGACTTCCGGAAGGTTCGCTGTACAAATTCCATGTGAAGACGCAACAAGGATTCGTGCTGGACAAAACCGATCCGTACGGGACGGAGATGGAAGTGAGACCGCGCACCGCCGCGCGCGTGAATTTCCTGCAAGGATATTCCTGGGACGATCAGCAATGGATGGAGCGACGCGCAACAGAGGATCTTCTCGCGAAGTCGATAGCGGTGTACGAAGTTCATCTCGGTTCCTGGAAGCGAAATCCTGATGGTTCATGGATCGGCTATCGTGATGCAGCGAAGCAGATCGTCGAGTACGTCAAGAATCTCGGCTACACACACATCGAGCTGATGCCGGTGATGGAACATCCGTTCGACGGTTCGTGGGGCTATCAGGTGACGGGCTACTTTGCCGTCAGCAGCCGGTTCGGGCCGCCACAGGACTTCATGTACTTCGTCGACTACTGCCATCAAAACGGCATCGGCGTCCTCCTCGATTGGGTGCCGGCGCATTTTCCGAAAGACATGCATGCGCTCGCGTTGTTCGACGGCACGCATGTGTACGAGCATGCCGATCCGCGCAAGGGCGAACACATGGACTGGGGAACGTACATTTTCAATTACGGGCGGAACGAAGTCAAGAACTTCCTGATCAGCAACGCGCTCTTCTGGCTGGAGAAGTATCACATTGATGGCTTGCGGATTGACGCCGTCGCTTCGATGCTGTATCTCGATTACTCGCGCAAAGAAGGAGAATGGATTCCGAATCAGTATGGAGGACGAGAGAATCTCGAAGCCGTTGAGTTCGTCAAACATCTGAACAGCGTCGTTCATCAATACTATCCCGGCGTGCTGACCATCGCCGAGGAATCAACGTCGTGGCCGGGCGTCACGCATGCGCTTAGCGACAATGGTCTCGGCTTCGATCTGAAATGGAACATGGGTTGGATGCACGACATGCTGGAATATTTTTCGAAAGATCCGGTGTACCGCCCGCATCATCACCGCAACCTGACGTTCGCGTTGCTCTATGCGTTCAGCGAGCGCTTCATGCTACCCTTGTCGCACGACGAAGTTGTTCATGGCAAGCGCGCGTTGCTCGACAAAATGCCGGGAGATATCTGGCAAAAGTTCGCCAACCTGCGGTCGCTGTATGCGCTGATGTTTGCGTTTCCCGGCAAGAAGCTTCTGTTTATGGGATGCGAATTCGCTCAATGGAAAGAATGGAATTTCGAAGAGAGCGTCGATTGGGCGTTGCTCGATTTCGACTACCACAAAGGCGTCTCGCGTCTTGTGCAGGATCTCAACCGACTTTGCGCAACGGAGCCGTCGCTGCACGAGATTGATTTTTCGTTCCAGGGATTTGAGTGGATCGACTTTGCGGACGAGGCGAACAGCATCATCTCGTTCGAGCGCAAGGCAACGAATGCCGACGACGCCGTCACTGCCGTTTTCAATTTCACGCCAGTTCCGCGGCATGGCTATCGCATCGGTGCACGATTGCCCGGCACGTACAGAGAGTTGGTCAACACCGACGCGCTGATCTACGGCGGAAGCAATCTCGGAAACGCGGGCGAAGTTTCTACCGAACCGATTCCCGCCCACGGTCGTGATCAATCACTCTCGCTCACGGTGCCGCCGCTCGGGGCCGTGTATCTGAAACGCCTCTGATTGCTGATCGTTGACCATTGACTATTAGCCGTGGGATGCTCAAAACGCATTTCGCTGAGAAGCGCTCAACAAACCTGAACCCAACAGTCAGTCTCATGCAGAAAACAATTCTCTCGACAGCCGATGTTGCCCGTCTGTTCAACGTCACTGAGACGACGGTGAAACGTTGGGCCAACGATGGGACGTTGAAGTGTATGAAAACGCCCGGCGGCCATCGCAAATTCGAGATGAAGAACGTCGTCGATTTTGCTGAGACGCTGAACTTCGAGCCGTCGGGAACACTCTCGCTCACCGGCGAGGATGCGCTGGCGCAGAAGATTCAGATTGCTGTACTCTCGCGAGATTTTTCGTTCCTCAAAGAAGCATTTCTCGAAAAGGCATTATCGCCCGACAAGCAGGATATGTTCGTCTTCTTCGGATTTCTCTATCAGCACAAGATTCCGCTGTCGGAAATCTACGAGATGATTCTCAAGCCGGGCATGACGGAGATCGGCAATCGGTGGGAGCGGGGCGTGCTGACTGTGGACCAGGAACACCGGGCGTCGTACGAGACGTTGGACGCTCTCGCGCAGTTACAGACTCAGATTCACATCCAGCCTCCAACAGGTCTTAGCATGCTGGCAGCGTGTCCCGGCGATGAACCCCACGAGCTTGGACTTCGATGTGTTTCCTATTTGTTCGAGTCGGAAGGATGGAGAACCGATTACATCGGTGCGCGAACGCCGTTTGCATCTGTTCTGAATGCAACGAGGGAGTTGCGGCCCCGCGTCGTCTGCTTGTCGAGAACTCTCCTGTTGCAGGAAGAAGAGCATCAGCCGATGCATCGTCTCATCAACGATCTCACGGAGATCGGTGTTGATCTCTTTTTGGGCGGGCCGGCATTCTGTGCCGCGTCAAATCAATATAGAGATGGTGCACACATGTACTGTTCATCCGCTGAGCTGCTCGCCCGCATGAAAGCCATCGAGAAAACGACTCGACTCACCTCCGGCTCGTGAAGTCCACTGCTTCGACGAGTCATCTCTTCAACACAAAAAAAACTCAAAATCGAAAAATGTTGTGACGCGTTGCCCCGCCCTCCCCCTTTGCATCATGAAAAAAAATCAATGCGAGTAACAGTGTAACGCACGTTGCAACAGTGGTTTTGAATTCACACATTGTCATGTACTCGTCTGAAGCCGATGATGATTGACTACCAAATACTGGTGCTGGGCTTGTTGTTCAGCGTGGCCATCATTGCCACCATCAACATGCTGACATTCAGGTCGATCAACCCGCACCTCACCCCGAAACGCAGGCCGCTGGTCTCCGTGTTGATTCCCGCGCGCAACGAGGAAGAGAACATCGGTGTGTGCCTCTCGGGACTTGTCGCGCAGGATTATCCGCGCTTCGAGATCCTCGTCCTCGATGATTGCTCCAACGATGGCACCGCCGAAGTTGTGAAGTACTGGCAAGATCACAACGACCGCGTCCGGTATGTGCAAGGAAAGCCGCTCAAGCCCGGATGGGTCGGGAAATGTTTTGCCTGTCAGCAGCTCGCCGACGAAGCGAAGGGCGACATCTTGCTCTTCACCGATGCGGACACGATGCACACGCGCCAAAGCATTGCCGCCGCTGTTGCCGCGATGGAGCGATCGGAGGCCGACTTGCTCACAGCAATCCCGTTGCTCACGCTCAAAAGTTTTTGGGAACGCACGGTGATGCCGATGCTGCACTTCACGACATTCTGCTTCCTGCCGTTTCCACTGGTGAGCGCTTCCCGCAATCCGAAGTTCGCCATGGCGAGCGGTCAGTACATGATGTTCCGCCGCTCCGTGTACGAGGCCATCGGCGGACATGCCGCCGTCAAAGATGCGATGGTTGACGACGTGTGGCTCTCGCGCCTGGTGAAGAAGCACGGCTACAAGCTTCGCGCGATGGATGGCGTGCGCATCGTCTCGACGCGTATGTTCTCATCTCTGCGCGAGATCTGGGACGGCTTTTCGAAGAATCTCTTTCCCGGCTTTCAGTACTCTCTCCCTGCCATCTCAGCCGTCATCGTCTTCAATATCATCACTTCAATTCTTCCATTCATTTTTCTTCTCGTTGATTTCCTTCATCCTCACAACTACGGTTGGACGGAAATGGTTGAGGCGCAAGTCGGCATCGTACTGCTTCTTCGTCTGATGATGGCGCATCGATTCAAGCTGAATATTCTCGCGACTCTCACACATCCCATCGGAACCGCAATTGTCGTTGGCATCGCCATGAATTCAGTCAGGTGGGCGCTGCTGAGCGGCGGCGTTCGATGGAAAGGAAGAACGTACGACTTCAAAAGCGAGGGCGCCACGCCGTAGCGAAGCTCGGTGGATTGTCCTTCTGACGCATGCACGCATCGTGCACTTCAAGCATCGATGGCTGTTTCGGGAAAGCGATTTCGCTTCATCAATGAAGTCTGCATTGTACTCTTTGACAAGGAATCTGCATCATGAAAATTATTCTCGCCGGCGGAAGCGGATTCATTGGCAGACGTTTGATTCAGAAACTCGCGACTGCGCGACATGTTGTCGTGTTGCTGACGAGAAATCCGGCCGCGGTGCATCTCGAAGCCTGGCCCAGCGTGAAGCTGACGCAATGGGATGCGAAGTCATCCGGACTTTGGGCAAAGGAGCTGGACGGCGCTGATGCAGTCATCAATCTTGCCGGTGAAACGTTGGCGAAGAGATGGAGTTCGCGTCAGAAGGAAAGAATCGTGAACAGCAGAATCGACGCGACCCGTGCGCTCGTCGGCGCGGTTCGGCAGGCGCAGCACAAGCCTTCCGTTTTCATCAACGGCTCAGCGGTTGGGTTCTATGGCGATGTGCCGAACGATCCCGTACCTGAAACACATCCGCGAGGCGTTGGCTTTCTTTCCGATGTGTGTGAGAGATGGGAGTCTGAGGCGAGGAAGGCGGAGGAATGTGGTGTTCGCGTTGTGATGTTGCGAACAGGTCCCGTTTTGGGAAGTGACGGCGGCGCGTTGCAGAAAATGGCTCTCCCGTACAAACTGTTCGTCGGCGCGCCGCTTGGCTCAGGTCGGCAGTGGTTTCCCTGGATTCACCGCGATGACGTCGTCAGGGTCATTCAACTCGCGCTAGAAAAGAGCGATCTCGCAGGCCCGATCAACCTCGTCGCCCCTGATTCTGTCACCATGAAACAGTTCTGTGATCAGCTTGGTCGAACACTTCATCGTCCTTCATGGCCGCCCGTGCCGGCGTTTGTCATTCGTCTCGCGCTCGGAGAAATGGCCGGCATGCTGCTGACCGGGCAGCGAGTCGTTCCATCAAAACTCATCGAACACGGGTATAGCTTTCGTCATCCCAAATTAGATGATGCGTTAAGAAATATTTTTTCATAGATTCTCACCGTAGCGGTGGTTTTTCATTGCACTTCTTGTGATGCCGCGCCCATAACGACTGATCACTGTGTTGGTGTTCCCGAGGAACGAATGAAGTTCGTTAGGCTCTTTCTCTTGCTGACGTTATGTGTGTCTCTGCTGGTCGGAGGCGGTTACTTGCTAGGAACAGAAGCGATGTTTTTTGGCATATTGATTTCCCTCTCCGTGCTGGGAGGACTCTTTTGGTTGAGCGAAAGAATTGTGATGAAGATCTGCAACGCAGAGCTTCTCACCGTCTATCACAGTCCGACGATCTTCGGCGCTGTGAAAGATCTCTGCCAGAAAGCCAATCTCCCGATGCCGCGGATTTATGTCGTTCCGGGAGAAACACCGAATGCTTTTTCTGCAGGACTCGGGCGACGACGAAGCGCAATCGCGGTAACGGAGGGAATCATCAGTCACTTGAGTGCCGATGAACTGCGGGCTGTGCTCGCCCACGAACTCATGCACATCAAGAGTCGCGATAATCTTGTCGGAAGTCTCGCAGCCACGTTCGCCGGAATTTCGGGGATGGGCATAGGCCGCCACGCATCAGCGAAACTTGTGGCCGATGACGTGTCGCGCCTGAGGAGAATCGGACGAACGACGCTCACGGGTTTCAAGTCTGCGGTTGCGCCGTTTGCCGCGATGATCATTCAGTCCTTGGTCAAGGGCGCACGCGAGTTTCACGCCGATGAACGCGCGGCGCGACTTTCCGGCGACCCGCTCGTGATGGCCAACGCAATCCGAACGATGGAAAAGAAGAAGCATCAGATGCCGCTCTACGTCAGTCCGGTCGTTGCGCATCTGTTCACCGTCAGTCCGCTTACCACCGGACGTTTCGCCCGCCTGTTCAACACGCATCCACCGATGGAAGACAGAATCGCCCGCCTCGAACATCTTGCCCGTAACAGCAAACGCGTGCAGGCATGAATTTTTCAAAACTCATCGTCACCGTTTTCCTCGCGGCGACGCTCGTTACATTGCGAGTATCGGATGCGGATGCTGCATTGTCGTTTCCGGCAATTGTGTTTGTGAGTCGCAATCCGCTGCCGGAAGCGAACGGCGATTTGCCCGGCCTCGGTCCGAAATTCAGAACTGCCGTTGTTGGCGGCAAACTCATGCTGCGCGAACGGAATGGCAAGCTCCGCGTGCTGGTCGATTCGGCAAAACTTATCGACGTTGCAGATCCGTGCGTTTCGTGGGATGCAAAGCGCGTTGTGTTCTCCGGTCTTCAACATGCCGACAGCAGCTGGAGAATCTTCGAAGCGACACTCGATGGTCAAGACTTCAGGCAGCTGACGTTCTCGGATCGGAAGTTATTACTCGTGCAATTCGGCTCGGCGCAACATCTCTTCGAACGGTATGATGATTTTGATCCTTGCTATCTCTCCGATGGGAAGATTGTGTTTGCGAGTACGCGGTATCCCTCGATGGCAATGTCTGCTCAGGTTCGCACAAGTAATCTGTACGTCATGCATGCCGATGGCAGCGCGATGCATCGCATTACTTCCGAGCGAAGCGGAGCGGAGGAGCCAACGATTGATCCGGTGACGGGCGCGATTGTATATTCGCGCTGGTGGGTGAATGTGGATCTGCCGAGCAACGCTACCCGCGACCGATTGACACGCGAGCCTTCGCACGCGCTGACGACAGACAACGGCAACATCTGGCACGCAATCACGCTCAAACCCGACGGCACAGGATTGAAACTGTATGCAGGCTTCATGAGAACACGGTTCGGCTCGCAGACGTACAAGCCCGCTCTGCTTTCCGACGGCAGATTGCTGAGCGTCTTCTCGCCGGGCACCTCGCTAATGCCGAACGCCGGCGGCTGGGGCATCCGTTGGTTCGAGAAGGGCGCATCCCACGAACATCACATCGTCGGGCTGAACGCTGACGAATCGTTGCGACGAACGCGTGTCGGTTCGCCGCCGTTCGCGACAGATCCGGTGGAGTTGACGCGTAACTCCATTCTGTTCGCGTACTCGGAGGATGGCAGCGACTACGGCATCTATGCGTGTGCGCTGAAGGGTTCTGGATTGAAGAAGATTGTTGATCTTGTCGGAACGCTGGAGCTTGAACCTCAGATCGTTGCCGTACGACAAGCGCCGCCGAGCGTTCCCGAGTTGATGCTGAATCCGGTTTCAGATTTGCCGCCCACCGAGGATCCGGAAACGTATGCGAAGAACGACTTTTTTCGCTTTGACTGCATGAATATTTTCTCGCAGGGAAAAGTCGATGAGCCGATGCCCGACGCGCCGCGCATCGCGAAGGATCTCACGATTCAGTTCTTCATGAACTCCCAGCGTCAGAGCGCCTCAGGACCTGATCCGTCGATTCTTCTCAAGACGGCGCCCGTCTTCTTCAACGGCGGGGTGCATGAACACGACGTGCCGGCGGAGGCGCCGCTCTTTGAACAGATCGTTGACAACAACGAAAATGTTCTCACGACTTCCGACGGTCGGTTTGCTCACGTTGCCGGATTGAATTTTGAGAGGCAAGGTTCCGGAACAAAATGCGTAGGATGCCACATCGGGCACTCGATGCTCGAAGTGCCGAAGAACGGCGCGGACGCGGAGTGGTTCAATGCGGCGCCATCGGCAGAGGTCGCCGCAAGCTCCGAATTGCATGAGCAGAACTTCAGCTACCCCGCCGGAAATGTCGTTGATCGCCAGGCGCAAATGGGCGGCGACTCCGTGCTCTGGATCGCGGAGGAAGGCGTTGGCGCTCATATCGAACTTCACTGGTCGGTTCCCATCGAAGCAAAGCAGTTTATCCTCTACGGAATACCCATTCTCCCCAAGAAAAAAATTGTTGTGCAGGATTGCCGGATTGTCTTATATTACCACGGAATTGAAGTCGGTGTGGTTCCATCAACCGGGCGGTTGAATGCTGAGGGGACCTCGATTTCAATTCCTCCTACCAAACTTGACGCTGCGAAGATTACAATTACAAAGCTTTCTGGAACTATTCACCGCCGGCGATTGGCCGGCATTGCCGAAGTAGAAACGATAGCAAGACTTTTTTCAAACTAACTCAACATATACAAGCAGGAGTCACATGAAAAAAATTCTTCTCGCTTGCGCCGGAGTACTATGTTTTGTTTTGCAGTTGCACGCGCAAGGTTTCTATAGTATCCACTCGCCGAACGGATTGGATGTGTGGGCGGTGGGCGCGAGCGGCAATGTGTTTCGATCGTTCGACGGCGGCGCGACGTGGAGCCAACGCGTGGAAGGATCGAGCACGCTGCGCAGCGTGTTTACGTTGGGGACGAATGTGTGGATGGTGGGAGACAATGGTCAGTACTTCCGATCCATTGATGGAGGAGGGAGCTTCGTTGCGTCTTCGCCGGCCGGGACTTCGGATCTTACGGCGATTGCATTTGCAGACGTGCAAACGGGATGGTTGGCTGGAACATCGGGGCTGATGATGAAGACAACCGACGGCGGCAGTTCGTGGACGCCTCTGACCACGGGAACCGCGCAGAAGATCACGGCGATGTGTTTCGTGAATGCACAAACAGGATACGCGGGAGGAAATGCGGGCGCGCTGCTGAAGACGAACGATGGCGGAACAAGTTGGACCGTGATTTCGCAGCCAACGTGGACGAAACGGATCACCTCTGTGGCGGCGTTTGGTTCGTCCCTTTACGTTACGGGCGCCGATGCTTTCTGCGCGAAGAGCATCAACGCAGGCGGCAGCTGGTCGTTGCTGAATTTCAACACCGACTCACAATCTGATGTGAACGGCGCGTTCGCGAAGAGTGAGAGTGAAGCGATCTTTGTTGGAGGAGGAGGATACATCCGCAGAACGCAGAACGGAGGCGGTTCGTACGAATGGCCCAAACACGGACTGCACGCAACACTAACGTCGATCTACTTTGCCGACGCGCAGAAAGGCTGGGCGTGTTCCGAAAAGACGAATGCGATTCTTCGCACGACCGATGGCGGCGCGACGTGGCAACTCCCAACCGGCACCACGATGACCGCGCAGTGGACGCAAAAGTTGAGCGTCACGGCGACCGTTCGCGGCAACGCGTTCAGTATCAGTCCGCTCAACAAGAACATCATCTACTGCGGACTTGGCAATCGTGTGTTCGTGAGCTATGATCGCGGAGAGACGTGGGCGCAAACAGCAACGCTGCCGACAGGAACCAAAGTCAATTCGTTCTACGTCTCTCCGAAGGACACTAATCTTTGGGTTGCTGCGTACGGAACGCCTGATCGCATCATCCGCTCGACTGATCGCGGCGTAACCTGGACTGCGACGATCACGCGTGATTTCTCCGAGTACGGTATGCCGCTCGAGATGGACGGCTCGCATCCCGACACACTCTACTTTGGACCTGAAGACGGAAAGCTCTATCAATCAAAAGACTTTGGTTTGACGTGGACCGAGATCAGCAATCCTGCCTTCCGCAGTCCGTGCGATATCGTCGTGGTGCGCGACAATCCCGACGTGATTTGGGTGGGAGATGGCGTGACCGGGAGCGGACAAGGTCAGATGTTTCGTTCACGCGATGGCGGACGGACGTTCCAGCTCGCGTACACAGTTACCGGCTCCGAAATTCCGACTGCGGTCGGCAGTTCCGTGGACAACTCCGTCGGCTACGCGACTGCGTGGGGCTCGGGCGGCGTGATGAAGACAGCCGACATGGGGCAGCTCTGGAATTCTGTCGCGACAACAAGCTCCACCTGGGGCGTCGATATCGCGAAGGATGATCCCAACGTGGTGATGTTCGGCGTGTATGGCGGCGGCACATCCTATCTCTCATCGACAGCCGGCGTTCAATTCTCAAGCTCGACTCTGAGTGGTTCAAACTATGCCATCTTTGCTTACGACCGCGGAACATTTCTCGCGCAGCAGAGCGGCGGCGTGTTCAAATACTACTTCACCTACACTGTTCCGACAACCAGCCAGCAAACACTCGCGCTCACGTCGCCGAATGGCGGAGAGAACTGGTCGTACGGTACGCCTCGCGCAATTTCCTGGAGCAGCACGAACATCTCCAGCATGAAAATAGAATACAAGACTTCATCGGCGGCTGCATGGCAAACGATCGTTGCGTCAACGCCCGGCTCGGTCGGCAGCTACACGTGGACTGTGCCGAACACCCCGACGACGCAAGCCCGTGTTCGTATCAGCGACGCGAACGACAGCAATCCGGTTGACAGCAGCGACAATGTGTTTGCAATTACCGTTGCGGCGCTTGGTCTCTCGACTAACAACATCAACTTCGGATCAGTCATCGTCGGGCAAACATCGCGTCAGACAATCACGTTGACCAATAGCGGAACGGGCGTGTTGGTTGTCTCCAACATTTCGTCAAGCGATCCCAGTTTTGTTGCTGGAAGGAATTCGTTTACGATTCCTTCCGGCGGTTCCGACACGCTCTCGATTCAATTTGCGCCGTTGGCGGTGCAGCCGTACTCCGGGCAGATGCAAATCAGCTGCAACGTGCCCGGCAGTCCTGTGAGCATCACGGCATCGGGCAGCGGACTCTCATCGAGCACGCTCGCAGTGACTTCGCCGAATGGCGGAGAAAACTGGACGGCAAACACCATGCATCCGATTACGTGGAATGCAACCGGTGTTGCGCGGCTTGAGCTTTCGTACCGAACGTCGGCGACCGATGCGTGGCGGAGAATTGCCCAGAGTGTCGATGCAGCGCTGGGTTCGTTCAGTTGGTCGGTGCCGAACACCCCGACGACGCACGCGCGTGTGCGTGTTGTCGATCGTGCATCCGGCGCCGTCGTTGATTCGAGTGATGCAGACTTCACGATTACAGGAACGACGTCGGTCGCCGAGGGGCGCATTCCGACGACGTATGAGCTGTCGCAGAACTATCCCAATCCGTTCAACCCAACGACAGCAATCCGATTCAGCATTCCCGTATGGACGGGGCATGCCCCGTCCATACTGAAGGTGCATGATGTGATGGGAAGGGAAGTCGCAACGCTCGTGAACGAAGAGAAGCAGCCGGGAACGTACGACATAACGTTCGACGCGAGCAATCTCGCGAGCGGCGTGTATTTCTATCGGCTGACGAGCGGAAGTTGGTCGGAGATGAAGCGGATGATACTTCTGAAGTAAACGGGTTTGCCAACAGGGGCGCCTTAGTTGCGCCCCTTCTTTTTCATTCCAACATCTGGAGAATTTTTATTCATGCGTTCAGCGTTGTTCATCGCCGCGGCGGTTGCACTCGCGGTATTTTGTGGATTTGAAATCTATCATCAAACAGGAATGGTGCATGCGACCCGCAAAAATGGATTCGGGTGTCTATGTCACTCATTCGATCCAACGCCCGACGTGAATGTTTGGGTGTCGGGACCGGATTCATTGCGAGCAGGCGATGAGGCGATCTACAGAATAAGTCTCGCGCGAACGGGACTCATCGGCGCGGGGTTCAACGTGGCGGCCTATCGCGGCTCGCTCGGCGTTGAGGATTCTGCGGGCACACATCTGGAGAGCGAGTCATCGACCGACAGTCTGGAACTGACGCACACGCTGCCGCGCATGGCAAACGGGCGCGACACAATCTCGTGGCTCTTCCGCTACAAAGCGCCCGCTGCGCCGGGAAGTATCGACACCATCTACTCGGTTGCGAACGCAGTCAACAACGACACGCTGCCTGATGGAGACTTCTGGAATTATGGCGATGCCTTTCGCGTTCGTGTACTCTCGCCGACCTCCGTTACTGAGCAAAATGTTGTCGATGGATTTCATCTGATGCAGAATTATCCGAATCCCTTCAATCCGACGACGACCATCAAATTCACCGTCCCCGCTGGGCAGCATACCCCGTCGCTACTAAAGGTTTACGATGTGTCGGGGAAGGAGGTCGCAACGCTTGTGAACTCCTTGATGGAGCCGGGTGAGCATCAAGTGCGATTCAACGCCGAAGGGCTCGCGAGTGGAGTGTATTTGTACAGGCTCGAGTCCCGCGGATACACGCAGACACGGAAAATCCTCCTGCTGCGTTGAGAATCGGACTTTGGGCGACCGCCTTTGAGCCGACGTAGAGTGTTCCGCTACGCGCCATGAACTGCAGTTCTGACGAGGAACACCCGCTGGTGGCCCAAAACAATTTCATAAAAAACTCCCTCCTTATGGTGAAACGGAATTCAGGTTGGATGTTGACGCTGCATCGCGTACATTGTGTCGAACAAACAGTACTCTATGTCGACCCTTTTTGATCTCCTCGCATCTACGCCTCTCCTGCTTCTCTTCGTCGTCGTCGGACTTGGTTATCTCGTAGGCAGCCTTCGCATCGCCGGCTTTTCGCTCGGGCCTGCCGCTGTGTTGTTCACCGGCATCTTGCTCGGCGCGCTGGATGCGCGACTTCGCCTTCCCGACATCATCTACATCTTCGGACTCATCCTCTTTGTGTACACGATTGGCTTGCAGTCGGGGGCGACATTCTTCGGATCGTTTGGCAGACGGCAACTGCGCGCAAATCTGTTTGCACTCGGAATGCTGATCGTCGCCGGCGGGCTGACGACGATTGCGTGGGCAACAGTCGGAGCCGATGGCGGAATTCTCGTCGGCGTGTTTTGCGGCGCGCTGACCAACACGCCCGCGTTGGCGTCGAGTATCGAGACAATCAAAAGTCTCATCACAAACTCGCCGCTCCATCTGCAAGACTCGGCAAACGCTCCGGTTATTGGCTACAGTGTTGCGTATCCGTTTGGCGTCATCGGTGTGCTGGTGGCGTTCTTCATCTTCTCGAAGTTGAAGATCGCGAAGTCGGCAGTTGCATCTGAAGCGGAGAAGCAAGGGCCGCTGCTCGCAAGAACATTTCGACTGACGAACAACGCTATCGTCGGGAAGTCGGCGGGAGATATTCTGTCCGAGATGGAGAAGCCGGGATTCGTGCTCAGCCGTCTGAAGCGCGGCAGACTGACATCGCTCGTGTACCCCGAGGCGACGTTCGAGTTGAACGATCTTGTCGTCGCTGTCGGCACCGAGGTCGATCTTCGTGAGGCGGAGAAATTGTTCGGCGAAGTCACCGACGAAGAAATCCATCACGAACGCGAAGAACTGGAATTCCGGAGAATCGTCGTTTCGGAGAAGCGCGTCGTCGGGCGAAAGATTCGCGAGCTGCAGTTGCAGGATTTGCTCGATGCCACGATTACGCGCATCCGCCGCGGCGATGCGGACTTTGTGCCGACCGGCGATACAGTGTTGGAGTACGGCGATAGGGTCAGAGTGGTGACGTGGGTCGGCAACATCGAACGCCTGACAAAATATTTTGGCGATTCGGTCAAGACAAGCTCCGAGGCGGATTTCTTTCCCGTGTCGCTCGGAATTGTGCTTGGCGTGCTTCTGGGCATGGCGCCAATTCCGCTGCCGGGCGGCTCGACGTTTACGCTGGGTTTTGCGGGCGGACCGCTGCTCGTCGGGTTGATTCTCGGCAGACTGCAACGCACCGGCCCGTTGGTGTGGGGAATGCCGTTCAGCGCGAATCTCACACTGCGTCAAATTGGGTTGGTGTTGTTTCTGGCCGGAGTCGGGACACGCGCAGGCGACGGATTTGTGAAGACCCTGCAGGCAGGCGGTTGGTCGTTTGCACTGATCGGCGCAAGCATCACCATCGTCGTGACGTTCATGACGCTGGTGCTTGGAACGAAGTTTCTGAAACTGCCCTTTCCAGCGGTCATGGGATTGATGTCGGGAATTCAGACGCAGCCCGCATGTCTCGCGTATGCGAATGAACATTCGACGAGCGACGCGCCGAACATTTGGTACGCCACCGTGTACCCGACGGCAATGATCGGCAAAATTCTGCTCGCACAAGTGCTCGTCAGACTTTTCTTCTGATCAAATTCTTCTTCTCAAGTTCCCATCTCTCGATCAACTCAGTTGCGTGAGCAGAGGAATCAGCTTGCTCATCACTTCGCTCTTCGGTATGAAGTTCACGGAAGGAAACTGAGCGGCGTAGTTGCGATGTGCGGGGTTATCACTTCCCGTCAGAAAACAAAATGGGATTTTGCGAAGACTCTTGTCGTTTTGCAGATGCTGATGGAATGCAATGCCGTTCATGACCGGCATTTCGATGTCGCAGAGTATAAGATTCACGCTCTCTGATTGCAGAAGCTTTATCGCTTCAGAGCCGTTCATAGCGCTCACGACGTGATGCTTATGCGAGGCAAGAACATCGGAGAGGAGCGTCGAATACGATGACTCGTCGTCGACAACCAGGATCGTCATGTGTGCCATAGTCAGTGAGCCGGGGAGTGAGCAGTGACTGTCTGAAGGTAGCGAAGGAAATAGCTCAGCACAACGAAAAAGATTTGCGAGGTCGCAACAATGAACAGGCCGGGCGAATTGTTTCTCACCAGCTTTTCTGATAGATTGATCACCACTTTTTGTTTCAATTCATCTCTAGTCACGCGAGGATACATTGAGTCTGTTTGAGGCGATTGTACTGGGCATTGTTCAGGGATTGACAGAATTCTTGCCGATCAGCAGCTCGGCGCACCTTACACTCACCGGAAGACTGTTTGGTCTGATTAATCCGGAGACATCGGAATCGTGGACGGCGTTCATGGCAGTGATGCAAATTGGTACGCTGGGGGCCGTGGTCGTGTACTTCTTCAAAGATCTCACAACCATGACACAGTCGCTGTGGAACGATGTCCGCTCCTATCGCACACACGGCAAAGCGACAACGTATTCCTTTCCCTCGAAGTTGGCGTTCTTCATTGTGCTCGGCACAATTCCAATGGCGATCATCGGAGTTCTCTTCAGCAAAGCCATTCACAGCATGCTCACGAAAAGCACAACCGTGATTGCGTCGAGCCTGATTGGGCTGGCGCTCTTGTTATGGCTGGCGGAAAAAATCGCAACGCACAAGAAGCCGCTGGAAAAAATATCATGGCTTGACGCCTTGATCATCGGCGCTGCCCAGGCGATGGCCTTGATACCCGGCTCTTCGCGCTCAGGCACAACACTCACGGCCGGTTTGTTTGTCAACCTCACGCGTGAAGCTGCTGCGCGCTTTTCCTTCCTGCTGAGCATTCCCGCCGTTGCAGCGAGCGGAGTGTATGAACTCTCGAAAGTCCATGGCGGCATCGGCGGATTCGGTATTGGGAATCTTGTCGCGGCAACCGTTGTGTCCGGCATCGTCGGGTACGCTGCGATCGCGTGGCTGCTAAAATTTCTCGCGACAAACACCACCTTCAGCTTCATTGTCTATCGCATCGCACTCGGCATTCTCCTGCTCGTGCTCGTGGGGCAAGGCTTCGTGCAATTCTGAATGCGCGTCGTGTTACTCTTCTGACATCACATCTCTACTCGCGTGCGCATCACTTCTTTGGGTGACCCTTAACACACAGAAGCCGTTGGCCGTTCGCTATTTTGCAGCAGAAATGTTTCCCACCTCGTTTTCAGAATCACGGAGTGCTCATGCTTTGGACGGAATCCATCAACGCTGACCTGTCCCCAAAATTTCATATCCGAAAAGCGAAGATCGAACACTATCTCGATCGTGCTGCAGAGTTGTTCATGCAGGCGCGGTACCAGCCGGCGCTTGAAGCGTTGCGCTCACTCTTCAAGATCAGACACAATCATCACGGGGCGCTCAGTTTGCAGAGTCAGATTCAGGCGGAGCTTCGTGCTCTCAAGAGCAGTCAGGTGCGTAGCGCATCGTCGGACGGACATCGCACGATCAAACGGAGTGAATTGGTGCTGATGGTTGATCAGGATGAGCGTGTACTCACTTCTCTCTCCGGCGAATTGCGTCGGTACGGTTTCCGGGTGATCGGCGCAGCGAACTTCACGGAAGCAACCGAGTTGCTCAAGGAATTCAGACCCGACGTCATACTCTCTGAAGTGAATTTCGAGGACGGTCCGGTCGGGTTCGATCTCTATCTTTGGATTCGGAACAACGCGGTGCTGGCGTCCGTGCCGTTTTTCTTTCTGGCAACTCGCGTCACGCGCGAGATGATTATCGCGGGCAAACGCATGGGCGTTGAAGAATTCGTGCTGAAGCCGCTCGATACGGAAGTCGTGATCGCATCGATTCTCAAATCTCTCGCACAGAGAAAGGCAGCACGGCTCTGATTATGAATTTGTCGTTCTGAGGAATTCTGAGGCTCGTTTTCCAAAGCCGACCTACGGTCTCGTAGAGAAGAATCCAGAACCTAGTTTACGCCTGTGATGCCTGTTCTGGATACTTCACTTCGTTCAGAATGACAATGAGAAGCATGCGTCATTGCCTCAAGTAGCCACGCTGCTCTTCGGCGTGGTGCGTGAACTCAGATTGACAAATGCGAGCGTACGTCATTGCCTCAAATAGCCACGCTGATTCTTGGCGTGGTCAATAAACTCAGAACACAATATTTGTGCACTTCCCGATGGGGGAATCTCCATCGCCCTTCCTTGCTTTTCCCTGCATGTCTTCTTACCTTTTTTCAGATTTTTTCATCGAAGTATGACCCAACTTACCATCAACGAAATCTTCTTCAGCATTCAAGGGGAATCAAGCTACGCGGGACTTCCCTGCGTCTTCGTTCGTCTCACGTACTGCAATCTTCGCTGCGTTTGGTGCGATACCGAGTACGCGTTTGAAGAGGGGAGAAGCATGTCCCTCGATGAGATCATGCTTGAAGTAGCAAAGTACAAGTGCCGGTTGGTTGAGGTTACGGGGGGTGAGCCGCTCGCACAAGAGGGAGTGTACGAACTGATGAGAATGTTGTGCGACAGCGGCTACGAGGTGTTGCTCGAAACCGGCGGCAGCATCAGCATTGCAAACGTCGATCAGCGTGTGCGTCGCATCGTCGATATCAAATGCCCGGGAAGCGGGATGGCGCGCCAGAATGAATGGGCGAACATCGACTACCTCACGCAAACCGACGACGTGAAATTTGTTGTCGCCAATAAGGAAGATTTCGATTGGGCACTGGACGTGATCAAGCGATATGAACTTGAGCGCCGTTGCCCGATACTGATGTCGCCGGTTTTTGGTGAAGTTGAGCCTGTCGATCTTGCATCCTGGATTCTCGAGAGCGGCGTTCCGGCTCGCTTTCAGTTGCAGCTTCACAAGTTCATTTGGGAGCCGGAGACGCGAGGCGTATGAGCCGCAACGATCTGGCGGTGGTGTTGGCAAGCGGCGGCATGGATAGTTGCGTCACCATTGCCATCGCCGCGCAAGCACATGAACTCGCGTTGGTTCATTTCAACTACGGACAGCGAACCGAGCGGCGGGAGTTGCAGGCGTTCGAAGCCATCGCCGATCATTTTCATGTCGCTCGCAGGCTCGTCATTTCGATTGAGCATCTTGCAGCGATTGGCGGCTCGAGTCTGACGGATACATCGATGAAAGTTGCCTCGGCGAATCTGAAGAGCAAGGAAATCCCGACATCGTACGTTCCTTTTCGCAATGCAAACATGCTCTCGGCGGCGGTGAGTTGGGCCGAAGTGATTGCCGCATCATCCATCTTCGTCGGAGCAGTGGAGGAAGATTCGTCAGGCTATCCCGATTGCCGCAGGGAGTTTTACGATGCGTTCGAGAAGGCGATCGACGCGGGAACGAAACCATCGACATCGATTCGGATCATCACTCCACTTATTCATCAAACCAAAATGGAGATTGTCCAACGCGGACTTGCGCTCGGTGCGCCACTTCATCTCACCTGGTCGTGCTACCAGAACGACGACGTGGCATGCGGCGTGTGCGACAGTTGCGCGTTGCGGCTGCGCGGGTTTCAGATGGCCGGCGTTGAAGATCCAATCCCATACGTGCAGAGGCCGATGATATTCGCCAAGAAAGAGCCGCGCAGAAAATTCTGAAGCGGTGAAATGAACACATGACTCGGGAGTAAGTATGAAACAGTTCAAAGAAAGCATCTACAAACTCGTCATCGAAACGTCAACCAATCTTCCGCCCGATGTTCGTCGTGCGTTGGCGCGAACGATGGAAAAGGAAAATCCGACCACACAAGCAGGACTCGCTCTGCAAACAATCGCCGTCAATGTGGATATGGCGTGCGAGACTGTCGCTCCGATCTGTCAGGATACGGGCATGCCGACGTTCGAGATTCACTGTCCGGTTGGCGCCAATCAGATTGTCATGAAGCAGGCAATCAGAGAAGCAATTGCTGAAGCGACGAAGAACGGAAAACTTCGGCCGAATTCTGTTGACTCGCTGACGGGGAAGAACAGCGGCAACAACCTGGGCGAAGGAACGCCGGTGATTCACTTCGAGCAATGGGAAAAAGATGAGATCGATGTTCGTCTGGTGTTGAAAGGCGGAGGCTGCGAGAATAAGAACATCCAATACTCGCTGCCTGCCGAGCTTCCGAATCTCGGTCGCGCAGATCGGAGTCTTGAAGGCGTTCGCAAAGCAATCATGCACGCGGTATGGCAGGCACAAGGACACGGGTGCAGCGTTGGCGCGCTTGGCGTCGGGATTGGCGGCGATCGGACAACCAGCTATGCGCTCGCAAAGCAACAACTCTTCCGAACGCTCGACGACATCAATCCCAATGCTGAGCTGGCGACGCTTGAGGCGAAAATTCTTGAGGACGCGAACAAACTCGGCATCGGAACGATGGGCTTCGGCGGCGAATCCACGTTGATCGGATGCAAGATCGGCGCGAACAACCGGCTGCCGGCAAGTTTCTTCGTGAGCGTCGCGTATGATTGCTGGGCGTTCCGCAGACTTGGCATTGTGCTCGATCCGGCGACGGGCGCGATCAAGCACTGGCTGTACAAGGACGAAACGCCGAGCGTGAAGATGGCGAAGACGTCGGGCTTGCCAGTCACGGGCCGCGAAGTCCGGCTGACGACGCCCATCTCCGAAGCGCAGATCCGTCAGCTCAAAGTCGGCGACGTTGTGCTGCTGAATGGATTGCTGCACATGGGACGCGACATGATTCATCACCACCTCATGACCCATGATTCGCCTGTGGACTTGAACGGCGGCGTGATCTATCATTGCGGCCCGGTGGCGCTGAAGAAAGACGGCAAGTGGACGATCGGCGCCGCGGGACCGACGACGAGCAGCCGTGAAGAGCCGTATCAGGCAGACATCATCAAAAAGTTCGGCGTGCGCGCTGTTGTGGGCAAGGGCGGCATGGGCGCAAAGACATTGGCGGGCTTGAAAGAGTCGGGCGCCGTGTATCTCAATGCCATCGGCGGGGCCGCGCAATTCTACACGAAGTGCATCACCGATGTTCAGGGAGTTGATTTCCTGGAGGAGTTCGGAGTTCCCGAAGCGATGTGGCACATCGTCGTGAAAGATTTTCCGGCGATCGTCACAATGGATTCGCACGGCAATAGCTTGCACGCAGACGTCGAGAAAGCGTCGGCGCAGGAGCTGAAGAAGTTTGCCGAAGTGACTGTATGAGAGATTCCGCCAATGAGCGGTGATGGCAAAAGGTCTAGATTTTTCCTGCCTGCTCTACGAGTCGTAGACCGGCAGACAGGCTTCATTTCGCTCCGCTGAGTTTACCCTGAGCGAAGTCGAAGGGTTCTTTCACATCCACATCACAACAAGGAGATCATCATGCTCAGCAAGACCATCCATGAAGCATTCGAC
>JACRFA010000298.1 GCA_016218065.1 Ignavibacteriota bacterium | reverse complement strand
GGTCACATCAACAAGCGTGGCAACAAACGGCGCCGATGATGTTGCCGGATCTGCGCCGAATCTCTTGAGCACGAGCGGCATCATCGCCCCGGCGAACGAACCCCAGAGCACGACGCCAATGAGGCTGACAGCAACGGTGAGCGCCACCAATAACCAATGCGCGCCGTACACGTCGGTGAACACCGACCAGCCAGCGATGCGCGCAAAGCCGATGACGGCCAGAATGCAGCCGAGCAGGAATCCCGACATGATCTCGCGACGCATGACGCGCCACCACATGGCGAGCGTTACTTCGCCCAGCGCCATTGCGCGGATGATCAGCGTCGAGGCCTGCGAGCCTGAATTGCCGCCGCTCGAAATAATCAGCGGCACGAACAACGCAAGCACAACTGCCCGCGCGATTTCTGCCTCAAAGAATCCCATCGCCGTCGCCGTGAGCATTTCCCCCACAAACAGAATCACAAGCCAGCCGGCGCGCTTCTTCACCATTTGCAGAAGCGGGATCTCAAGGTACGGCTCTTCGAGCGCCGCCAACCCGCCGATCTTGTGAATGTCTTCCGTTGTTTCTTCCTGCTGCACCTGCAACACATCATCGACCGTCACGATGCCGACAAGATGACCTTCGAGATCGACGACGGGAAGCGCTGTGCGATCGTATTTGCCAAACACTTCAATCGCAGTTTCTCTGTCCGCACGCACTGGAAGCGAAATGAAATTTTCATCCATCAGATCAACAACTTCCAACTCAAGCGGCGCGAGCAGTATCTCCCTCGTGCGGATGTCGTCGATCAGCTTTCCGTGCTCATCAACAACATACACAACGTTGAGCGTCTCTTTGTCCGAGCCGTTTTCGCGAATATCATCCAGCACTTGCTTCACGGTCCAGTGCTGCCTGATCGCGATGAAATCCGTCGTCATCAAGCGGCCGATACTGTCTTCAGGATAGTCGAGCAACGCCTGCGCAGTTGCGCGCTCATCGGGCGTGAGCAAGTCGATCAACTGCTGAACGGCAACGCTCGGCAGCTCCTCGAAGAGCGCAGTACGGTCATCGGGCGACATGTCGTTGAGAATCGCGGCGACCTGTTCCTGCCCCATTGCTTTGAGCAACGACTTCTGACTATCGCGGTCGAGATACTCGTACGTGTGTGCAGCAAGAATGCGGGGAAGAAGTCGGAAGACAATCGCCTGTGATTCGTCGGGAAGGTCGGTGATGAGATCAGCGAGGTCCGCCGGATCCCAATCAACAAACACATCTTTCAGTGTCGTAAAGTCGCGCGCAGCGATGAGTGCTGAGATTTCCGGCTTGATGATTCTGCCAATCATGGTGGACGTTGGACGCGATTCAGTATGATGAATTCAACAGAAGATATGAATGCACGGAGAGAAAGTCACGTAAACATACACGCGTCGACAGACGGGCCTGCCTGCCGGCAAAGTTGTTGGACGAGTCTCCGACTCGTCAATGTCGGGACAGGAGACCCGACCAACGATCCCAAATACGGAAGTGGTTGAGCTGAATTTTCTTGGGCTGCCGACGGGTGTTCCTCGTCAACGCCGAAGTACATGGCGCGAAGCGGAGCGCGCCACGTCGGTTCAAAGGCGGTCGCCCCTGCCCCCCGGCAGGCAGGCTTTGCTCGGCAGAGATAGAAGTGCAGAGAGAACGCGACGTGTTTATCTCTCAACGACAGTGGAGTACAGAGAGATGTTGAAAAAGAAAAAACCATCCACGAAGAACAGGCCTATCTGCCCGCCGCTTTGCTCCGGCAGGCGGGCGCGCGGAAACGCTGCACTCCGGTGTGCAAGCACGAATGTGAACGAAGGTTCTTCTGATTTGAGCCAAAATCACTTCTTCGTGTTCCTTCGTGAACTTCGTGGACAAAGAAGCACAACCTGCTAAAAGCTAAATCCAAATCCTCCGTTGAGAAAAATTCCCTCGACTGACGACGCAACAGAGAGTGAGAGCGTGAGACTTCTGGAGAGCGGCGCGAACGAAATGCCGCCGCCAACATCAGCGTGCCAGCCATCCGGCGACTGCCCGTCAACATACACGCGTCCCGCATCGCCGAACACAAACACCCCAACTTCAGACGGCACGAGAAGTTTGAGATCGAAGACTGACCATCGCAGTTCAGCGCTGCCCATGGCGGAAGCGTCGCCTGAGAATCTATTCAGATTGTAGCCGCGCAATGAACTGCCGCCGCCGAGAAACGCAGCTTCGTAAAATGGAAACGAACCGTTCAGCTTCTCGAAGCCGGTTCGCAAGGCCAAAGTAACGGGGCCTGCACTCGCGTAGCCGCGAAGATCGGCAAGGTAGCGTTGGTAGGGGGTTCCGTTGTCGAACACGTCGGGATAATTCCACGCGGACACCGACGCCGTGACTCCACCGCGTGGCGCGACCTCCGCATCAACAAACAGCGCGTCGAGGCTCAGACCCGTGCCGACGATTGCTTTCTCGCGTCCCATACTATCAACGATGGCGTTCGTGAGGAATCGGTTCATCTTCTGTCGTACCTCGAAGTGCTTCAGCGATGTGGCAACGGAAATCGCTATGCCGTTCCCCAACCTGAATCGCAACGACGGCTGAACGAAATATTGCCTCGAGGCGACACGGTAGTAATCATTTGACTCCAGCGACTTCTCGCGAGGAGAGTTGTTACCGAAGCCGTAAAAGTTACGCACCTCCAGCTCCGATGCATACGCGAGAAATTCTAACGAGAGACAATCCTCCAGCGCCGGAAATTTTGCCGTGTACTGGAACTTGAACCTTCCCGTCTTGAGTGTGAGTCCACCAACCAACTCCATGCGATAGACGTACGGAAAAACTCTGAACCCGAACTTGTACACAATCGCCCCCGTCCCGACAAGAACGCCATCCTCCGGCGTGAGGCCGAACAGCGCAGCAAGTCGCCAATCGGTGCCGTAGTCGCGATACGGTTGATACTTCGCCCGTTCCTTTTCCTCGTCCTCATCATCCTGCGCGAAGTGATGTGCAGGCTGAAGCGCGGCGCACGATGCAATCATCGCAACAACAAAAAGAAGACGACGCGGATGGTTCTTCATTGCTTCAGTTACTCAAGTTGACCGTTGCGCGAAATCCAAAATTCCCTCCTCCCACCTCCCATATCAATCATGTCGCCGTTCGCGGAATTGTAGAACACAACTCGCATCTTCGCTGATTCAAACTTCAGCTGAGCAAATCCGGCCAGCGACTCGCCTTCGTTCGTGCGCTGCGACGCTGTGTATTCGTACGGTGGAGATGGAAGCTTCACAGTCGAGGTCTTGGCGCCGGCGCCCGACACCACGTGAATCTTTGGGCACAACTCGCACGACGGATGTCGATCAGGATATGAGAGAAGTTGAAGCGCGTGTTCATGTCCGGAAAGAACCAGCTGAATCTTCGCGCCGCTTTCGTGAATCACCGAGCGCAGCGAATCGATCTGCGCCTGATATTTTGCAGCGCACAAGTCTTCGGGATCGAGAGAGTTAATGAGCCAGCCGACCGCGTTCGAATCCTTGTCGCAATCCGGCAAGCGCGTCACCGTTTCCGATTCCTCATCCCACACAGAGTACCCGCCATGGTCGCCGACCGAGTACCAGGGATTGTGCTGACAGAGAATGCGCCACACAATGCCCGGCCGCTGCGTCGAGTTCACAAGCAGCCGTCTCAGGCTGTCGAGAGCCGGCCGCCAGGTTGCAGGGTCAGTGCGCAGCGGCAGCGCCGAAT
>JACRFA010000301.1 GCA_016218065.1 Ignavibacteriota bacterium | reverse complement strand
GGCAAGACTCCGAACATATCGAGGAACTTGAAGTCTCGCGACCAGGACAGAATCTTTGTAGGGACATGGCTCCGCCATGTCCGGGCTTTGGTAAACACGATCACCCATTTGTTGAAAAACGTCATCGAGTTGTAATTCAGGCCAGTCGGTGGCCTAAAAAATTTCGAGAACCTTGAAGTCTCGCGCCCACCTTCAGGCAGGACACGCCGGAGGCGTGTCCCTACGAACGAATCTTTGTTGGGCAAGACTCTCTACGAGTCGTAGACCGCCATGTACGACTTTGGCAAACAAGCAAGGGACGTGGACGAGATGTAGCCTCTTCTGGATCGTCGACCAGGACAGAATCTTTGTAGGGACATGGCTCCGCCATGTCCGGCTTTGGTAAACACGATCACCCATTTGTTGAAAAACGTCATCGAGTTGTAATTCAGGCCAGTCGGTGGCCTAAAAAATTTTCGAGAACCTTGAAGTCTCGCTCCGCCTTCAGGCAGGACACGCCGGAGGCGTGTCCCTACGGACGAATCTTTGTTGGGGCAAGACTCCGAACTTATCGAGGAACTTGAAGTCTCGCGCCGACCTTCAGGCAGGACACGCCGGAGGTGTGTCCCTACGAACGAATCTTTGTTGGGCATGGCTTTCTACTCTACGAGTCGTAGGCGAGTCGTAGACCGCCATGTCCGGCTCTGGCTAGTACAAGTAATATCGCTTGGCTTTTGCCGAGAACGTCTGCACGTCTTTTTCCAGATACGACTTGACATCGGCGTACGACATGCGTTGCGTGAAGAGCTTTCTCACCCGATCCGAGCCGACGATTCTGTCGAATGTTTTCAGGCGGCCGCCGTCGGCAAGCTCAAACGGATTCTTGTCGGGATACAACTCGTGATGCACTTGCATGCAGAGGAACTGGATGCTCATCAGATTCACCTTCGACTCGTCGGTGAGGTGAATCTGCACGCCATTCAGGTTCTTGTCTTTATGTTTTCCGTAGAATGGTTTGATGGTGAGAGGCCGGAAGAGTACGCCGTCAACATTGAGAGCATTCAACTTCTCCGCGAAGCGCTTGCCGTTAATCCACTCGGCCGCGCATGTGTGAAAGGGAATTGTGTAGCCGACGCCTTCAGACAGAACGCCAAGCTCGCCGAGAATTCCGGTGCTGACGTAATAGGCGGGCGACGCGGCTTCGGGTACGTGCGGCGATGTCGGAACCCACTGAAGGCCGGTTTGCGCGAACGTCATCGATCGCTTCCAGCCTTGCATCGGAACGACAATCAATTTGCAGCGCGCCTTGTTCTTCAGCATTCCCTCCTCGTTCAGCAGCTTCGCAAGTTCGCCGCAGGTGAGTCCGTACACGTACGGGATTGGGTACGGACTGACGAAGGATTCGTATCCCGCCTCGACAATGTTGCCTTCGATCTTGATTCCGCCAAGAGGATTCGGGCGGTCGAGTACAATGCATTCGATGTTGTTTTCGGCGGCTGCCTCCATCGCAAGTCCCATCGTGCTGATGTATGTGTACGACCGGCAGCCGATATCCTGAATGTCGTACACGAGCGCGTCGATGCCTCGCAGCATCTCGGCGGTCGGCTTGCGCGTTTTGCCGTAGAGGGAGTACATCGGAACGTTGGTGGCTGAGTCGATGATGGTTTCGATCTTGTCGCCTGCGGCAAAATTGCCGCGCACGCCATGTTCGGGTCCGTACAGGGCCACAAGCTTCACGTCTGGTGCTTGACTGAGAATGTCGATTGTCGATTGCACACGCGAGTCAACGCCTGTTGGATTCGTGATCAACCCAATGCGCTTTCCTTTCAGCACATCAAAACCTCTGTCACGAAGAACATCGATGCCCAGCTTGACGTTCGGGGTTTGACTGAAGGATGTGAATGTCAGAACAAACAACGCGGACGTAATCAATGTACCAATGAGTCGGTGCGACAATGGAGTATCCTTTCGAAGAATGGTGATGCAAAGTATTTGAATGGATTGTGAAATGCAACCTGTGAGTCGAGGGCGCAAATCGCGGCAGAGTTTTTCATTCCAGATTGTTGAATACCTCCTTTTCTTCCCTGCCCGCCGCTTGCTTCGGCAGGAGACGTGTTCTTCGTACGCTATGCTTTGCAGCGCATTATTTCTATATTGAATCAACTCGTGCATCAATGAACACAACTTCTGCCTCTGAGATTCAACAAGCCATTCATCATTTCAATCGTCAGCTACGGAGAAACGTTTGTCCAAGACACTCAACATCTTTTTCGTCGGCGATATTGTCGGTCAGCCTGGACTCGACCTTGCCATCACGCTTGTTCCCAACTACATGAAAAAGTACGACGTTGATTTGTTGATCATCAACGGCGAGAACACGACCGAGGGAAAGGGCATTGCGGAAGAACATGCAAAGAAGATTTTCGAGCTTGGCACTCACGTGATCACCACAGGCAACCACGTGTGGGACAGATGGGATAGCCGCAAGGTACTTGGCGGCGAACGCCGGATTCTTCGTCCGTTGAATTATCCGCGTGAAAATGGCGGGAACGGATATATCGTGGTTGATCTGGGTGAGAAGGGGAAAGTCGGCGTGCTCAGCATTCAGGGTCGCGTATACATGCAGCCCATCGACGATCCGTTCAAGGCGGCCGATTGGGCGATCAGCAAGATGCATGAGGAAACGAAACTCATCTTCGTGGATTTTCATGCCGACGCGACCGCAGAGAAAATGGCGATGGGTTGGCATCTCGACGGCAAAGTAACAGCTTGCATCGGCACTCACACACACACGCCTACGGCGGACGGACGCATACTGCCGCGGGGAACCGCGTTTCAATCCGATGTCGGGATGACGGGACCGTATGATTCCGTGTTGGGGATGAAGAAAGAAGCCGCGCTCAGGCGCATGATCATGCAGACTCCGCACAAGTATGAAGTCGCTTCACACGACGTTCGTCTCTGCGCCGTGTATGTACAAGCAGATGTTGAATCGGGGCGAGCGCTGAAGATGGAGAGCATCGTGTTTCCGGCGTTCGGTTAAGAAAACTTACCAAGTATGTCTGCGACAATCATCGACGGCAAACTGATTGCCGACCAAATCAAACGTGAAGTCAAGCGGGACACCGAACAGCTTATGCGTGAGCGTGGCATTGTGCCTGGCCTCGCGTTTATCCTCGTAGGCGAAGATCCCGCGTCGCAGTCGTACGTTCGCTCGAAAGGGAAGGCCTGCGAGGAGTTGGGCTTTCATTCCATCACCGAAAAACTCCCGCCCTCAGTTCGTCAGGAAGACGTACTTCGTTTGATCCACCAGTTCAACGCTGATCCGAAAATCCACGGCATACTCGTTCAACTGCCGCTGCCCAAACACATCGACGAAGATGAAGTCATCATGGCGATTGATTGGCGGAAGGATGTCGATGGGTTTCATCCAATCAACGTTGGAAAGTTGGTGATTGGCCAGAAGTGTCTCAAGCCATGCACGCCGGCGGGCATTCAGGAGTTGTTGATGCGCAGCGGCAACGATCCGGCAGGGAAGCATGTTGTGGTCGTCGGGCGAAGCAACATTGTCGGCAAGCCGGTCGCGAATATTTTGCTGCAGAAACAGGCGGGCGCAAACGCAGTGGTCACGATTGCGCACACCGGCGGCGGCGACATTGCTCAGTACACGAAGCTCGCGGACATTGTTGTTGTGGCAATTGGCAAACCGGGGGCGGTCACGGGCGAGATGCTCAAGCCGGGTTGCGTGGTAATTGATGTTGGGATAAACCGCGTTGCCGATGCTACGGCGAAGAACGGTTACAGAATTGTGGGAGACGTTCACTTTGCCTCAGCGTCGAAGGTTGCGAGCGCCATCACGCCCGTTCCCGGCGGTGTTGGCCCAATGACCATCGCCATGCTGATGAAGAACACATTGGTAGCTGCCGGCGGCTGATCGGGCGTGTCGTACGCTACGTTGCTCTCAACAGTCTCGCCGGGGTGTTTGCATTTCACGCGTCTCTTTCTTACTCTCATACCAGTTGCCACCCAGCGTCCACAACGGAAGTCATCATCCCCAATGACGAAAGCTGAGTACCTTTCCTGGTTCGACCAGGTGTTGGCTCCGACCGAGCCGACTTTTCGCCGCGTTCCTTCCGATAAGCTTGAGTACAAACTCACCGAGCATTCATTCAGTCTTGGACAATTGCTTCGGCACATTCCGGGTTCGTTTCTCTTCATGGCGAAGGTGATCAACCGCGAAGCGATAGAATGGAAAAGTCTGCCGGAGATTCTGCTCGCGAATCGTCGTCATGGTTCAGCAACGGTTGAAGAAGGCATCCGACTTCTGCATGAGTACACGAGCCGATTCAAGCGATCGATTGAGTCTCTCAGTGAAGAAGACTTTCAACGCGGCACGATCGACACTCCGCAGCTTGGCAACATTCCATATTGGCGCTACGCGGCGTTTGCGCTCGAACACCACATCCATCACTTCATGGAGCTGCATCTGACACTCAAGTCGTTAGGTGTGCACGTGAACACGAAAACTCTTTATGCAGGTTAGCCCCGGAAAGGATCAACAGACGGTGATGCCCGCAACTGTTTTGCTTATTGATGACGACACGGCGTATCTCGAACTCACGACAATGATGCTGAAGCTCGAAGGCCATCGCGTGTTTACCGCGACCGAAGGCCGGACGGGCCTTGCGCTGATCGAAAACCAACATCCTGACGTTGTGCTGCTGGATTGGAATCTGCCGGAAGAGACCGGCATTGACCTGATCAAGACGATCAAGGGAACATCGACCGTGCGGCCGTACATCATTATGGTTTCCGCGCGCCGGGAGTTGGAATCGAAAGTCGAGGGGATGGAGGCCGGCGCCGATGATTATCTCACCAAGCCGTTCGATAGAAAAGAATTGCTCGCGCGTCTTCATGTGGGACTGAGAACGATTCTGTTGCAGCGACAACTCGCCGAACAGGCGCGCCACAAGACGGTAATTGAAATGGCTGTCTCTGTTGCGCACGAGATTGCCAATCCGCTTGCGACAGCAATGCTGCTGCATCAACGGCTGACGCGGCATCCGGGTGTTCGCGATATTTTTGAAGCGGCGGAAGACCTGGAACTGCTCGGCAAACAGTTGCAGCGCATCGAACTACTCGTCCGCAAGGCGCAATCCATCGAGAATGTTGTTTCAATTCCATACGCTGACAATATTACGATGATTGACTGGCACTCAGGAAGCGGGGAAAAGAAAGACTGATTCTTTCGTCGCTCACTCTGCTGCCTACCATGCTGCAACGATCTAATCACACAATCTAAAGAGTCGCCCTCGCGTTTGGACGGATTTCCCTGTTTTGTTACCTGATTTCGTTCTCATTAGTAGGGGGGTGTTTGTCTTCCTTCTCCAACAGCACACTTGTCCTTGAGCTGAAGTCCGGAGATCACGCCGGGTGCATTCGTCTCGTCGATCGATATCAGACGCGGCTGCTCAACGAGGCTGTACATGTGTTTCAGATTCCCCGCGAAGATGCTGAAGAACTTGTGAACGACGTGCTGCTGAACGTTGTGCAGAACATCTGCTCGTTCGAGTTCCGGCGGAGTGATTCGGATTTTCACGTGTGGGTGATCGCGATCTTCCGCAACAAAGTTCGCGATCACTTCAGGCGGCCGGCGCTTCGCACAGAATTGTTCGAGCATATCGAATCGCTGGCAGACGGAGATGGTGAAGAGAAGAACCTGAGGTGTGCATCTCTTGCCGCTTCATCGGCGGGAGAAGTTGATGGCGAAGACAAGGTGGAGAAGAAGTTGATGTTTATTGCCGAAGCGCTTGAGCGCCTGAAGCCATGGCAGCGAACGTTGCTCCGTTGTCGTGCGCTCGACGTTCCTTATCGGGATATTGCGCACTACACCGGATTAACAGTGAGTCAATTGAAAGTCTATTACCCTCGCGTGCGAAAGAAATTCATTCAGGTCTTTTCGGAACTCTATCCGCTATGCAAATAGAATCTGTTGACACATTGCTGCAGGTTGCGTGGCTCGAAGGCTGGGTGCAGACGCATGGCGCATACGAAAAGAAAGTCGCGAGGCTCCTATGCAGCGAGCCGTCGCCGTCGCGTGACCGCATGGTCGAGCGGCTCATCGATGCAATCGATAACCGGAAGTCGCCGGCGCCGCTCACGATCGGCTCCATGTTGAGGTCGATGACCGATGACCGTAGAATTCGTGTCGCGAAAGTGTTCGTTCATGCAGGTATGAGCCCGAATCTGTTTCTCTTGATCGAACAAGATGCGATCTCCCCTCTGAAGATTTCTGTTGAGATCTGGAGGAAGATGATGCAGATGTCCAATGTTCCCATCGACGACTTTGCCGGAATGATCCGTCGAACGCAGCAACTCGTGCACTATCGGCCCGCGTTCAAGGATGTGCTTGCGCGATGTCGGTCCGGCCAGATGAATGCCAAGCGCCAGGAGATGGAGGAGGCGTACGTTGAGTTGTATGCAAAAGCGATCTTGCCGATTCCCAAATCGGACGAGATGAAACTGAAGCAACTTCTGGATGATCTCAAGAATGAGTAGAGTCGCAGATATGCCGCCGACGCGGATGACACGCTACAAGTTGCAGCAGGATGCGAGAGAGAAATGTGGGCGGGCGGCCCGCGAAGTTCTTCATCGATTTCTGACGGAGGAATTGGCCGCTCCCATTGATATCGAATTGCTGGCCACGAATCTCGGCTTCCAAATCGTGCCGCTTCGTTCTCCTGCCGATGGATTCTCGGGGCTTGTGATCCCGCGCCATCGACTCATTGGTGTGAATGCGAACCACCACGTTCATCGGCAACGCTTCACCATTGCGCATGAGCTTTCGCATTTCATTCTCCGCCACATTCCGGAGAACGATTGTACGATGCGCGAGATTGTCATTCAAGATAGCGAAGCGGATCTTTGCGCGTCAGAGCTGCTCATGCCCAGGCAGCTGCTTGAGCCGTATATCTCCGGGCCGGTACGCGTCTCTGTAAAATCGTTGGCGAAGTTATTCAACGTGAGTGAGGAGGCCATGGCCCACAAGGTTCGTGAGATTGAAAAACAATTCCTTGATTGACGTTTCGAAATCGTTTCCCAACAGCGGCATACGCCGTCATTCATCCAACCACAACCAGCGGAGGAAACAATGCCAGAAACAAATGCTCTCTACTCGACGATGTTGAAGTCCGGCAAGACGACCTACTTCATCGATCTGAAGGAGGCGAAGAACGGCAACAAATATCTCTCCATCTCCGAAAACAAAATGGAGGGAGAAGAACGGAAGCGAAGCACTGTTCGCGTTTTCGGAGAGACGATCGAGCAACTGAAGAAAGCTATTAACGAAGCCTCGGCCGTTGCTACGCAGTGACCCGCAAGCGCAGGCACGAAAAGGGCGATTCCACTTTGGGATCGCCCTTTTTTCGTTATGATGGGATGACCCTTTGCATGAGCCTATTGCATCTTATGAGTGAGAAGAAACGGATTCATCAATCATAAAAACAAAGGAAGTTGTTCGATGGAACATCTCACAAAAGAAACGTTCTTGACGAAAGTCTTTGACTACGAGAAGAATACCGAATGGCAATTCAACGGTGAGCTTCCTGCGATCATCGATTTCTATGCCGACTGGTGCGGGCCGTGCAAGATGGTTGCTCCTGTGCTCGAAGGACTTTCAAAAGAGTACGCAGGCAAGATCGACATCTACAAAATTGATACGGACAAAGAGCAGGAGCTTGCGTCGGTGTTTGGCATCCGCAGCATTCCATCAATTCTCTTCATCCCGAAAGATGGAAAGCCGCAGATGGCGATGGGCGCGATGCCGCGTGAAGCATTCGTCGAAGCGATCAACACGGTGCTGAAGCCGAAGTCGGCGTTGGTGACGTTGAACTGAACGGGAAGTTGTCGTATATTCGTTCGGCAACTATGTAAGGATTACGATGGAAGAAAATCTTATTCGCGAACGCGCGATCAGCGCTGAAGAAGCTGAAGAACTGCAACGCGCATTCATTGTGAAAGTGTATGGCTGGATGATGGCGGGTCTGCTCATCACCGGCGTAGCAAGCTTGCTCGTGCTCAACACACCGTCGCTGCTTGAACTGATTTTCTCGAGCCGCTGGACTTTTCTCGGGCTGATCTTCGTCCAGCTTGGTCTCGTCGGGTGGCTTTCTCTTCGCGTTGAACAGATGTCTGCCGCAACCGCAACGTCGGTGTTTGTCGGGTACTCCGCGCTGACGGGCGTGACGCTCGCCGCGATTTTTCTGGTGTACACCACGGAATCAATCGCGAGCACGTTCTTTGTTTCGGCAGGAACGTTCGGAGCGATGGCGCTTTACGGCACCGTAGCCAAGCGCGACCTGACGGCGATCGGAAGCTTTCTCATGATGGGATTGATTGGACTCGTGATTGCCTCGGTCGTGAACATGTTCATGCAGAACTCCACCGTCTATTGGATCACGACATACGTCGGCATTCTGATCTTCGTCGGACTCACGGCGTATGATGCGCAGAAGATCAAGAACATGAGCGGCGCGGCATTGATGGGCGCTGAAGTCGAGCAGAAGGGTGCGATCATGGGAGCGCTGGCACTCTACCTGGACTTCATCAACCTATTCCTGCTTCTGCTGCGAGTGATGGGACGAAGAAAATAGTCTGAAAGTGCGTAGAGAAGAATTTGTGTTTCAGAAGCCGGCTCAGTGGGTCGGCTTCTTTTTGTTTTAGTTGGCCTGGTGTTTTAGTGGGCTTCCGGCTGGTGTTCTTCGTATAATCTGACGGATGATGCCGCGACGCGGGACAGTCTGCCTCGTCAACAGGCGGTCGCCCTTGGCTCCGCATCATCGCCTCAGAATAGCCACGCCGCTTCTTGGCGAGCTCAATGAACTGCTAATGACGTGACAGGAATTTGTCATTCTGAGGCTTGTTTTTCAGAGCCGAAGAATCCAGAACCTCGTTGTGCCTTGATCTGGATTCTTCACTTCGCCCCGATTTGAAATGCAATCGGGACTCGTTCAGAATGACAAATGGGAGCGCACGTCATTGCCTCAAATGGCCACGCCGCTTCTTGGCGAGCTCAATGAACTCAGAATGACACAAACCTACCACCTACAACCTACAAGCCTATGATCGAATCACTGCTCATCATCTCGATTGTCCTACTCAGTTTGATGCTGATCGCACTGGTCGTGCTTCTTGCGAGAAGTGCTCGCGCCACATCGACGACGTTTCTCAAAACTGAACTCGAATCGCTGCACGTGAACATCGACAAGCTTGAGCGTTCGATGCGCGAAGAGAATACGCTGGCGCGTGAAGAGTCGGGGCGCAATGCGTTGCAGAACAGACAAGAGCTTGGCGGCTCGCTCGCCGGCTTCGCCGAAAGTGTGCGCGCCGAAATGGCGAGCGTGGCGTCGTTGCAGAAAAATCAGCTCGACACATTCTCGCTGCAAATCAAGTCGCTCTCCGACACGATCGTCCGGCAGCTTGAGCTTGTGCGCGAGGCTGTTGACAATCGCCTGAAGTCGCTGCAGGATGAGAACTCGCGCAAGCTCGACCAAATGCGTTCCGTCGTCGATGAGAAACTCCATGCCGCGCTTGAGCAGCGGCTCGGCGAGTCGTTCAAGCTCGTGAGCGAGCGGCTCGAACTCGTGCACAAAGGGTTGGGCGAAATGCAGTCGCTCGCATCGGGCGTCGGCGATTTGAAACGAGTGTTGACGAATGTGAAGACTCGCGGCACGTGGGGCGAAATCCAGCTTGAGAATCTGCTGGAGCAAGTGCTCGCCGTCGATCTCTACGCCAAGAACGTTGCGACGAAGCTCGGCACCGACAGGCGTGTGGAGTTCGCGATCAAGCTGCCCGGGCGCAGCGACTCATCCGAGGTCGTCTGGCTGCCGATTGATGCGAAGTTCCCGCTGGAAGATTACCACCGGCTTGTTGATGCGACCGAAAAGGCGAATCCGCAACTTGTGATCGAGGCAGGCCGTATGCTTGAGCAGCGTGTAAAGCTTGAAGCGCGAAGCATCAAGGAGAAGTATCTCGATCCGCCGCGCACGACGGATTTTGCTATCATGTTCCTGCCGACGGAAGGATTGTACGCTGAAGTGACGCGTCGCGTTGGGTTGATCGAGACGCTGCAGCGTGAAAATCGCGTGACCGTCATGGGCCCGAATACGGTGGCGGCGTTTCTCAATAGCTTGCAGATGGGATTCCGCACGCTGGCGATCGAGAAGCGCTCGAGTGAAGTCTGGTCGTTGCTGGCAGCCGTGAAGACTGAGTTCGGCAGGTTCGGCGAGATTCTCGACAAGACGCAGAAGAAACTCCAGGAGGCGAGCAACACGATCATCGACGCATCGCGTAAGTCACGCGCCATCGAACAGAAGCTCAAGGATGTGCAACGGCTTCCTGCGGGCGAGACGCTGGAACTCTTTCGGGGCGACGACGTTCCGACCGGAGATGAGCTTTGAAGGCTTGCCGCGGCAGAAGGGCGACACGCGTTGCGCCGAGGTTGACTGCTCGGCTTCGCGCCATTGAAGTCGGTGTTGACGAGAAACACCCATGGGCAGGCCCAAAAAAAATCTCGGAGAACGTCGCATTGAAGATGCAGCGCGATTTGAATATCTTTCACTACCCGAATACTAACTTTGGAGGAAACTGTGACTAACAGACTCATTGCTGTTGCCGTCGTTTCAGTTCTAGCAGTGCTCTTGCTGAATGGTTGTGGCGGCTCAGGAAAAACCGTGACGCGAGTTGAGGCCGACACGACAATTGATCTGAGCGGCGACTGGAACGATACGGATTCCCGCCTCGTCGCCCAGGAGATGATCAAGGATGTGCTCGACCGTCCGTGGCTGGCGAATTATCAAATGGCCAAAGGCAAGGAGCCTGACGTCATCGTAGGCACGGTGCGCAACCGGACCAGCGAACACATTCAGACGATCACGTTCATCAAGAATCTGGAGCGCGAGCTGTTGAACTCCGGCAAAGTCAGCTTCGTCGCGAATAAAGAAGAGCGCCAGGAAATCCGCGAGGAGCGCGCCGACCAGCAGGAGAACGCATCGCCCGAATCGATAAAGAAATTCCAGCAGGAAACCGGCGCCGACTTCATGCTGCGCGGCGACATCGCCAGCATTATCGATCAGGAAGGCGGCGAGAAGGTGAAGTACTATCAGGTGAACCTCGAGCTGGTGAACATCGAGACGAACAAGAAAGTGTGGAGCGGAGAAAAGAAGATCAAGAAGCTTGTCTCACAAAGCGGCAGCAAGTTCTAACCCTCCACTCACATGAAGAAGATTGTATTTGTCAAAGCGCTGTGGTTGAGCACAGCGCTTTCGACATTTCTTTTCGGCTGTTCGGGCACCGAGGCGCTCTTTCGCGACATCAACGCCGATATCGCAAAGGGAAACTACCGGCAAGCCGCCGACCTGATCAGGAAAAATCAAGATGCGTACGGCGACAAGAACCTTGTGCTGTACAATCTTGATATGGGCACGCTCTTTCACTATCTCGGCGAAGCGGATTCGAGCAACAAGTACTTGCTTCACGCCGAAACCGAAATCGAAAACCTCTACACGAAAAGCATTTCGCAGCAGGTCATTTCGTTTCTTCTCAACGACAACGTCCTTCCGTACGACGGCGAAGATTTCGAGCGGGTGATGGTGAATGTCTTTCTTGCGCTGAATTTTGCCGAGCAGGGGAAGATCGATGATGCGCTCGTCGAAGCGCGCAAGGTTGATCTGAAGCTGCGCGAGTATGCGCGGCAGTATGATGACAAGAACACGTACAAGGAAGACGCGTTTATCCGCTACGTCACCGGCGCGCTATATGAATCGGGCGGGGAAATCAACGATGCCTTCATTGCGTATCGCAACGCCTTCGAAACGTACAAGACGTATGAAGCCAACTACGCGACCGCGGCGCCCGATTTCGTTCTGGATGATGTTGTGCGCACCGCGACGCTGATGGGGTTTGATGAGGAGGCGACCGAGTTCATGAAACTGGGCGGGAAGCCGTACGACAAGTCGCTGCGAAAAGAAGAAGGCAGCATTCTCGTCATTACGTATGTAGGTCGTGCGCCCACGAAGGCGGAGGTGAGGCCGACGGTTTCGATTGCCGACACTGCGGGGATCATTCACACGTTTCAGATCGCGCTGCCCAAGTTCGTTGCGCGGTACGCGGGGAGCCGTGTGTACCATGTCGAGGCGCTCGGCGCGGCCGATACGCTGACGACGCGCTGTGAGGTTGCGCAGGACATTACAGCGATCGCTGGAAAAGCGCTCGACGAGCGGCTCACGAATATCTACTTGAAGAGCGGCGGCCGCGCCATACTGAAGTTTCTCGCCGCCGAAAAAGCAAAATCAGAGTTAAAGAAGAACGAGAGCACGATCGCCAATGTACTCGGCAGTATTGCGATTGATTTGTTCGTCGGTGCGACAGAGCAAGCCGACACGCGATCGTGGCAAACGCTTCCCGCACAAATCCACCTCGCACGACTGAACGTCAAGCCGGGGAAGTACTCGCTGCGCGTTGCCGCGAGCGACGGACAGTTCTCGCTCCGCGATGTTGAAGTTGAAGTTCGTCCCGGACGAACGTCGTTTGTGATTGTTGATGATGTTCGGTAGTCGCCGGCGTTAGTTCACGCTTTCAGCCGCTTGCTTCCGCTGCTGCAATCTCGCCGCCAGTGAGTTGATGAAGTAGAGGAAACTCGACATCGGCATTGCCTTGTCGAGCTTGAAATCGATTGCCGGATTTTCCACGTCAACAACATCGCGCAGCTCTCGATAGCCGGAGTTCCATGCAAACGGAGTTGATTTCAGTTGCGCGTCCGACCGGATGTGCTTGTAGAGATTCATGCCGTTCATGCGCGGCATCGAAATATCCGAGATGACAAGGTCAACCGTCTGCTTCCGCAGGACGTCCAGCGCTGCCTGGCCGTCAGGCGCAGTGATTGCGGCGAACGAATGGAGTCGGAGAACTTCCGCCATCAGGTTTGTGTACACGGGGTCGTTATCAACAAGAAGGATCGTCATGCAATTCTCTCTCAATAAAATGCCCATGCGCCGGTTGGACAGAGTTCGACGCACCTTCACTTGACGCAATTACAATACCAAAGGAATGATGTCACATCCGCCGCGATTTTTGCGGAGTTTTCACTGAGTTGCCGGAGCGGGCGGTTGTCGTTTCTTCAAATTACAATTTGTCGTTATTGACATTTCTTTTTGGGGCTTCCGGCTGGCCTGCCTGCCGCCAGGCAGGCGTCAGGCAGGCGGAACGGTGTACCTCGTCAAGAGGCAGACGCCCTAGAAACGCGGTTGAAAAGCCCAAAGCG
>JACRFA010000300.1 GCA_016218065.1 Ignavibacteriota bacterium | reverse complement strand
TGCTCGCAGCATGTTGCTCGCTGCACTGCCCAATATGTTTCACTACCTCGACGATCCAAACATTCAACGCTCGACGAATCCTCTCGAAGGATATTTTGCGCGATTGAAGCAACGCTATCGACAACATCGAGGCCTCTCCCCATGACGCGCCGTGCATTTGAGTTGTTCCTCCCCAACTTTGGCTTCTCGATACTCTCTGATACCACGGGAAGCATAGCGCTGGAGTTAGACGCAAAATAATTCATGGCACAGAACATCGTCAGCAACACCGGACCAATCATCTCGCTCGAGCATCTTCCAGCCGGATTCAAATTCATTAGAAAGCTATATGAGAAGATTATACTGCCTGAGGCGGTCGTGGAGGAATTGGTAGCCGACCTGAGCATCTCCCCTCCGATTATCTAAAGCAGTATCGCATTGAAGACCTGATTGATGTGCAGACAGCATCCGTTTCGACGACCTTTCCCGACATTGAAAGATTAGACGACGGTGAACAACAGGCGATTCTCTTGGCTCGCGAGTTGAACCTGCCACTTCTGATTGAGGAAACAGTTGGCCGGCGTGTGGCAACGGCATTAGGAATAAGTGTGTCCGGCATCGCCGGTCAGGTCGTGAAAGCCTACAAGGAGAGAATAATTGGGACAAGCGAGGCTCAATTCCTCTTGAAAAGGCTGCTCGATGCTGGTCGGATCAACAAAAAGATTTATGATGCGCTACATTCGGTCATACGTTAGTCATCCCCGATTGCTGAACTGGTTTTGAAAGATCAGACATCAGCTTGCAATCAAACATTCTACTCCGAGGGGAGTGTGATGAATTCTGGAATGAGGAAGCTTTTGGCTGTTGGTTCGGCTGTGGCGATTTTAGCTGTAGTCGCGTTGAAATCGGGAGCGCTCAACTTTTTGGCATTGGACGGCAACACTGGTGATGATGCTGTCGGTGCGGTGATCATTCACTATGGGCTGTTTTGCCTCGGCATCGCGTTTGTCACTGCTCGCAGGAGCCAAGGTGCTGCTGTCGCATTGGCTGTCGGGACATTGTTGGCAGTGGTCTGTCTAGAAGTCCTTCTCCGGGTATTCACTCTCTTGCCCGAACGAACCTTGCCAAAGGAGCAATGGCTGAGATCGCGGAAGTACCATCACGTTGCGCTTTCAAACGAAAAAATGTTCGCCGGGTATGTTTCAGGAGAGCCAATCATCGTTTCCACAAACGAAGATGGATTGCGAAGTCAGTATTCTCGTTCTGATTACCTGCGCTACTCCCGACGCATAACCATTCTGGGTGATTCCTTCACGTTCGGTTTTCGCGTAGCTGAGGAGAACTCGCTTCCTCACAAACTTGAGAACATTCTGAGGGATTCACTTCGATCTGATGACGTCGCTGTCCTGAATGCGGGTTTGACCAGCCATTCTCCGCGCACTGAGATACAGGTCTACGAAGGGAAGGTCAGAGCATATCGTCCAAACGTTGTTGTGTTGTGCCTTGATGCTACAGACTTTGGCGACGACATAACCTATTCGCGCGAAGCGGCAACATTGGGTGACTCATGCTTTGTCACTGCCGACGAACTCCCTCATCGACCTCTACCGAGTTCTGTGCTGCGCCTCGCTTTGCCCCTCCTTACGTACCCATTGGATCTGATCAAATCTCATTTCTTCCCCGACAGTGAATTCACCTCTCCTAAAACGAAGTACTACCAGTTTGGGCTTGATATCGATGGCGTTCACGAGACGAATCGGTTCTTCATCTATCGACACCCTCTCAAATCCACCCTGTCGTATTTTGAATCAACGCTTCACAACATCAACACAATCGCCGAATACGTTCGACGCGATAGCTCTCGCTTCGTTTTGATTTTGCTGCCGCGGTTTCAACATTGGAGCACGAGGGAATGTCTGCACAACTGGGAAGGTTCCATGTACAACGTAGAAGAGCCCTTTCAGTTTGAGTATCTGAAGTTCTTCGATGCAAAGAAGGATTCACTTCCCTATCCTGTGTTCAACCTTCTTCCAGCATTTCAGGCAACGGACGAATTCCCGTTAGTCTTCGACACCGATCCTCACTTGAATGAACGCGGTAATGCATTTGTTGCGAAGGCGCTGGCGCATTACCTCATAGAGAAGAAACTGGTGCCATAAGACAAGTGAGATGGAAAGTGCGGGATGAGGGCCCTCGTAAAACCTCATCTGTAAAAAGAAGGATACCCGCAACCACACAAGTGTAAGCCAGATCAGTGGGTCTCTCCGATAAGACACTGACAATCTATCCCTTCCCCGCTTCACCCAGAAGCAGCTTCTCTTTTTCGACTCCGCTCGGCTGCATGTGCTCAATCTCCGTTTGCTCCGCCGTTCGCTCCTTCGAGAAGTATGAGTAGATGGCCGGAATGACAAACAGCGTGAGTCCGCCCGAGAAAATCATGCCGCCAACGACGGCAATACCCATCGACACGCGGCTTTCGGATCCTGCGCCGAGGCCGAGCGCAATCGGGAGAATGCCGAGGATGGTCGAGAGACTCGTCATGAGAATCGGACGGAAGCGCGCAGCCGCGGCGCTCTTCACGGCTTCCGTCACCGAAAGTCCAGTTGCCTTGCGCTGATTCGCGAACTCGACGATGAGAATGCCATTCTTCGTCACCAAACCAATCAACATAATCATCCCGATCTGGCTGAAGATGTTGAATGTCTGATTGAAGTACCAGAGCGAGAGAAGCGCTCCGCCCACCGCGAGCGGTACAGTGAACATGATGATGAACGGATCGCGGAAGCTCTCAAACTGCGCGGCGAGAATCAAGTACGTGAGCAGCAGCGCGAGCACAAACACAAACAGCAAGCTCGAAGAACTCTCTGCGAAATCCCGGGCCGCACCCGACAGCGAGGTCGTGAACGATTCGTCCAAGACCTTCGAGGAAATTTCATCCATTGCTTCGATTCCGTCTCCCAGCGTGTAGCCCGGCGCAAGTCCGGCAGAAACCGTCGCGGAGATGTAGCGGTTGAAGCGATAGAGCTGCGGCGGATTCGCCTGCTCTGACACGGTGACGAGATTATCGATCTGAATCACCTGACCGGAGGCGTTTCGCACAAAAATCGTTTTCAGATCCAACGGCTCATCGCGATTGGCCCGCGTTAACTGGCCGATCACCTGATATTGCTTCCCGTCTTTGATGAAGTACCCATAACGCTGGCCGCTCAAGGTGAGCTGCAGCGTCTGCGCGATGTCGCTGACGGAAACGCCGAGCGTGCGAGCGCGGTCGCGGTCGATGTTGATCACCAGCTCCGGCTTGTTGAACTTCAGGTTCACGTCCACCGCGCTAAACACCGGATTGTTGTCGGCTGCTTCAAGAAACTTCGGCAACGCGTCGCGCAGTTTCTCGAAATTCTGCGCCTGAATCACGTGCTGCACCGGCAACCCAAAGCGCGCCATGCCGCCGCCAACGCTGATGGTTTGTTCCTGCGAGACAAATGTGCGCGCGTCGTTCAGGTTGCGGACCGATCGCGAGAGATCCTCAGTGATTTCTTGCTGCGTACGTTCCCGCTGCCCGGGGGATACAAGCGTCACGGTTGTGACGCCGGAGTTTGCCCCGCCGGCAAAGCCGGATGTATTCGCGATCACCGCATCGGCTTCAGGAACACGCTCGCGCACAACGTCAACCAGCCGATCCATATACGCATCCATTCGCTCAAACGATGTTCCTTCCGGGGCCGTCGATGTCATACGGAAGCGACTCCGATCCTCCAGCGGAGCCAACTCCTGCGGCAGCAGCGTCATGAACAGCCAGACCAACGCTGCCGAACCGACGATTGCCACAAATCCCAACCAGCGTCTCTCAAGAAACGCCCCCAGCGCACGCTCGTAGGTCGATGCCAGGCGCGCAAAGAATGGCTCCGTCGCAACATAAAACTTGCTGTGCTTCTGATGCGACTTGATCATGCGCGCACTCAGCATCGGCGTCAGGGTCAACGCAATAAACGCCGAGATTGCCACCGACCCTCCGATCACAACGCCAAACTCTTTGAACAACCGTCCCGTCAATCCCTGCAAAAACACAATCGGCATGAAGACGGCGATCAACGCAATCGTTGTCGAGATGACGGCAAAGAAGACTTCCTTCGATCCTTTGAGTCCTGCCTCGATCGGATTCATCCCGCCTTCAATCTTCGCGTAGATGTTCTCGAGGACGACGATTGCATCATCAACCACCATACCGATCGCGAGCACGATGCCCAGCAACGTTAGCACGTTGATAGAAAACTCAGCGAGATACATGATGAAGAATGTTCCGATTAGCGAGATGGGGATTGCAAACACGGGAATCAGCGTCGTCCGCCAATCGCGCAGGAACAGGAAAATGATGAGCACGACAAGAACAAACGCCGTGACAATCGTCTCCCGCACTTCTTCAATTGATGTGCGAATGTACTTCGTCGTGTCGAACCCGATGCTCAACTCGATATCGTCGGAGAGATCCTTCTTGATGTGTTCGATGCGCTTGTTGAACTCGTCGGCGATGGCAATGTGATTCGAACCGGGTTGCGGCACAATCGCGACGGCAACGCGCGGGCCTGCAAGACCTTTGGAAACCTGTCGCTCGTTTTCGGGCCCGAGTTCGGCGCGGCCAACATCGCTGAAGCGGATAATCTGCCCGTCCTGTTGCCGGACGATCAGATTGTTGAACTCGTCCGGCTTCTCAAGCCGGCTCAGCGTTCTCACGGTCAGCTCAACATCGTTTCCTTCGATGCGTCCGGCCGGAAGCTCGATGTTGTCGGCATTCAACGCCGCGCGCACATCGAGCGGCGAAAGCTGATAGGCCGCGAGCTTCTGCTGATCCATCCAGAGTCGCATCGAGTAGCGCTTCTCGCCGAAGATGCGCACTTCACTCACGCCCGGAATTGTTTGCAGCCGTTCCTTGAACACCTTGTCCGCAATGCTGCTCAGCTCAAGCAGGTTGCGCGAGTTGCTGCTCACGTTCATCACGATAATCGGACTCGCGTCGGCGTCTGCTTTGGACACAACTGGCGGATCGGCATCGGGCGGCAGATTGCCAACAGCGCCGGCAACTTTGTCGCGCACATCGTTCGCCGCGGTCTCCAGATCAACTTCAAGCTCGAACTCGATCGTAATCGTGCTTCGGCCTTCGCGGCTGACCGAGGAAAGTGTTCTGATGCCCGGCACGCTGGTGACGGCTTCTTCGAGACGCTGGGTGATTTGCGATTCGATAACGTCGGCGTTAGCGCCTGCGTATGTTGTGTTGACGGAAATGACGGCAGGATCGACATTCGGAAACTCACGCACCCCGAGGTACGTGAATCCGATGATCCCGAAGAGCACAACGATACTCGACAACACGATCGTGAGTACGGGCCGCCGGATGCAGGTTGCCGAGAGACTCATAGCGCCGAGTCTCCGTTGGCCTTCATGGATTGCTGCGACGCAGGCCGCGCGAGCTGCACCGACATGCCGGGACGAATCTGTAGAATCGCCGACGTAATCACTGTATCGCCTGCAGAAAGTCCGCCGGTGATTTCAATCTTGTCTTCGGTGCGGGTGCCTGTGTCCACGTTGCGCTGCTCGGCCTTGCCGTTTTTGAAGAGAAACACCTTGTGCCCCTTCAACTCCGGTATGATTGCGTACGCTGGAATCATCAGCACGCTCTTTTCTCGCATCGACACTTCAACCGACGCGAGCGAGCCGGGCAGCAACGCGCCCTCTTTGTTCGGACTCAGCGCGCGCAAGCGAAGCGTTCTCGTTGTCGGATCGATTTTCGGTTGGATGGCATAGACGGCGCCGCTGAACGTACGCGGAGAATTCTGAATGCTGAACGAAATTTTGTCGCCGATCGCGAAGCTGCCCGCATACCGTTCGGGAATTGCGAAGTCGATTTTCACAACGCCGAGATTCTGCAGCGTCGTGATCGCGGTCGTCGGGGTAACGTAGCTTCCTTCACTCACGAAGCGCAGACCGATGTTCCCATCGAACGGTGCGCGAATTTCTGTTTTGGCAATCTGCGCTCGTATCAAGCGCACCTCGGCGTCCGCAAGATTCAGATTGGTCGCAACGTTGTCGTACTCAGCCTTGCTGGCAAGATCTTTTTCGTAGAGCGCTTTCATGCGCGCTTCGCGCTCGCGTTCGAGCTTCAGACTCGCCTCGGCGCGCATCAGTTGCGCCTTCAGGTCGGCGTCGTTGATCTTGATCAGCAGTTGACCTTTGGCTACGCGTCCACCCTCCTTGAACGAAAGACGCACGATTCGTCCGGAGATTTCCGGTCGCACCTCCACTTCTTCATTCGAGAGAATCGTGCCGACTGTTTCCACGCGATCGCGCAGACGTTCGGGTTGAACAACAACAGTTCGCACCGAGAGCCGTCCATCTCGCTGACCCGCGCCGGCGCCATTCGCCTGGTTAGTCTTTCCGGGTAGGATGAGTTTCGGAATCGCTAATCCCACCAAAACAACCCCGGCAACGATGAAGGTGATCTTAGTCTTCTTTGTCATGAGAGGTATTGGTTGATATGCTAAGCAACGAAGGAGCGACGATTGAGGTTCCGTCGTGAGGTCATAACTCCATGGATGTCCCGCACACTAAGCTCACTCGATTCTCTTTCAAGAACGAAATATGTCAGGCGAATTGCAAGAGACGCGTCTTCATCATCATTTTCTTCTGGGCCATTGGCGGGTGTTCCTCGTCAGCAGTGCACTGCATGGCGCGAAGCGTAACAGTGTACTTCGGCGCAAAGGCGGTCGCCCTTAAATCAGAAAGGCGCAATTCTACCAGCCAGCAGCAACTACTTCACAAGCGTTTCAACCAGATGCGTCAATCGTTCACGCGGATCGCTGCAGAAGCCGGTATGCACGGGCGATGTTTGTATGATTGTGCTGCGCGGAGCCGTGAGCCATCGGAACCGTTCGCCCCTCGGCAACACACCCAGCGCGCCCGCATCTTTTCCTCCTGCGCAGATGCGCTCGAAAGCTTCGAGCTGACTGTGAATCTCCGCAATGCTTATGTCCGCGTTCAACGCACGAAGCCGCGACTCATCCAGCGCGAACGACGAGCGCAGGAACTCCAGCTCAGCGCAACACAGCACAATGCCGGCATTCAGAAACTCTTCCCTCTCGACACGCGGCACAATGCGCACGATGGCGTATTCAAACACGTGTTTCTCGGGCACGCAAAGCCTCCTGAACGAAGATGGTGGATGTTGCAAGTCTCTCTCGCAGAAACATCTTGTACACATCGCGCTTGTCGTGAGCGGAGAGATCATGCTGGCCGAACGCATTTCCGTGCAGCCAGTCATCGGGAATCAGCGCGACAATCCGGTCGAGCTTATCCGCGGTGAGATAATGTCGCAGCTCAGCGTCGATCGCCTGAAGCTCCGATGCGTGCGGCAGCAGAATGTGATCGCTCACTCGCGAAAACTGACTGCGCGCCTGTTCTTCCCAACCCCTCCACGCATGATGGAAGTAGAGCGCGGCCCCATGATCGATCAGCCAGATGTTCTTGTGCCAGACCAGCATGTTCACGTTGCGCGGCGTTCTATCGACGTTGGTGACGAAGCAATCGAACCACACAATGCGCGACGCCAGCGTTCCATCGACAGGCATCGCCAGGGGAGTAAACGTGACGGAGCCGGGGAGATAGTCGAGCGCGAGGTTCAGTCCGGCGCTCGCGCTGAGCAACTCCTGAATTTCCGGGTCGGGTTCGAGGCGGCTCAGTTCGGAGTCGAGGTTGGCAAAGACGATTTCCGGAACACGCAGACCGATGGCGCGGGCAATTTCGCCGGCGAGCAGCTCGGCAATCAACGCCTTCGTGCCCTGCCCCGCGCCGCGAAACTTCAGCACATACAGTCCGTCATCATCCGCCTCCACAATTGCGGGCAGAGAGCTTCCTTCGCGCAGCGGCGTTACGTAGCGCGTGACAGTGACGGTGCGAAGTGTGGGTTTCAAAGCCTTCCTTTCAGAGAATTGTAGTCCTTCACGATTGTCTCAAGAAAAAGTGTTGCGGGCATGTTGCTCTGAATGTCCAGCTTCTTCTCGATGATCGCTTGCAACTTCTCTTCAAGACGGTTGCGTATGGCAACGGTATCCTCTGCTTCAGGATTCGTTCGGAGAACCTCCTTCACTATTTCGATATCGCGCTCCGTGAGACGATCGGCTGCCAGAAACTGCGGTCTGTAATTTTCGGCAACGCTCGTCAAGATCGTTTCGTCAAGGCCCACCGCCCGACGCAAGCGCACGACTGTTGTCCCGGCTGCCAAATCTCCCAAACGCTGGCCCTTGCCGTTAATGAGCAACACAAGGAGAGCGACGCTTCCGAAGCTCGCCGATACTTCCAGCATTCGAATCAGCCATCGAAGGAGATAACTTCCCACGGTTGGCGCCGCGCCGCTGACCTGAATGACCCGAATGCGTCGCGACATCTTGCCGAGCGTTTGCCCATTGAAGACGCTTTCCATCAGGACCTCGTACAAAAACACCGGGAGGAAGATGACGACAGAAACCCACAGACTCTCAACGCCGGCGATCATTGCAAAAAAGAACATCAACAACAAATACGCGGCCTGGGCAGTGATATCGATCAGCGCAGCCAGAACGCGGTCGCCGACACCGGCAAGCTCGTATTCCAGGTCAATGTTCTGTGTCGTCGATATCGCGATGGTTTCCATGTCGTTCATTGTTGCCCCTAAGCCAGACCCCGCGCTTTCAATTCAAGATACATGTTGATTGTTTCGATGGTCAATTGGTCCGGCGCGACGAGCATGCTTTGAATGCCGTGAAGGTGCAATTCTTTGACGATCTGCCGCTTTTCGTGCATCAATTTTTCCGCAACCATTTTCGCATACACCTGCTCGGCATTCTTTGCGTGTTGCTCAACCATCGCGGAAAGCTCGCTGTTCTCGAACATGATAACGACGAGTGTGTGGCTCCTGTTCAGCCGCTTCAGCGCAATCATGCGTCGTTGCATGCCAACAAGAGTTTCTGCATTCGTAAACAGCAGCAGTAAACTCCGCTGCTTCACCTGGTGAGAAATCACTGCGCACAGCCGCTCAATATCTGATTCGAGAAAATGAGTGTGCTGCATGTAGAGAGTGTGCAAGATGCGATGCATCTGACCATACTGCGAGCTTGCGGGAAGCATGCTCTGAACATCTTGCGCAAACGTAATAAGTCCGGCTTTGTCATGTTTATGGATTGCGATATTGCTGATGACGAGACTCGCGTTGATTGCATAGTCGAGCAGGCTCAATCCATTGAACGGCATCTTCATGCTGCGACCCATATCCAGAACGGAAAACACTTGCTGCGCCTTTTCGTCCTGAAACTGGTTCACCATCACTTTCTGTCGGCGTGCAGTTGCTTTCCAGTTGATGGAGCGATGGTCGTCGCCGCGGACGTAGTTCCGAATGTGGTCGAACTCGAACGTGTGTCCTAATCTACGAATTTTTTTGACGCCCGCTTCCGTGAGCCGGTCTGAGATCGCGAACAGCTCATACTTACGCATTTGCACGATAGACGGATAGACCAAACAGTGCGCCTCCTGATCAAACCGATAACGTCTTCGCACCAAACCGAGCGGCGTCGAACCAAACACATTCACTGCACCGAAGACATAGTCGCCGCGCTGCAACGGACGAAGCGTGTAGGTCAGTGCAATGCTTTTACCCGATGCAAGGGAAAATGGCAGACGGAAGTCGCGTATCTGAAAAACCGCCGGCACTTCATCGATGACAATCCCGCTCAACCCATACCGGTAATTGTTGACGATGGTAATCGTGATCGAGTTCGGATCGCCGATCGACAGTTTTTCCGGAACCAACCGTGTCGCCTTCACCGAACCGCGCGGCAGGAACAGCAGCAGCGCATCAAGTGCCGCCAACACGCTCAGCAAAAGCACTGCGGTTTGCATTGGTGCTAGCAGCGCCGATAGAAGCTGCGCGAGGATGAACCCCGCGACAAGCGCGGCCACTACCGCGAAGAACCGTCGCGACAAATAGAAGCTACGAAGGAATTCCACTAGGAACGTGGACGAGAAGTAGCCGTTCCGAGATTCTGGTTTCATTGTATGCAAGAATCAGCTGGAGCACACGGGACAATGAGAGTTTTCGTCCACGTCCCTAGCGCGGAACTTCGAGTTGATCAAGAATCTGGCTGAGAACTTTTGACACAGTCAGTCCTTCCATTTCTTTTTCTGCCGTAAGCAGCAGGCGATGCTGAAGGGCAGGAACCACAATCGTCCGGATATCGTCGGGAGTGACGAAATCCCTCCCGTGCATTGCAGCCCACGCGCGGGCGCCGTTCATGACGGCAAGACCTGCCCGCGGCGAGGCGCCGAGATAGAGAGCATGGTGTTGCCGCGTGTCGCGAATAATGCGCGCAATGTAGTTCAGGAGCTGCGGTTCCACGCGCACCTGCTGAACCAATTCCTGCAGTCGCAGCCACTCTGCCTTGGCAAGAACCGGCTGCACACGTTTTAGCTCGGCTTCCACCGAACGCGTCGTGAATCGCTGAAGAATCTCAATCTCTTCTTCGAATCCGGGATAGTGCGCGATGATCTTGAACGCAAAGCGGTCGAGCTGTGCTTCAGGTAGTTTGTACGTTCCCTCATGCTCAAGGGGATTTTGCGTCGCCATCACGATGAAGGGTTGCGCCATCGCGTACGTCGTTCCATCGACAGTCGCTTGACGCTCCTCCATCACTTCAAACAATGCAGATTGCGTCTTGGCGGGAGCGCGATTGATCTCGTCAATAAGGATCACATTGGAGAAGATCGGGCCGGCGTGAAAAGCGAAGTCCGACGTTTTCAAATTGAACACCGATGTTCCGATGACGTCCGAGGGCATAAGATCCGGGGTGAACTGAATCCGGGAAAACCCCGCGTCGGTGCATGAAGCAAGAGCGCGTGCGGCGAGTGTTTTCGCAATTCCCGGAACGCCCTCGATGAGGACGTGACCTTTCATGAGAAAGGCGGCGATCATGAGGTCGATCATTTCTTGCTGTCCGACGATAACTCGACTTACCGCTTCACGGATCGCCCGCACTTGTTGTTCGAGCGGCGCAAGATCTATTCTTGATTCAAACGTCGGTGGCATCATTCATCATATCTTTCTGCATTGTTCATAGAAGTGTTCCAGGTGTTTGTTCAACCGCATGAGTTCTTTTGTCGCGAGATCATGGTGCGCGTCGAGCGCTGTCATTGCACCGACCAGCCGGCGCAGGTCATCCTGTATCATCCCGCACTTATTGCTGAGAGTGCTGATGAATGCATCGTCGAGCCGCTCCGTTCCAATGTTGTAGCGACTTCGAACGAAGTCAAAGAAATAGAGACGCATGCGCACCGCAACATCTTTGTGGTGGGCATTGTGGAAATACAACCGCGCAAGCGTGTCCACGAAACTCAGTGTCTCATTCCGCAATGGCGGCAACACCGGAATGATCCGTTGTTTTCGCTTTCCTTCGACGACCACGAACAGCAGAACACCGACAAGCGCAGTGACATACGCCCACGAGAGGGCCGCCTTGCTGAGAACAAACGCGAGAGGCGACCGTACCTCGTTGCGCACGTCTCTGTAGTACTCATCCCAAATAGTCGGACCGGAAGCAAGATGCGATAAAGCTGCCCCGACGTATCGATCGTTACCGTTCTTGAGGAAGTTGTAGTTCGTAAACACCCAGGGCACAGAGTGAAGATACACGAATCCGGCGCCGTAGTGTGTGCGAAGGAATATGGGTTTGTTCTTGCCGTCCGTGCCAAGCACCTGCGTATTGGCCGTATCAAACTCGGCAAAGAAGCACGGCAATCCCGAAACTTTCGACGGGTACTGCGCCGAGTCACCTTCCAGCATACAGACGACCGAATCGGGTATCGTGTAGTCGGGCTTGATGGAGAATCCAAGCGAATCCTGGAACGACGGCGAGAAAAACTCGGCGGCGAGAAAGACGTCGTTTCCTATTGCCGCAAACTCCAACAAGGTGGTGGCGTCGAGTTCATCCGGGTGAAAGCGTTCGGCAATGATAATAATGTTCTGATGGGAGGATGCCTCTTCCGTGTCGAGAGATTCATACAGCGAGTTCGTATTCAACCGAATCGAATCGCGCGAGAAGAGGTCGTCAAGCATTTCATACAGAGCATACGTGCCCCAGGGAATTTTCTCGAAGGAGGAAAAGCTGGGCGTCCAATCGAGCGGCTTCGGCTTCAGCATTTCGAGAAGCGTCATCAGAACGAGGACAGCTACGAGCGGAAGCAATGGAAGAAACCTCCTCATGCGCGCTCTCCGATCAGCTTCTCCAACTTTTCGAATTCTCCGTGGATTGCGTGGAAAGCGTCCGCGTCGACGTCGAACTGACCATAGAAAACATACTCGAAGATCCGGGTCACGTCGGCAAACGGCTGTTGCAGCGGGCGATCAAGTTCGCGGCAATAGTCGTTGTTTGTTTTGCCGTCGCGCAGCGCGATGCGGTTGTTGTCGGATAGGAGACGCAAACTCATCAAGTATAAAACTCTGACTGCGTCGCGGTACGCGCCTGTTTTCAAGTTCTCGCGCAGCATCGCGTCGAGATCGGTTTCCAATATCTCGTGTTCAGAGAAATTTCCGGAGTCGAACGGTTTACCTGCCGCGGAGAATAATGGGCTTACGCTCGATCCGAAGAAGAAGCGGAGCGAATACGCGAGTGCGGCCAGCGCGAGCAACAGCAGCGTTGCGTGCCAGAATCCTTCCGTGGTGTGCTCGAACAGATATTGAAACACCCGAGCACGCAAGTCCGCAATCAGCGTGTTGAGTGCATTGTTCCCGCTGAACCGCGGCGCATCGTATGCAAAGTCGGGGTCGGTGCGAAGTTTTTCCAGGCGTTGGCTGTCGAAGCGTCGTTGTTGAACGCTGTCGCGCGCTTCGGCGCCATGCACGGTCGGCACAACACTCATCATGACAAAGAGGAAAGCGGCAAGCCGCATCATCGTCCGCGTTGCGAGCATCCTATCCCTCGGCGAGGCCATCGAGGCTTGCGACTTTTCGTTCCAACCCGGCAGCTTCCTTCTTTTCGATCTGGCTGTAAAAATGGACCACCAGGGCCACCAACGGAATGACGTAAAAGAACGTTGCAAGATGGCCCACGGCCTGAGCCGCCTTCACCCATACAGTATCAGTACTTTCAGTAAAGCCGTGCATTGCCGTTACGAAGCTCATCACAAACGTTGGGGCAAACAGAACCAGTTGAAAAATGTACATGATGATCGAAACGATGATGATCAGACCGAGTGTGTACCACCAATATTGTTTTATCAACTGCGTGCTTCTGGCCAAAGCATCACTAAACGGACAATCTTCCTGAATCGCAGCCGTCACAAGCAGTGACGAAGAGATGGACAGGTACACGCCGGGCACAATAAGGAGGAGAAACGCGAGACCGAGCATCAGGCCAAGAAGAATCTCGACGCCGACAATTCTCCAAAACGTTTCGGCGCAATACCCAACCATTGCCTTTGGATCGAAGCGCGATTCATCGTTGGCAATGTACAAGCGAATGTAGTGGTTGACGATCAACGCCAACACAACCTGCTGCATGAGTGTAACAACCAGCAGCAAACCCACGCCAGCCCAATAGGGACCCGTCAGCGCTTCCTCGGGAGGAGCTTGAAAGAAGAGTTCCACGATGACCGAAACAATAAGCAGCGGGCCAAGGATGTACACAAGAATCTTTCCGAAAGGAACAAACTCCTGCCGGAGAAACGTAAATGTCGCGCTGAGCGTGTCGCCAAAATCTCTTGCCCGATAGAACTCAAAGCGCATCGGTATTTCCGTCAATGGTTGCATGGGTTGCATGTGTGGTTTTTCTCCTTATGTGTCGGTTGTAAGAGCAGTACGATTTTTCACCGCGAGCGGAAAAAGAATCAGATAGCCGAGGACAAAAAGAACTGATCCGCCGATGATCGCGATGTTGAGCATCAGCGGCATATCGGTTTGCCGCGTGACGTAACTTTCGAGAAAGCCGGCGCAGATAAAAACGGGGACCAGCCCGACGACGATCTTCATGCCGTTGCGCGCGCCGCGCGCGAACGACACGCGACGGCTATAGGTCCCGGGGAAAAGAATGCTGTTGCCCATCACCATGCCCGCGCCGCCGGCGACGACTATTGCCGTAATCTCGAGCGTGCCGTGAATCCATATCGTTCGCATCGCGTCGCCCAGCATGTTCTGCTCGTAGAACATGTAATGAAATGTCCCGAGCATGATGCCATTCTGAAGAAGAACAACGATAGTCCCGAATGAAAAAAGAATTCCCGAGGCGAATGCCAGGAAAGAAACTCTGATGTTGTTGAGCGTGATTCCAAAGAACATGTCGGTGCCATTCATCTGCTTATACACGGCCATAGGGTCGTGATGCTTGATATTCTCCAACGTCATATTCACATACGCGTCGCCAAGAATCATCCGGACGAACGATTTGTCGTTGGCTGACGAGAGAGCGCCAACGGCCGTAAAGATTATGGTGACGAGGAGGGAATAGAACATCTGCTTCCTGTGGCGGTACATCAGAGCCGGCCACTCCCTGAGCCAGAAGTCCTTCAGCCTGCCGCGTCGTTCCTTTTTGTTCTTGTAAATTCTCTGATGAATGCGCGACGTAAGAGTATTCAGATATTGTGTTGTCTTGCTGTGCGGGTAAAACGTTTTTGCCCAGGCGAGATCATCCGTCAGGCGAAGATACAGTGCGCTCAAGTCATCCGGGTTGAGCAGATGTGGCGTCTCGAGCGAAGATTCAATTCGCCTCCAATCGTCGGCATTGATTTTCAGAAAGACAGCTTCATTCACGTGGATGACTTTCTTTACTTGACGAACGATATGACCGCTTATAGCGTTCATCGCGCCATAGCGGTTGGATGAATACCTTGGCGTCATCGCGGTTCGTTTGCACCGGAGGATGTGAACCGCAAAGACCCAAAGGACGCGATAAAAGCGGAAGAGAAGATACAAGGTTCATCGCAGAGAAACCTTGTGAGAAATGTAAGATGGTACTTCAAGAAACTCAAACGCCTTTTTTGTCTGAGCATGGCCGAATCGAGCATGCGAACGTTTGCTCAGTTCCGCGCACCAAACCATTCGAACGGTGAGTTCTCAAAGAGCGTCTTCCCGACCCGACGGAAGAAGCTCTGCCACGTCTTGGTTGTCATACCGAGCGAGAATGTCTCTGACACATCGGTTATGGCGTAGGTGACCGGTTCATTGGCATCGTAGTCCCACATAATGAACTGCACTACGCCGCCGAGATATTGAGACGCACCTCCACCGCCGCCGCCCATCCACATGCCACCTCCGCTGAACGTTCCGCCAGGCGTACTGATTGTTGGACCTGGGACATAATGCGGCACGGAAACTGACCGTCCGCTAAAGTCCCGACCAACCGTAATACGGTTAATGATCACGACAACATTAGGAACTTGTGGCGCGAACACGTGTTTTCTCGGAACAAAGAAGTCCACGAGCGTGTCCTTCTCATCCTTCTTCGTTTTGAGCGATACCTTAATAAATGCGGCAGAGTCGTGTAACGTTTGAAACATGTAAAACGCCAGACCCTTCGTAGAGAGTGCAGCGCCCCACAGAGATGCTCTCACATACGGCACTATTCGTCGATACAACGAGTCCTGCACTATGGCCTCGGGTGTGCGATGGTCTGTGTCGAAGTCGTCCTCCACATCATCTTTGTTCTCCACTGTGATGACATCCAAAGGAACCGGCGAGATGATTACGGTCTTGTCTTTGAATTTGACGTTCGCATATTTTTCATTTCTGGTAACATACGAACTTGATGGTTGGCACCCGACAAAAACGAACTGAGCAAGGGTGAAAAGTACAACATAGAATTTCGCGTAACGCATGCAAGCTCTCCTTGTGATGAGATGAAACTCGTAAGAAGTAGAGATTTGGTTATGTCACATGCTCTGCTGAACGGGGGGACGGCGTGCATGTGACTTCGCGTGTTCATGTAACAGCAGCTTTCTGCAGCGAGGCAGAGACGTATTCTAAAGAACGGGATGAAGACAAATCCGGAGGAGCCTCCGGCGAATCACTTGGCAACAATCATCTTGCGCGTTTGAATGTACCCGCCTGCCACGAGCCGGTACAAGTACACACCGCTTGACAAATTCACAGCGTCGAAGCGAACGCTATGCGCGCCCGGTTGCTGCAATTCATTCACCAGCGTCGCGACCTCGCGGCCGAGCAGGTCGTAGACTTTCAATGTCACGTGCCCGACCTCCGACCTCTGACTTCTGATCTCTGGTATGAGGTACTTGATTTCTGTCGTTGGATTGAAGGGGTTGGGATAGTTTTGGTTCAGCGAGAATGCCGATGGTTGGATACTCGTGCTGGTTTCGATAGAGGTTACGAGTGGTGTGCGAGTACGATAAACTCCCCCATACGGATAAACAGATGTCCACAAGAATCCCAAGGAGTCGACACCCAATGCGCGAAGCTCGCCTGCGTCCAGCCCCGTGCTGATGCGTTGCCACGTGGTTCCCTCATCTCTTGAAAAATAGACCCCACTGTCCAATGTTGCTGCAAAGAACAACCCGTTCGAATACTTGAGACGGTATGCAGATCTACCGGTCGAGCCGGTTTGGATCCAACTCTCTGCGTTATCGGTTGATCGATATATTCCTGAAGATGTTGTTCCGGCAATCATAGTTCCGTTGGGGTTGCTCGCAAGCGAGTATATGCTCGGATATGTAATCCCTCTGTCTTTCTGAACCCATGTCGAGCCTTTGTCAGTTGAGAGAAAAATTCCTTGCCATGATCCCGCAAAGATGTTTCCCGCAGCATTAATCTCAATTGCGTTGACGTAAGGATATAAGCCTGATGTCCCAAGTCGTTGCCATGTGCCGCCGAAATCAGTCGATCGGAATATGCCGTATGATCCAATTGAAGAGTATAAAGCGCCTCCGGGTTCTAACGCAAAGCACGAAATAGCCAGCCGTGGCAGTCCGTTTCCCGCCACGGTCCATGAAGAACCTCTATCCGTGGAAAGAAACACATCCCCGTTTTCGGTCCCAATGATAATCCGACTTCCCCCAAGTGATTTCATTGCGCTTACAAAGGTACTGTCCCGACGAGGCGAAACCGTTTCCCAAGATTCACCAATATTCGTCGATCGAAAAACATCCCCCATCGCGCCGACAAAAATCTCATCGCCTTGCAGACTCTCAATATTTAGGACAGGAGGGGACGAGATTCCGGTTTCGGCACTATGCCATGGTTCGCTTCCATTAGACTCAACAACTCTTCCGTGGTAGGTCCCTGCGTAAATGCGTCCGCTATGTCCGGCTATCGAGGAGAGGTACAAGTCAAAACCTTGCAAGCCATCATTGAATTGTCTCCACGATGTCCCCTTGTTGGATGAACAGTAGATCCCGTTTCCATACGTTCCGACAAACAGGTTTCCGTCATCATCGGCGACAACGCTAGTGAGCAGCGTGCTTGGCTGACCTGCTCCTACCCATGTACTTCCATTGTCGGTTGAGAGAAAGACCCGGCTGCTTTCGAAGCCTGCAACAATCGAATTGGTTTGGTGGTTAACAGCAAGCGCAGCGACGACGTCTGTGTATATTGGTAATCCAGAATTTACTGGCTGCCACCATTGCCCGTTGTCTGTTGAACGGTAGATGCCGAGGCCCAGTGTCCCAGCAAAGACTACGCCGGATGAAGTGACAGCCATAGTACGAATCGTAACATCGAATCCCATGGAAAGCCGAGTCCATGACTCACCATGGTCAGTTGAACGAAAGATAAGTCCAAAGCGCTTACCCGCATAAACTACACCGGTAGGTGAAACCGCAATGCAATTGGGGCCGTAACCTTCAAACGGGATGTTGGTATCCGTCCATTGGTTTCCATTATCACAGGAACGATAAAGGGCGGGTGACCATCGGATGCCGGCGAAAAAGCATCCGGAAGAATCAGAGGCAAGGCAACTCACATCAGGAATGGTTAGCACGCGGCTCCAGCGCATACCATCATCCGTTGTCCGATAGACTCCGAAACGTGTTGATGCATATTTCGCACCATCTGTCGCGACGAATAGCGAATTGATATAGTCTCCATAGGGGCCATTGTTTACTTGTTCCCAAGTAATACTTTGAGCGAGGCAAATTGTCGACATGAGGAACATCAGGATGAGAATTCGCTTAATCATCGATTCATCCTCAGAGTGATGGAATGTTTGGTGATGAATGATGTGAACAAGATAAGCCCAGCTCAACGGTGAACGCGCGGAGCGTAAAGCAGCCGACCATCGGGAAAGAGGCGCACAGTGTTGAGGCCCAAAGAAGTTTTTTCACAGGAGTGTCCAGCGTTTCTTTTTGCCGTGATAGAATGTATGTCAGACTCTCGCACTCTTGTTCACACCCTGCGCCTTGTGAGTGAACAGGAGGTACGGGAAGTGATGTTTCTGTTACCTTTTCGGCCCCCGCCGCAATCACGTTCGAGTCGAAACCGTTGGTCGATTCGTCGAGCGTTATCGGAAGTTCCTATTGAACCACGCAACAAGCTTCCTGCAAACTGAGTTGTATCTCTTCCAGATCGAGCAGCAGGTCTCTCTTCAAAACGGCGAGCTTCGCTTCAAAATCAGAAAACAGAGTGCTGTAGTACTTCATTCCCTCATGCAGGTTCTGTTGATAGGAAGCAAAGTACTTCATTTGTTTGTCGGTGAATGGTCTGGGCGCGTCCGCAATTTTCGCCTTCAGATAATCGACATACAGTTGCAGCTCTTTGATGAACATATTCGGCCGATCATCCTCCCCAAGGAGCACGAGTCTGCCATAAATATGATTTACCATGTCTTTTAACGATGCAGCCTTGTCGAAGTACGCGATATTCGGGCCGGGACAAACCGAAACGCCCGGGCCTTCAACTTTCGTGCTTAGTTCGTTGACAATCAGCGCCGCTGTTCCCAGTCCAACGCAGATGCACGATTTGTCGGTGATCGCCTGAAACTCTGCGCCGTGTTCTTCGGCGGCTAGATTCATTTCTCCAAGCTGCTGCACCTTCTGGTGTTGGTATTGCCGCGAGGCAACGCAGATCGCTTGCTCGGTGAACTCCGTGTTCAGCGAAAGATATTTTTTCGGACACGAACTTCCGGGGCGACCCATGTCGATCAATGTCTGCTTTTCGATATCCTTCGTGTTGTTCTTCAGGCTGTTGAACGGAACGCCGAGGGGAGAAATATTGCTCAGATAGAGATCATCCTCTTTTGCCTTGCAGAGAAGGTTCAGTGTTTCATTATCAACGTTCGTTGCTTCTTGCACCAGCAGAAACGGCGAACCCCAACCAACGGAATCGAGTCGGTAATGGTCGAGCAAGAATTGATGCTCTTCGGCTGTGCCGACTCCGCCTTGTGCAGTAATTTTGATTTGAGGCGGCTGCGCAGGGCAGTGACGATTCTTGTTCTTCAACGCGGCGGCAAGAAGTTCGAACGTGGTGTGAATCAGCGATGCCCGGTTGTTTTTGAACTCTTCAAGAATCGGCCCCATCAAATATCCTTCGGTCGCAAAAGCGTGTCCGCCGCAATTCAAGCCGGACTCAATGCGATACTCGGAAACCCACAATCCTTTCTTCGCGAGAAATTTTCCCTGAATGATCGCGGAACGATAATCGCTCACTTTGAGGATGATCTTCTTTTTCAGATTGCCTTCTGCATCGGGATAAAAGTCATTGAACGTTTCGGCATAGCTGTACAACCGTGGATTCATACCAGCCGAAAACACGATTGATGAGCGAAGTGTGCTTTCAGCAAATCCGCGCAGCGCAGCGTGCGCGTCGTTGAACTCCACCGCAAGCTTCTCGTCGTTACGGTAGTTGTCCTTGTCCAGCTTCGTCATAATGTTTACGTCGATGCTGCCCGGATGCAGATGATGATCCAGCCATGCGTGCAGATCCCTTGTCAGCGTGTTCTGCGCGACAAGCTCATGAAATTTCTGTTTGACGGCGGAAAGATCGGGCAGCATATCGATAAACTTGTGAAGTTCTTCACGATGTTCTTCGACGGAACGTTTGAGTTTGACGAATTTTTCATGCACGATCTTGTCAAGCAGATTCAGGTAGGCCGTAATTCTCTTCGCCCGGTGATCATGATCCTTTTCCGTGATGGCTGTGTATTGAACGCCGAATTTTCCGCTGTACAACTCCCGCATTTTTTCGATGAGCATGTCATCGACCAGCGAGATGACGGATGAAATGCCGTAGTGCGCAACCTTGGCAGGCGTATCAACGGTGAACCCTATTCCCATCACGGGAATATGAAACGTGTGCATGTCCTTCTTGTCGCTCATTCTCTTCCTTAAATGCGTAAATCGTTCATATCAAAAATAGCAGAATCGGCGCCGAATACAAGCTGTTCTTTGGTCACCCTTCAAATTGGGCTAAAAACGCAAAAGAGGCAACCATGTAAGTCGCCTCAGGTGCGAATCATGTGGCAGCTATTCGTACTATCTCTGCGTCCAGCCTTTAGTTTGTGGCCGGTACCGACGGCTCAATCATGTAGTCTTGCTCAGTGTACGCTCTGACTTCTGTCCCGGCGGGAACAGTTGCGTCTCCGCCTTTGATAAGGAGAAGGGGCAGACACAGAAGGCCGAGGACAACACTCAGTCCCACTTTATTATCGCCTTCACCATCAACGCTGCCTCGAAGAAAGATCTCCTGCCCATCAACTGCATTTACCGATCTCAGGGTCACCATAACTTTTCCCGGCGAGCCAATCGCGCCATTGGTCTCGACTTTTGAAATCGTTCCGGTTGCACGCGAACCGCTCTTGATCACTACCTGTTCCCCCGCGATCACGTCTCGTACAACGCGAAAATTCACGACAGTGTTTATTGGCATGTCCGAGGTGATGGCGCTCTCAAGGCTGAGAGCAACGGTACTCCCGCCGCTGAGTCGCAGCTTCTCGTTCGCTCGTGCGTGCGCGAATTGTGGAACTCCGATCAGTGTCAAGAAGGTGATGACCCCCGTTGCAGAGATGAGTGATTTGGAACGGAATCGTTCAAACGTATTCATGGTGTTCTCCTGGTTCGAGATGAGTGATTGATGATGACCTCTCCGAGAATCGAGAGGAGTATAAAAAGTCCGGATCCAAATATCAGTCCGGTGAGAAATCTGAGTTCATTGCTTCCTGTGTACAATCCGAAGTGTTGAGAAAGCCCATCAACGATCATGGGCACGAGAAGCACAGCGGCGAGGCCGAATCGAATCAAGTACCGTTTTCGGATCAGGGGGAGAGATGCAAGAACGATGAACGATCCGGAGTAAATTCCGGTACACCGACTGCACAAGCCAAAGGGAACCTCACGTATCCAAAACGAACGGCTTGGCATTCGATGACAAAGCGAATTCAAAACATCTTCGCACGCATGCAGAGCGCTTCCGTTGTGCGACAATGTAAAGAAGGCAGCAGCAATATTGAGTACATTCACCGTGAGCAAAACCATCAGCATGATGACCCATAGAGCTCTAGTCAGGATTGGTAAGTACATTCGTGTGTGTACGTATTCATTCGAAATCTTTTGGGGTCCGTCGCAATCATTACCGCGAGACGCCCGTTCACTTTGTGTAATCACTCCTCAATGCCGGGACGAAGATGTCCACGAACGAGACATCGATAAAATGCAAATCGCTGAATAGACGTTTGCCTCCTCTGTAGCGAACTTCATCTACCAAAGTGGCGACGTCACATTGAGGAACATCATCAAAGAGGGCGGAAGCTCAGGCAAGAAGGCAAAAGAACAGATAGGACAACTGACAATAAATTACTGTACACGAATACTAAAGTCAAGGAACAGATTGGGAATTTGATATTGATTTGGTGCGAGAGATGCTTTCCGATTTGACACCCATCTTTGGTCGCCGAGGTATGTCCTGCAGGCTTCCCGAAGATTCTTGACTTTGTCCCGCACCCGCCAGCCTTGTCACGATTGGCGGTAAAGGCCTCTCAGCCGCAAATCCAGGTTGCTCAACCTCAACCTTTTCCTTATTCTCCTGCGCCGTGCGACCCTAAGGCACATCGAGATTCTTCTCTACGAGACCATAGGTCGGCTCTAAGAAGCGAGCCTCAGAATGTAGGGCTGTTCATCTCTTCGGTCCCGCCGCGATTACTTCCGGTCATCGACTCGTCGAGCGGACAGCCTTCTTCAAACTTCTCAAAAGTTTCGATGAACCGCGCATCAAGCTCTGTGTTGCCACACCATCCGCTTTATCGCCCATGCTCTTCGAACGTGGAGAGGAATTCAGCCGATGTGCAGACTTCTATCTCACTCCGGGCATAATCCTTTTTGTTTCTCGTTATCAACAGCTTGATGCCGCTTTCGCGAGCAACGACATACTGTATGGCGTCCTCGAAGTCACGAAACTCAGAAGCGAGCGCCTGTCCAATTGTTCGTTCTGTTACCGGAAGAATCGTGAGGAGCAACTTGAGATCCTGAAGGATCGCCTTTGCCGTTGGCCCCATCTTTGCCTTTCGCAGCAAGTAATACAAATTGGCGAAGATGAGCGATGAAACACATCCCTCCAGCTTCTTCTCTTCAATCAGGGTGAACAATCGGACCGCAGGAATGAAGTGTGGCTCACGCGCAAGCAGAAGGTCCAGAATCACATCCGAGTCGATGAACACCCTCTTCATTTGTATTTTCGGTCGAGGTGTGTCGTGTAGGCTTTGCGATGATCCTTGATTTTGCTCCGCCGTAGTACGCCAGCAAGTCGTTTCACAGTTGGCGGCAACGACCGGTCATCCTTTGCAGGTCGATTGGTGAGCCGGCGGAAATAGTCCTCCACGGCGCCCGAAAGAGTTTTGCCGTTCTTCCGGGCATGCCTCTTTGCCTGACGGATGACCGATGCATCGAGCTTGAGCGTGAGCTTGGTGTTCATCAGAGCCTCCAATTTCTACGTACAAGATACTTCAATCTGTACGTACAGTCAATCACTCCACCTTCTATCGCTTCGGTCCCGCCGCAACAACTTCAGGCGGACAGCCTTCTTCAAACTTCTTGAAGTTCTCGATGAACCGCGCGGCAAGCTCTTTGTAGCGTTTCGCATAGTCGTCTTTGTTGTTCCATGACTCGCCCGGATTGAGAACGCTTACAGGAACTTCGCCGCAGCTTTGCGGAACCTGGAAACCAAACACCGGATCGCACTTGTACTCCACGTTCAGCAGTTGTCCGTTGAGCGCGGCGTTGAGCAGTGCGCGAGTGTACTTGATGCTGATGCGCTTGCCGATGCCGTACGGCCCGCCAATCCAGCCGGTGTTCACAAGCCAGCAGTTCGCGCCGTAGCGAAGAATTTTTCGCTTCAACAAGTCAGCGTAGAAATACGGATGATGCACCATGAACGGTCCGCCAAAGCATGCGCTGAATGTCATCTCAGGCTCCTTGCCAAGCCCGACTTCCGTTCCGGCAATCTTTGATGTGTAGCCGGAAATGAATTGGTACATCGCCTGGTCGTGGGTGAGCTTTGCAATCGGCGGCATCACGCCGGACGCGTCGCAGGTGAGCAGAATAATGTTCTTCGGATGTCCGCCGAGCTTTTCGGGTACGGCATTGCCAATCAATTCCAGTGGATACGATGCACGGGTGTTCTCGGTGATCGATTCGTCATCGAGGTCGATGCTGCGCGTGACGGGATCGTACGGAACATTTTCGAGAATCGTGCCGAACATGCGCGTCGTCGCGTAGATTTGCGGCTCGGCAGTCGGAGAAAGCTGGATGACTTTCGCATAGCAGCCGCCTTCAAAGTTGAACACGCCCTCATCGCTCCAACCATGTTCATCGTCGCCAATCAGTCCGCGGTTCGGGTCAGCGGAGAGCGTTGTCTTTCCCGTTCCCGACAGTCCGAAGAAGATTGCCGCGTCGCCATCCTTGCCGATATTGGCAGAGCAATGCATCGGCATTACGCCGTCGAGAGGCAATAAATAATTGAGAATGGTGAATATGGATTTCTTAATTTCCCCCGCGTAGGCAGTATTGCCGATGATGCAGAGCTTCTGCGCGAAGTTGAGGGCAATGAATGTGTTCGATCCTGTTCCGTCAATCTGCGGAATGCCTTTGAACGACGGCGCGCAGATGACCGTGAAGTCGGGGACGTGGCGACGATACTCTTCATTCGTCTTCGGCAGGATGAACATGTTCCGCACAAAATGACTGTGCCACGCAAGCTCGGTGATCATCCGTATCGGCATGCGATAGTTGGGGTCGGCGCCTGCGTAGCAATCCTGCACGAACACGTCTCTACCTTGCAAGAATCCTTGCAGGCGATTGTACAGGTCGTTGAACTTGTCCGGGCTCATCGGGCGGTTATATTGCCCCCACCAGATTTTGTCTTCGGTGGTTGACTCACGCACGACGAACTTGTCGTTTGCCGAGCGCGCCGTGTGCTTGCCCGTGTTGGCAACAATCGGCCCTTGCCGCGCGATCTTTGCTTCCTTGCGGAACGTGATCTCTTCATAGAGCGCTTCGGTCGGAAGATTCCAGTACGCGACGCGCAGGTTAGCGAGTCCGTGGTTCTCCAGACCGTAGTCGCTTTTGAGTGCTGTTGCTTCGGCTTGCGCCGGGGTGACGATGTTGAGGAGGTTATTCATAATGACCTAAGTTTTTTGAGAAACGAATGGAACCACGAATCACACGAAAATTCCACTGATCTGCACGGAAAGGAATTCGTGATGTCCGTGCTTCTTTCGCGCCATCCGTGGTGAATTCCTTCACCAATTACATCCAATCCCGAATCAACTTTCGTTCGCCGATGTAAATATCATTGGGCGATGTCGGGTCGAGCGCCCACTTGATGCGCGCAACCCCTTCCATCACATCTTTGATTGTCGTCGCGTAGCTCAGGCGCAGATGTCCTTCCATGCCGAACTCTTTTCCCGGCACTGCAACGACGAGAGCTTTCTTCAGCAAGAACTTCGACAGTGCAACCGAGTCGTTGCTGTACGCGCGGAAGTCGGGCAGGCAGTAGTATGTTCCATCCGGCTTCGTAATCTTCACGCCGTTGAACGACTTCAGCTCTTGCATCATCACGTTGCGATTGTTCTCCAGCGTCATCCGTAGCGTATCGACGTGACTTTGCAGTCCGGTCAACGCACCCTCGGCAGCGGCTTGCAATAGGAGCGACGTACACGACACGGTCTGCGACTGCACGTTCGCCAGAACTTCCACAATCGCCTTCGGCGCGATCACCCATCCGATGCGGAAGCCGGTCATGCCATACAGCTTCGAAATGCCGTTGATGACAATGACGCGCGTATTCTCGATATCCTTGCTCGTGAACTTGTACGCCGAAATGTTCGTCCTACCATCAAACACCAACTTGTGGTAGATGTCGTCCATAATAAGATAGATGCCCTTACGCTCGCAGAACTCCACTATCTCCGCGATGAACGACTCCGGGTACATCACGCCCGATGGATTGTTCGGACTATTGACGATGATTGCTTTCGTGTATGAACTCACGGCCCGCTCGATTTCTTGCATGCGGGGATAGAAGCCGCCGTCTTCCGGCGTGACGATGACGGGAATGCCATACACCATCTTGATCATCTCGGGGTAGCTCACCCAGTAGGGCGCGAGCACAATCACTTCGTCCTGCGGATTGACGAGCGTGACAAGAAGATTGTACAGGGACTGCTTTGCTCCGGCGGAGACAAGCACATTCTCCGGTGCGACCACGCGGTCGTAATTCTCTTCGGTGTATTTGATGATCGCCTTGCGGAGCGACGTTGTGCCCTCGGTCGGCGTGTACTTGATGTCGCCGGTGTTGAGCTTGGCGGCGGAGCTGAGAATCGCGCTGATGGGCGCTTTGTTCTTCGGTTCGCCGGCGCCGAGGTGGACAACCGCTTCGCCTTTCTCGCGAAGAATGCGCGCTTCTTCGTTCAGGGCTAGTGTCGGCGACGGGGCAATTTCTCGTGCGAGTTTGCTTATGCTCATGATGTGTTCCTTCGTGGTTCGGATAGGATTACGCCGGAAAGAGTGGCGCAGATTCAATGCCAATCAAAGATGCGGAAAATGGGCGACATTAGCCAGAAAGCCGGCCGGAATTCCCAAAAGTGAAAACGCGGTAACCGGTTAGAGAATTACGAACATCCCTTCCTGCCCGCCTCAGTGGATCAAGAAGGCAGGCAGGCGCGGAAAGCACTCATGGCTTAATGCCTACTTCGTGTAGTGGTATTTGCAGGAGACGATGATGATTGAGTCTTGAGTAACCTTATAGACGAGTCGATGTTCGTCGGTGATGCGGCGCGATCAGCACCCTTGAAGATCATGCTTCAGTGGTTCCGGTTTTCCAAGTCCAGCAAAGGGGCCTCGAAGAATATCAAAAACCAAGTCGAGAATTCTTTGGTGCATCTTCTTGTCGACCTTACTCCAGTGAGCAAGATCTCGGAAAGCGGTCTCTTCAAAGATGATAGTCTTCAACGAAGATCATCCGGATTTACGGTGATGAGGTTCTCCCCCTTCTTGACATTCTCCAATGCCTTTAGCAGGTGTTCCCTGTTTGCTTCGCTCCGCAAGAGATATGCTGTTTCATCTTCCCCTATTTCCGCTATCGAGATTTCCACTTCTCTGTCTCCGTAAAGGACTTTCAAACTCTGGAGAAAGCGCTCATCAAGATCCGTTACCTTCAACCGATATGTGCTCGACATTGTCGTTGTTCCTTCTTTTAAGAAAGATACTCCATCCGAAAAAGAATAGCAATCTAACCTGTCGTCTCATTCTCTGGAAGTTCTCCCTTGCGCTCTTCTTCAAGATCTCTTAAGCGCTCGGCGACGGCTTCACGGTCGTACTTGCTTACGGCCTTGTCGAATGCTCGCGTGTACAATTGCTCCGCTTTGTTGTAGTCTGTTTTCGCTTTTCCGATGGACATGAAATACGCATCACCCCATGCGATGTACCCCCACGGATTATCCGGGAAGTCTGCGATCAACTTTTCCATTACGCTCGTCCCTTCCTCAAATCTTCCTAACGCAAAGCATGACTCCGCCTCAGCTCTTCTCATATTGTGAATGATGAGCTCATCGGTCTTGGGGAGAAGTCGGCAGAAGTCGCGGCAATACTCTATGCGCTTTTCCCAAAAAGCCGGATCATCAAGTCCGGCATTGTGAAGTTCCTGTTCCAAATCCTGACACCAATTGTGAAGTGTCACATCATCCCCAAGTACTTTGCTGGCTTCCTTGAGTGATTTCATGTTTTCGGTGAAGCGAGGCTTCACACGTTTCCACACCTCCAACCACACCGAGCAAGCCCGGGTGACGTCTTTGGGCAAAAGTGCATAGCTGTCATGAATCATGTCGTAGAGGGTTTCTGTGTTGGGGATTTCGGGGGCGAGTCGGTTCCAAAGCTCAGTGGCGCCCATCCAGATGAAATCCTGGTCAAATCCCTTTGCCGTGATGGAATGGATTGCGAACCAATGTTCCGTGAGATCTTGAGCAGAGTAGTACTTCTTCACGTCGTCGAGAAACTGTGCCTCGTCGAAGGGAACGCCTAACGACCTGAGCTTGTCGATAATGTCGTCCGTCGCAAACGTTCTGACCTGTTTGAAACTCCACCGCCGCGTCATGTCGGCGTTCAAAAAAGCAAGCTCGGGATTGTCGGGATGAAAAAACTCTCCGCTCGTCTCAAAGTCGTTGCGACGATCGGACTCCTGAAGCGCCAGACAGCATTTCTTGTACTTCTTCCCGCTGCCGCACGGGCAGGGATCGTTGCGACCGACTTTCGTGTTCATTCTTACTTCTAATACCAATCAAGTGCTGTACTCCTCATAGCATCATCTCCAACTCAATCTCATCGCGAATCGGAATGCTCTCGATGCCGTACAGGGGAATTGATGGCTTGAGCCTTCTCGCCTCGGTAACTGCGTCGCGATAAAGTTTTGCCAGGACGAACCCGCGCTTCTGATAGAAACCAAGTGCATCAAGATTATCATTTGTTGTCACAAGCCAAAGTCGGGCACAACCGAATTTCTTGGCTTTGTCCTTCACCGCTCCGATCAAAGCCGTGCCGATTCCCAAACCTGGTCGGGTGCTATCCAGTGTGACAATCTCACAGCTACCCTCCGCGATTCGATAGCTGATTAACCCGACATAAGATTCTCTGTCCGCCGCGACAAAACCCGGAAGGTCATGCGGGAAGTACGTTGTTCCATGAGCGACGACAACACTTGAACCCCAATGATCGGTTATGAACGGCTTTATCCAATCCCTGTCGCCTGGTGTTGTTGCGCGTATGGTGAAGTGCGATGCCATGGCTGTGGTTTGTGCGATTTCTTTTTCGCTTGCGCCATCAATCTATCCAATGGCGTTAGCAGACACAAGAGGACACAGACACAATAGTAGATGAACGAAGTGAAGCAGGCAACGACTGACCGCCGATGACGATATCCCCGGTCACCCTTCCTTCGCAATGCCAATCACGCGGTGGGGCGAAGCGTTGACATTAGAAAGATAAGTTGGTCGAGTCTCTGACTCGACCAGTCGGGACGGAGTCCCGACCAACACATCGAGCTCGTTCGCGACGGAAGTCACTCAATCCAATCAGAAGAGGAACACAAATGCCCACCTACGCCTACCGCTGGGCTGACGGAACAGTCAGCGTATGCTCGGCAAAGAACAAAGACGAAGCCGCGTGGCTCTTCGATGAAGTCGGACCGATATCGCGGAGGCTCATCATCAAGCTCAAGTCGCCATTATTGGTGACGCTTCGCGCCGATATTGATGAACGCTGGAAATTGGATAGTGACGGGCCGAAGTTAGGTGAGCAGATTGGTCTTGAGTTAGAGGAGAGATGTTATCCTCGCTATGACAAGGTGTATAGGGAGGTGATGGACAAACTCGAAGAACGGAACGAGATTCTGGCTGATTATCCCGATCTGAGAAAGAGAATCGAGGAAGCACTTGAACATGATATGAAGGACACGGAGCGAAAAATCGAAGAGACGCCGGAGACGCCGGATATCGTCATCTTGTATCCCAAAGGACTTCCCGGACAAAACAACTAGCGTGAATCTCAAATCTCAAATCCAAAAACAACGTGGTCCTTCTATGATTAACTAACTCTGCACATCTATGACTTTCCGCCTCAATTTTCCTATCTTGAGCGTGAGTTCATTAGCATAAGGCTGATGACGCCTTCCGCCAATATTTCATAATTATGATCCTCACCGACAAGCGCATTCTCGAAGAAATGGAGAAGGGCACGATCGTCGTTTCTCCCTTCGATAGAAAGTATCTCGGCTCGAACTCGTACGACGTGCATCTCGGAAAATATCTCGCGACGTACAAGAGCGATATCCTTGATGCGAAGTTACACAACGAGATCGATCATTTCGAGATTCCGGACAACGGACTGATTCTTTTGCCGCACCGTTTGTATCTTGGCGTTACGGAAGAATATACCGAGACGCATGCACATGTTCCGTTCCTCGAAGGCAAGAGCAGCATCGGAAGGCTGGGCATCGATATTCACGCGACGGCGGGCAAAGGCGACATCGGTTTCTGCAACACATGGACGCTGGAGATTTCCGTGAAGCAGCCCGTGCGCATCTACAACGGTATGCCGATCGGTCAGTTGATTTATTTTGAAGTCGATGGCGAAGTGCTGACGAGCTACAAGACGAAAGCGTCAGCAAAGTACAATACCCGCACGGACAAGCCGGTCGAGTCGATGATGTGGAAGAATTTTTTGAAATGAGTCCCACGAGTTCATACATAAAACGGCACGAATCGGACTAATGGGATCAAGACGATGAACAAAAACTCAATCATCACCGAGACCTGGTCCAACAGCGACAGCGAGAAAATGTGCCTGAACGGCTGGCCTGATGATCCAGGAATGAAGGAACGCTACAAGGAGGGCGAGCAGTGTGGCGGTTGTTCCTATTTCGCCCCGTTCAATGCCGACTATGGACTTTGCTGCAATCAGAAGTCGAGGCACTACCTCGAGACTGTGTTCGAGCACTTCTCCTGTCCGACATTCGTCAACGAGGGATGGAATACGCACAGCTTTACTGACACACCAGGAGAGTTTTGAGTTACCATGCGGATTTGTCCGCCTTCGTTTGAACTGTGTGACTCTACCACAAAAACGCCAAGAGAGGTTGCCATGCGCAAGATATTCAATCCGATACATCCCGGTGAGATTCTCGCGAACGAGTTTTTGATACCCCTCGGATTAAATCAGAAAACGCTCGCAAAAGGGATCGGTGTTCATCCGACCAGGTTATACGAAGTTGTCCGCGGCAGGCGGGCGATAAGCGCCGACACCGCGTTGAGGCTCTCGCGGTATTTGGGTCTCTCGGAACGCTTCTGGCTGAATCTTCAAACGCGTTACGATCTGGAGATTGAAAAAGATCGTCTTGAAGGGCGGCTTCGAAAGGAAGTCAAAATCTACACTGGCTACAAAGCGGCATGATGTGTTCGACGGAGTCGATGATGAGGAAGAATTTTTTGAGTAGCGGAAGGGCACAGAGGATTCATGAAGGAATCCAGGCGGAGTCATCCGTCTTATTTCGCATAGCATGACGCCCGCCTGCCCGTAAGGTACAAACAAGGCGGGCAGGGTTCACCGTCATGCGTGAATTTAATAAAATATGGAGGAACCAATGAGAACGATAACGCGCCTCAGCATTCTGCTTGCCCTCGCGCTCCCGGCTCGATTGTTCGCGGGCGAAATCTTCGGCAGCATTACCGAAAATGGCAAGCCCGTTGGTGAGAGTGTCAAGATCGAGATTACGGCAGCAAACAAATCCAGCTACACAGATACGACTGACAAGTTTGGCGCGTATCGGGTGTTCGTGAAGGAAAAGGGAAAATGCACGTTCACCATCTACTACAAAGAACAGACAGCCTCCGCCGAGCTGTTTTCGTATGACAAGTCGTTACGATACGATTGGATTCTTGAAGCGAAGGAAGGAACATACACGCTCAGGAGGAAGTGACTATGGCCGAACAGACTCCCGACAAAAAAGCGTGGTGGGAGAAGGCGAGCGTGCTGCTGCAATCGAGCAGTGGATTGATTACCGCGATTACCGTCGCGATCATCGGTATGATCGGAACGAATTATCTGAAAGAGCGCGAGCTTGCCGAGACGCAGTCACGTGAGCGCTTGCAGGCCGCCGAGACCAACGTGCGCATCTATACGGAGCTGATGAGCAAGCGTGAGGAAGCCGAAAGCGCGCTGCGCAAAGACATGTTCGTCTCAATCATCCAATCATTCCTCCGGCCTGCGTCTGCGTCGTTGGATGAAAAAGTCTTGAACATCGAGCTGCTCTCGTACAATTTTCACGAGTCGCTCAACTTGAAGCCGCTCTTTGTCTATCTCGAAAAGGAAATCAGTCGGAGCAAGGATTCCGAGCGCGGCGATTACCTCGACCGTTTGCACAAAGTTGCCGTGGAAATCACGCGCAAGCAAATGCTCGTGCTCGAAAGCGCGGGCCAGAAGGTTGACCGGATTGTTGATTTCGAGGCATTGAGAAACACGCCCGGCGGCATTCCGATCGACGGCGCGACGCTCACCGTCGATAGTATTCAGCGCGAGTTCAGCCTCGTTGTGATCGAAGCGGATGCGAAGACGAAAGAAATGAAGCTCCGACTCGAAATCCGTACGCCGATGGACTCAGCCCGCGTCGAGACGAACTCCGCCGAGTTCTGGGTTGGCTTCTACGACTTTCCGATGATTGACAATACCCGGCTGTCGAATGATCAGCGCTGCTCGGTGGTGATCAACGCATTCGACACCGAAAGCGCCGACATTACGCTGGCATATTTCCCCGGATCGTACGCGAGTCTCAAAGAGAAACCGTACTATCAGGAAGTCGTGCAGAAACTCATGAAGACCAACGCGACATTCGGCGCGGGAAGCAAATGATCGCGCCTTCTGCAAGGGGAAGAATGTTGTTTGTCCTATTGCTCTGCGGCGTTGCGGCGTTCGCTCTCTTGTCGTGCGCGAAGAAACCGATTGAGCGTGCAACCAACATCGTGCAGCTCGATTATCCGGCAGAGCTTCCTGTGGTGAGGCGTGAGCACTGGGGATGGACGCCGGGCGAGCAGGCGCTGCCTGATCATACAATCAACAGAATCACCATTCATCATGGCGGAGAAGAATTCTCCGCCGAGAAAGATGTGCTGAAGTATTTGCCGGGGTTTCAAACATGGAGCCGCGAGGAGAAACACTGGATCGATATTCCGTATCACTTCATCATCGATCTGAAAGGAAACATCTACGAAGCGCGCCCGATCAACCTTCCCGGAGACACAAACACAAGCTACGATCCCACTGGTCACGCGCTGATGTGTGTGTTGGGGAATTATGAGAATCACATTATCAGCAAAGACCAACTGAACGCTATCATCGGGCTTACCGCATTTCTCGCAAAGAGATTTTCCGTTCCCGTTGATTCGATACGAGGGCATAAGGATTATGCCGAGACGTTGTGTCCCGGGAAAGATCTGTATCGGTATTTGCGGGATGGGACGATCGTGAAGGCAGTGAGCGAAAAGATGGAAAGATGAGCCAAGCGCTTTGTGTTTACTCTTAACTCTCTCCTTTGTATTTTGCAGAGAGCCAATGAAGGAAATGCTATGATGACATTTGACAGCGCACTCGATTCAGTGATGCAGCTTTCTCCGGAGCAGCGAATGAAACTTGTCGACATTGTAAGAAAGCGCTATGTAGAAGAGCGCCGCTTAGAAATCGCGGCGCACGTTGAGGAGGGTTTAGACCTATTTCGAGCCGGCAAACTTAGAAGCGAATCAGTTGATGATCTGCTTGCCCGATTGCATGCATCTCTGAATGAACCTCTGAACCTCATCCTGAGTGCCACCCTGGAGAACATCCGCACCCTGTCCCGGCACATCAAGGAGTTAGACCGGGCCATAGAGCGCGAAGTGCGCAAGTTTCCCAACCCCTTGATCTCAGTGCCAGGTTTGGGGCCGGTGCTGGTGGCCAGGCTTATGGCTGAAATCCAGGACATCCACCGCTTCCCTGATCAGGCTGCCTGGCCAAATATGCCGGCCTCTTCTGGCGTCCCAACGAGTCCGGCTCTTTCCAGGCCCAGGAGA